>CAZOZF010000298.1:0-3174 GCA_964584205.1 uncultured Verrucomicrobiota bacterium
GTGATCTGGACGCCGCTTTTCTCGTATTTCCGCTCCGCCGCCCAGAATCCCTGTCCGGCGGTTTCGGTGTATTTTGAGCCATACCGTTCGTCGCATTGATCCGGAGTATCTCCCAGGCGGGCGAAGGTGGTGGGAGCAATGAGCAAAACAACCGACAGGAAGGCCAAGCGGATAAAGAGATTCATGGGGTCAGGCTCCGGGGGTTGGGAATTGAAAGACTTTAACCCCGCAGGGGCCAAGGGTGAACGGGAAGGTCGGATCCAGAAAGGTTTGAATTTCGTTGGTCAGTGCGTCTTTAACCGAGACAGGGAAAGCGCGGCTGTCCCCGGGAAGGGTTATGGTCACGGTCTGGGAATGGTAGATGTCGAGGTTGGCGATGAGTAGAACGGCGCCTTCCTTGCCCGTGAGATCCCACCGGAAAGCGGCCAGCACGGCCTCATGCCCGTTGTCCACGAAGACCAGATTTCCACTTTGTTTGAAAACGTCATGGAGCGCGAGGAGCGCATTGATGCGGGTAAAAAAGGCATGGTATTCGGGCTTGGGCGTGAGATCCAGTTTCGATGCTTTTCCAATGAACGGAATGCGCTCCTGGACGCCCGCCTCCACCCCCTGAACCAGTCCGGTTTGGCCGAGGGTGTAGAGGGCGCAGATGGCATAGCGGGGAAGGGCGGAACTTTCGGATCCGAAAAGCTGGGAGGGAACTCCGGTGTCATGGGTGGTGATGGCGCACAGGTGGCGAAGACGGCCTGAAACGGTGTGCAGGTAATTAATGTAGTGACGCAACTGGGGGCCGAATGGATATTCCCAGCTGTTGGCCAGTAGCAGGTTGATGCCCCACTCGGGCACCGTCTTCTCCAGCGTCAACTCATCGGTGAAATATTCCCCGAAGATGCCCAGATCCGGGAATTTTTGCCGGAGATCGGCACTGAGGTCGGCGACAAAGTCGGTGTTGCTGCTATGGAGATTATCGAACCGGACCATGCCGCCGGTGTAGGCGGCGTAGTTGGACCAGAAGGCGGCATATTGCTTCATGTAGTCGGCGAGATCGCGCCGGACAAATGTGCTGGGGTGGTCGTACTGGAGGGGAACCAGGTCTTCCCAGCGGATCCAGTTCTGCATGTGCCAGCATCCGGCGCGCTTGAAGCCGTCGGGCTCGTTGTCGTCGGGAACAATCCAATCCGGGCGGGACTGAACGATCTGGCTGTCGGCGGAGACATGATTCAACACCAGGTCGAGGCAAAGCCGGAGGCCGTGCCGGCGGCAGGTCTCGACGAAGTCTTCAAACTGGTCGAGGGTACTGCGGGGGTCGGCGGGGTCGCGGTAGCGGGCATCCACATCGAACAGGTTGGAGGAAGCGTAAGGGCTGTCGGAATAGCCCATCTGTGAAACCGGAAGCAGGTGAAGCGCGTCAAAGCCCATGGTGGCGATATCCGGGAGGAGTCGTTTCCACTCTGAGATCGTGCCGGAGGCGCTGGGGATGAGGGTGTAAAGCCGGACGGTTCGCAGAGAGGGGGGATCAACCATGACATAAGAGTGGGGCGCCCGATCCCAGCACCATTGATCCCCACCGTCGAACGAATATTTGATGCGGAAGCGATAGAGTCCGCAACGGGGGATGATGTGGGTGAGGTGGAAGGTCCGTTCGTCGGTGGTGGTGAAGGGGATGTCACGCCAGTCTCCCGGCCCGGTCTCGCCGATATCGGTATGCAGGACGACTTGAGGCGGGTGGGCGTTATGGGCATTCAGGGTGATGGTGAGGTCGAGGGGTTGATCGCGGAAAAGACGGAAGAAGTTTTTCTTTCCGAACGGAAATGACCGTTGGACAATTCCAGCCTCTCCTGTTTGAAGGGTGTGAGTCGGCAACTGGGGAATGGGCAGGCGCTGAAGAGTCATCCGTTATCCTTTTGTCGAAAAGTCATGGGTAGGATTATGGAAAAAAAAAGACCCAGTGTCTAGTGTTGAGGGATGGCGGACTCATTCGGGAGTGTTCAGGTTTCTGGGTTCAGTATAGAGTGGGACGAAACACGAGGGAGGCGGTATGGTAAGTCGTGCGGATGGGGTTCGATACCGGGATAATCTGAAGGAAGAACGGAATGCCGTGATGTTGTATGAGCAGTTGGCGAGTGTGGAGAAAAATCCAGACCTCTCCACCTTGTACCGGAAATTGGCCGCTACCGAACGCAAGCATGCCGCCGTGTGGGAGCAGCGACTTCGTGATGCAGGGATGGCGGTTCCTTCACAGGGGAGGGATTGGCGAACCTGGATGCTCGGGTGGCTGGCAGCCCGGTTTGGGGTCGGGTTTGTTCTCCCCACCATCGCCGGGATCGAGCAGGGTGCCGGCACGCGCTATGATTCCCAGCCCGAGGCCGGTGAGACCGGGATGGCGGCGGAAGAGCGCTCGCATGCCCGGATTTTTAAAAGATTGTCCGGTCAGGCCGGTGGTTTGGCGGGGAGTGCGGTAGCCCGATTGGAGGGGCGGCATCGATCCACGGGAGGTAATGCCTTGCGGGCGGGTGTACTGGGGGCCAATGACGGTCTGGTCTCTGTCTTAAGCCTGGTGATGGGCGTGGCCGGAGCGGCCATGGATTCGCATGCGATTCTGATCACGGGCTTGGCGGGGTTATTGGCCGGTGCCATTTCGATGGCAATGGGTGAATGGCTATCGGTTCAGAGTTCCCGTGAACTGTATACCCGCCAGTTGGATGTTGAACGGCAGGAGCTGGCGGAGTCGCCCGAGGAGGAAAAGGAGGAACTGGCCCTGATTTACCAGTCCAAGGGACTGTCCCCCGAACAGGCCAAAGTTTTTGCAGACCAGTTACTTTCCGATCCGGTTCATGCGTTGGATACGTTGAGTCGGGAGGAGTTGGGGATGGATCCCGATGAGTTGGGTGGGTCAGCCTGGGTGGCGGCCTCGACCTCGTTCCTGCTTTTTGCCGTGGGGGCCATTATCCCCATTTCGCCATTCTTTTTCACACAGGGAGCCACGGCCGTTCTGTGGAGTGGGGCCGTGAGCACGGTGGGGTTGTTTTTGATCGGGGCCGGTATTACCTTGGTGACGGGGCGGAGTCTCTGGGTGTCGGGCTCCCGGCAAATCGTGTTTGGTCTGGGTGCCGCCGCCATTACCTACGGGATCGGTCGGCTACTGGGGGTCCAGATTACCGGGTGATGACGGGC
>CAZOZF010000299.1:0-3137 GCA_964584205.1 uncultured Verrucomicrobiota bacterium
TCCCCCTCCTTCGCCCGCGATGCGGGACTACGGCGCGGGGAAGCCAGTCCTACAACGAGCCTCCCGACTAAGCAGGTTACGCTTAGTCGCCGCGCCAATCCCAATTCCTGTTGCGCCGGTCATCGTCACAGCGCCATCCCCCGAAACTCAACCCGCCCCGATCATCATTGAATCCCCTGTAGTAACCGGCGTCTCGCCGGTACCGGCGGCTGAAGAGGCCATCGACGCGACTTCGATCAGCGAAGCACCAGTCTCGGCGGCACCGGCCCCGGCGGTGGAAGACCCACAACCCCCGGCGGCCATTGAGTCCGCCATTTCCGCCGAGCCGATTGTTGCTGAGCAACCGGTGACTGAGGAGCCCCCGCCGGTTATGGTCGAGCCCATTCCCGAGCCGGAGCCACTGCCTGAACCTGCTCCGGTCACAATCGAATCCCCTGTAGTAAGCGACGACTCGCCGGTTCCGGAGATCCCGAGTCTTGTTCCTGAGCCAGCAGCCGAGGAGCCCCCGGTTCCAGCGCTGGAAGCCCAGCAACCCCCGCCAGTGGTCATTGAGCCCGCCAGTTCCCTCGAACCGATTAGCGCGGAGCAACCGGTGGTTGAGGCGCCACAGCCGGAACCCGTGCCGGTTGTCGAAACACCCGCTCAGCCACCGCCAGAACCGGAAGGATTACCACTTGAGCCCATTCCGCCTGAAGTGGTTTTACCTCCCCCTGCGCCGGTAATTGAAGAGGTTCCCGTGACGGTTCTTGAGCCTGCGGTTGCCCAGGAACCGGAAGCCCAGCAGGAACCGAAACCAACGGAGGATCAGGCAGAAGTTGCATCGAATCCAATAACGCCATAGACCGAAAATCCCGGAATTCCTGTCAGAAAAAACTTGCTTGCTGTATGACTGTGGTATAATTACTACCACAGTCATAAAGGCAAAAAGGAGGGCACCATGAGCTTTGGCGAATTGGTGAAGGAGTTGCGAATTGCCCAAAAGAAGACATTGAGGCAATTCTGTACGGAACAGGGGCTCGATCCGAGTAATTGGAGCAAGATTGAACGCGGGATCAACCCTCCGCCGAAGGATGAAGCCACCTTGGCGCGATGGGCCAGACAACTGGGGCTGAAGCCTGTAACGGAAGCATGGCAGGCATACATGGATCAGGCCGATATCAGCCGGGGGCAGATTCCCCAGGAGGTCATGAGCGACGAGAAGCTACTGGCCAAATTGCCGGTGTTTTTCCGCACGGTTCGGGGGGCCGAATTGACCGAAACACAGTTAGATAGCTTGATCGAAAAGATTCGGGAGGCACATACCCCTGATGAGCAACGTAAAAACAAGACACCTCACACATGAGGAGCTCTGGGCGGCCGCTGACCGTTTCCGCGCATCCGTAAAGGTTGAAGAAGGCAGTGAACCGCCCATTGATGTGATCTACATCGCTGACGTTGTCCTTAAAATGGACATTGTGCCGTTGCCGGGACTATTTGCCGAGGAACGTATGGATGCGGCATTAATGCCTGATCTGAGCGGGTTCTATGTGGATGAAGGTGCTTTGACTGCATGGGAAGCTGGCAGTAAATGGGTGGAAAACCGGTTGCGCTTCTCGTTTGCTCACGAACTAGGGCATTATGAGTTGCACCGTGACATTATTGCGGAGCGGAAGTTCAAATCATTTGATGATTTCAAACGTTGGGCTGGGTCCGCCCATGATCTTGAGAGCGCCGAATATCAGGCCAATGAATTTGCTGGTCGATTGCTTGTACCCCACGATTTACTATTTCGTGAATACGATGCTTATCAAGCAAGGGCCGAGCAAGCCGATCCCGCATGGCGGGAAATAGAGGGGATGAGAGAGCATATCGCGCGTAAGATAGCGCCTCGGTTTGGCGTGAATCACCAGGTTGTGGAAGTCCGGTTTGACCGGGAAGGTATTTGGCGGGTAGAGTGAGCTATGTCAAAGATATTGCGACTGCAGAATTTGAATCGTAAAGCATAAGGAGAGGTTATTCTTACGCATGCGTCTGCCTGTATGTTTGCACCTCAACAAACTGGTTATTCTGGAGGTGCCTCGCCTGATGGTCCTGCAGCTAAATCGATTGTTGAACTGATGACGAATAAAGTTGTCGGCGATAAAGAGTAATAGACGATTTCGCAAGACGGGAAAACACTACATCCGACGGGTGGTGGATGTTGTTCGACAACCATCCTGACCGATATGAAAGCCCTTTGGATCAATGACATACACCTGGATTTCCTGGATGATCGTGCGCAACGAAAGTTCTTCAAGAATCTGGAGGACAAGAAAGCAGATCATATTCTGATTGCCGGGGATATAGCCCAGGCGCCGTCGGTAGCATCATGCCTGATGAAGATGGATTCTATCCTGAATTGCCCCATCCACTTTGTTTTGGGCAATCACGATTTCTATCATGGATCCATTGCGGAAGTGCGGGCACGCGTCCGGGAAAAGGTTGGCGCGTCCCGGAATTTGCACTGGTTGAACGATGTGGCTGTCACGGCGCTTTCAAAAAATACAGTCCTCATCGGGCATGATGGATGGGGTGACGGAAGGTTTGGCGATTTCTGCGGCTCGCATGTCCAACTTAACGACTTTTTGCTTATCGATGAACTCAGCGGGTTAAGCCGAGACACTCTTCGGCTGAAGATACAGGCACTCGGTGATGAGGCGGCTGATCATTTTAGAGTTGTGCTCCCTCAGGCGCTTTTGAAGGCCAATCACGTTGTTGTGGTAATCCATGTGCCGCCGTTTGAACAGGCGGCCTGGCATGAGGGCAAGCCCAGCGATTCAAATTGGCTTCCGTTTTTCGCCTGCAAAGCGGCAGGTGATGTCTTGAAAGAGGCGATGATGAAGCATCCCGAGAAACGCATGACCGTTCTGTGCGGCCATACTCACGGAAGCGGTGTCGCTAAGATATTGCCTAATCTGACCAGTTATACGGGTGCCGCTCACTATGGCCGTCCGGTAATCCAAGATATTTTTGAATGGGAGTAACGCCCGTGATCTTTTTGAGAGTCAGGCAGGCCCCGTGGCTGTGTCGGGAACTTCAATAGATGTTTTAAAGGAAATTTGAATGAAAGCTCGATTGATCGAGGCGATGAAGGCTGTCTTTGGATCCGATGAGAGGCG
>CAZOZF010000300.1:0-3130 GCA_964584205.1 uncultured Verrucomicrobiota bacterium
TTTTTGAACGAACCAAGGAGCACCATGAGCCTCAAGACTGAAGATATTCTGAATTACCATATCGGCGGAAAAATCGGCATGCGCACCACGAAAAAGCTGACCGGCCCGACCGACCTCTCGCTCGCCTACACCCCCGGCGTTGCCGTCCCCGTCAAGGAAATCGCCCGCGACCGCGAGGGCCTCTTCCGCTACACCGCCAAGAATAACCTCGTCGCCGTCGTCTCCGACGGCACCGCCATCCTCGGACTCGGCGACCTCGGCGCCGAGGCCAGCATCCCGGTCATGGAAGGCAAAGCCGTGCTCTTCAAGGCATTCGGCGATGTCGACGGCTGGTCCGTCCCCGTGAACCATTGCCGGATGGATGGCAAGAACACCGGCAAGACTGATCCCCGCCGCGTGATTGACACCGTCATGGCCATCGCCCCCATGTACGGCGGCATCAACCTGGAGGACATCGCCGCCCCCGCCTGCTTTGAAATCGAGGACCAACTTGATGCCATGCTCGACATCCCCGTCTTTCATGATGACCAATGGGGCACCGCCGTGATTACGCTGGCTGCCGCCATGAACTATTGCCACCTTTCCGAGCGATCCCTCGGCGAACTCAAGATCGTCATCAACGGAGCCGGAGCCGCCGGCATGCGCATCTGCGAAATGCTCAAGGCCGCCGGGGCACGCACCGTCATGCTGTGCGACACCAAGGGCGTCATCCGCACTGATCGCACCGACCTCACCGGGAAAAAGAAGGAACACGCCTTCACCACCACCGACAGCACCCTGTCCGACGCCATGAAAGGCGCCCACATGTTCATTGGCGTCTCGGCGGCCAATTGCCTGAAGTCGGCGGATGTGCTGGCCATGGCCGCTTACCCGGCCATCTTCGCAATGGCCAATCCGGATCCTGAGATCAAGCCCGAGGACGTTGCCGCCACGCTCGGCAAGAAGCCGTATATCATGGCTACCGGCCGTTCAGATTACCCGAACCAGGTGAACAATGTGTTGGGCTTTCCTTTCATCTTCCGAGGTGCCCTGGATGTGCGGGCCCGCACCATCAGCCTGCCCATGAAGGTCGCCGCCGCAGAGGCGCTGGCCGCCCTCGCCCGGAAACCTGTTCCGGAAGAAGTCACGCGTCTCTACGGAACCAACCTGGAATTCGGACCGGGCTACATCATCCCCAAGCCCTTCGACCGTCGGCTGTTCATTGAAGTCCCCGCCGCCGTGGCCCAGGCCGCCGTCGCCTCCGGTGCCGCCCCGAAGTGCGACCTATCCGGTTACCGCGCCGCCCTGCTGGAACGGGACCGGACCCGTAATTTCCTCAAATGACCAATCATCACGAAGATTACCACCCGCTTCGCTTGAGAAAACGGAGGGGAACGAGAGAGAGAAATACGAAGAAAATGTTGCGGCATTTCTCGCGCAGGGAAATACCCTGCGCAATAAATGCCGCAACACCGTTCCTAAAGGGGAAAAAGAGAAGGCTTGAATTGTGCGAAGCACTCATGGAGTGGTCTTCTCCTATTCCCACATTCCTCCCGGAGAGGTGTGTTGCGATTTTTCGAAATGGGGTACTCACCATTTTGAAAAATCGCAACACATTTTCTTTCTCTGCCCTGAGCCTGCCGAAGGGTCTTCCTCTCCCGCCCCCCCCTCCGTCTCCTCAAGCGAAGCGGGTGGTAAATCTTCTCTTTTCCGGGCTGTGAAATGACTATTCCGCTGAAACTCTCCATTGGTCCGATTGACTTGCAGACACCGGTTCTGTTCGCGCCTCTGGCGGGCTACTCGGATCTTGCGTTCCGGCTTGGACTCCGTCGGCTCGGCGGTGTGGGGCTTGCCTATACCGAAATGCTGAGCCCCTCCAGCCTGCTGATGAACAAGGCCAAACGGCTTCATTCCCTGCTGGCCACATCGGAAGAGGACAATCCGCTGGGCTACCAGATCTACGGAACCAACGCGGAGACACTGGCCCGGGCCGCCGTTCTGCTTGAAAGCCGGGGTGCAAAGCTGGTGGATATCAATATGGGCTGTCCCCAGCGGAAAATTTCAGGTCATGGAGCCGGGGCGGGCCTGCTGCGTAATCCTGCGGAGGCCGTCCGGATTGCTGAGACGGTCGTGAAGTCCGTCGCCATTCCCGTGACCGTCAAGCTCCGGCTCGGCTGGGATCTCCAGAACCGGGTGGCCCACACCATGGTGCCCGCCCTGGAAGACGCGGGGGTGGCGGCTCTGACCATCCACGGACGCACCCGCTGCCAGGGGTATACCGGCAAGGCCGACCTTGAGGAAATCCGAAAGGTGGTTCAATCCGCACGCCGGATCCCGGTGATCGGCAACGGCGACATCACCTCGCCCGCCGCCGCGCGCACCATGTTCACCGAAACCGGCTGTGCCGCCATCATGATCGGGCGCGGCCCGCTGAAGAACCCGTGGTTGGCCCGGGACATCTGGAACGATTTGCAGGGCCAACCGGCCGCTCCCCCGCCCACCCGTGAGGAATGGGTTCAGTTTGCGCTGGAGCATTTCGACCGGATGGTGGAGTTGTACAATCCCAAAGGCGCGGCGCTGCTGTTCCGAAAATGGATCCCGCAGTATTTGCGCCGCCTCCTGGCAGGCCGCCAGCATCTGGTGACCATGATGATGATCCAGGATGCCGCCCTGATGCGGAACGCCATTGAGGAGCTCTTTGAAATCCGCCCCCTCGAGGCGCCGCCCCGATTGGAGGCCGAGTCCGAGCCCGACGACGAGCCGCTTTCTCCCGGGGAAGAAAATTAAAAGGCGCGGAGAGGTTACTCTTCGCGCCTTTCAACACTCTTGATGCTAAATCAGCCCTTGACGATCTTATTCGACCGGATGCATGCGGTGCAGACGGTCTTGCGCTTCACGCCGCCATTTTCCATGACGCGGATGCGCTGCAAATTGGGAAGAAACTTCCGTCGGGTAATACCCGTTGTATGCAACCCGATACCGCCCTTGGCCTTGGCCAACCCATGACGCACAATCCGGTTACCCGAGCTCAGCGTCTTCTTACAAACTTCACATTCCCTGCCCATCGGTCATCTCCTTGAATTGATAGGGCGCGAATAATAGGTATCCACCCGCCTGGGCGCAAGCTAAAAAGAGAGCCCACCGTAATGGG
>CAZOZF010000301.1:0-3117 GCA_964584205.1 uncultured Verrucomicrobiota bacterium
ATCTGAAATTCCCGCAACCCCTCTGGGAGTAATTCAAAGAGCCCTTCGACAGAGCTGGTTCGACAGGGCTCACCACGGGTCAGGGCAGGCAAGAGGAGGTGTTTGCGCAATCGGGACTTCTCCTCCTCCTGGCTGTTTCCCTCTTCAAGAAACCGTATCGCGCATTTTGCGGATGCTGTACTCGGCAGCCGCAAAATGCGCGATACATTTGCATTTCTCTTTCTTCTCTTCTCGGTGTCTCCGTGTCTCCAGCGAAGCGGGTGGTGAATCTTTTCGATGATGCAGGGTTTGTGTAGCAGATGATAGGCCTATGAAAATTCTTTTGATTTCTTCCAATATTGCTGAGACGCCGTATGCGGTGTACCCGCTGGGGATGAGTATGGTGGCGGCGGCCCTGCGCCAGGAGGGGCATGAGGTCACGCTGTTTGATTTTCTCCAGAAAGGCCAGTCGTTTGAGGCGGTTCGGGAGGGCGTGCGGCGCGTGAAGCCGGAGCTGATCGGGATTTCCATCCGGAACGTGGACAATGTCAATCTACTGAACGAACAGCGCTACATCGAGACGGTGAAGGAGATTGTCCGGGTGCTCCGCGAGGAGACGCCGGTCAAGATCGTGCTGGGCGGGTCGGGCTTTTCCGTGATGCCCGGGCCGGTGCTGGAGGCGGTTGGCGCCGATTATGGCGTTGCGGGCGAGGGGGAGAAACTCTTCCTGGAATTTGTGACTGAAGCCGCGCAGGGGCGTTACCCGCAGGAGCGGATCCTGTATGCCACGCCCCGGCTGGTGGGCGACGAGATTCCGCCTGCGGACTACGATGCCGAGATGCTCAACTTCTATCTCCAGAGCGGGCACATGGCCTCGGTGCAGACCAAGCGCGGCTGTGAACACGGGTGTGTGTACTGCACCTATCCGAATTTGGAAGGCCGCGTGATCCGGGAGCGCGAGCCTGCCGCCGTGGTATCGGATATGGAGCGGCTGGTGAAGGAATACGGCGCGAAATATATCTTCTTCACTGATTCGGTCTTCAATGACAACCGAGGCCGTTACCGGGCGGTCGTTGCGGAGATGGAGCGGCGCAAGGTGAATGTTCCCTGGACGGCGTTTTTCAAGCCCTGTGCTGAGTTGGATGCGGACATCATTGCCCGGATGCGGGATACGGGGTTGAAGGCGGCGGAAATCGGATCGGATGCCCCCTCGGATGCGACCTTGCGGGGAATCGGTAAGGATTTCACCTTTCGCGAGGTGGATCAGTGCAATTCACTGTTTCTGGATCAGGGTGTTGCCACCGCGCATTACTTCATGTTCGGGTGTCCTGGCGAAACCCCGGAAACGGTTGTGGAAGGGATTGCGAACCTGAAGGGGCTCCAGCGGACCTCTATTTTTGTGTTCATGGGCATCCGTATTCTGCCGGATACGGGGCTTGCGAAAATTGCCCTGCGGGACGGACTCATTCAGCCGGGGCAGTCCCTGTTGGAGCCAGCCTATTATATTTCGCCCCGGGTTGACCGGGTCTGGTTGGAAGCCACGCTCAAGGAGGCGTTTGCCAAAACCCGGCATATCGTCTTCCCGCCCGATGCGATCGAGGCGAAGCTGCATTTCCTTTTCAAGCTCGGCTATACCGGTTCTCTATGGGATCTTCTGGTGAAGCCGAAAGTTGAGAAAAACACAGAGAATTCTAAAAAGAGCAGTTGAATCTAGAAAACAGAACACTTAGTCGCATGTCTTAGTCGCCCCTCTTAGTCGGTTACGCTTAGTCCAAATTCTTAGTCGTTTCCGGACAGTCACTTATCGACTAAGCCGGTCGACTAAGTGTATCCGAGTAAGTGTGAGACGAAGTGTGGGGACGAAGTGTGCTTCGCTAATTCTATGGAATCTGACGCCTTATCACTATTGGATCGAGTCTGGGTGGTCATTCCGGTTTACAACAATGCGGCTACCGTAAAAGAGGTGGCGCTGGGGTGTCGCGCGGAATTGGCGCATGTTCTGGTGGTGGATGATGGCAGTACGGATGGGGATATCGCCGGGATGCTTGGCGGGACGGATATTGTTGTGGTGCGCCACGACATCAATCTGGGCAAGGGGAAGGCGATCCTGACGGCGTTGCGAACCGTACTGGAGCAGGGGGGTGACATCATGATCACGGTGGATGCCGACGGGCAGCACCATCCTTCCGACATTCGGAAATTCCTACCTGTTCTGGCGGAAGACCCGACGGCTATTGTCATTGGGGCTCGTGATATGGATTCACCGAATGTTCCCGCCTCAAGCCGGTTCGGGATGCGGTTTTCGGACTTCTGGTTGAGGCTTGAGACGGGGGTGCGGATGACGGATACCCAGAGCGGGTTCCGGGCGTATCCGGTCAAGCTCCTCACTGAGTTGGCGTTTGATTCCGGGCGGTATGATTTTGAGGTTGAGGTGCTGGCGCGGGCGGCCTGGGCGGGGCTGACGATCAAATCCATCGGAGTGGACGTGACCTATCCGGAGAAGGGGAAGCGGATTTCGCATTTTCGGCCGTTTTTAGACAATCTCAGGCTGACGCACCGGCATGTGTTGCTGGTGTTCCGGCGGTTGAATCCCTGGCCGCACCGGCAATTGGTGGCGCGGAAGCCGGATGAACTCACCCAGTTTTTCCGACATCCGATCCGGGTTTTCCGGCACCTGCTGTTGGAGCATGCCACGCCTGCGGAGCTGGGGATGGCGGCGGCGGTCGGGGTTTTTCTGGCCACGCTGCCGCTCTTGTCATGTCATACGGCGGTGATCTTTTATGTGGCGACCCGGTTCAAGCTGAACCGGCTGATGGCGTTATCGATCCAGAACCTGTGCATGCCGCCGGTGGTGCCTTTTTTGTGCGTGGAGCTGGGGTATTTCATGCGGCATGGGGAGTGGTTGAAAGCGATGACGAGAGAGACCTGGATTTATCAGGCCCCGCAGCGGGTGTGGGAGTGGTTCCTGGGCTCCCTGATAGCCGCCCCGATTCTGGCGATCGTAACCGGAATGGTGGTGTGGGCGATCGTGAACCTCATCAAAAAATGCCGCCCGGAAGAGGGACTTCACTAATCTGCACTAATTTGGCGCTTCTGGGTTTGTGTGGTGAATATTCATTGATAATGGCACCGGGATCA
>CAZOZF010000302.1:0-3094 GCA_964584205.1 uncultured Verrucomicrobiota bacterium
CCTCGTGCGATAGCGCCTGCCCCATTCCAGCCGCCGCATTAGTGATACAGGACAGTCCCGCCACCTTCAACCCGGCCGCCCGCGCCAGAATGGCCTCGGGCACGGTGGACATCCCCACGGCATCGGCACCCATGCCGCGAAATGCCCCAATCTCGGCGGGCGTCTCGTACGAAGGACCCGTTACCGCCAGATACACCCCATGCTCAAGCGGCACACCCACCCGGTGTCCCGCTTCTTCTAATCGACGCCGGTAGTCCGCGTCATACACACCGGTCATATCCGGAAAACGCGGCCCCCAGAAGGTATGATGCGGGCCAATCAGGGGATTCGTCCCCATCAGGTTGATATGATCGTCGATGATCATGACGGTACCGACCGGGGTGGACGCCGACCTCCGGGCGGCGTCTGACCGCGCCCGGAGGTCGCGGTCCACCTGGGCATTAATGCCCCCTGCGCTATTGGTCAGCACCAGACCCTGCGCCCCCATGATCTTGGTCAGGCAGACCGGGAAAGCGATGGGGTCCCACCCTGCGCCTTCATACCAATGGCGGCGTCCGGAAAAAATCAGAAGCTCAACCCCACCCTGCTCCGCCAACAGGAGCTGTCCACCATGTCCCGCAACCTGGGGCGCACCCAAACCGGGAATATCGGCGTAATCCAAGGAATGCTTCACCGTAAATCCCTCGGCAACCTCCCGCCACCCTGAGCCCATGACAAGGGCCAGTTTGGGACGAAAGGCCGGAAAAGCCGCGCCTATACTTTCAGCAGACTTGATAATTCTTTCAGTATCCATACTTACTCCTACAGAAGATTTACCACCCGCTTCGCTAGAGGAAACGGAGAGGACAAAGAGAGAGAAGAAAATGTTTTGCGCTTTTTAAAAATGGCGAGTACACCATTTTGAAAAATCGCAAAACCCCTTTCCTGAAGGGAAATCCGAGTTGGGTTCTGCACGTCTTAATCCCTTTCTCATCCCTTCTTCCGCAAGCCTCCGTTTTCTCCAGCGAAGCGGGTGGTAAAAATTCTTTCCAACACCAGCGCCGGTGACTTTACTGGTTCTTCCCCAATGACAAAGGCCTGCCTCACCCACGGCAGGGCGGCTTCGAGTCGTTCCGGTGTGGCGGCATGCAATGTCGCCAGAGGCTGACCGGCTTCGACCCGCTCGCCGATCTTGACCAGCCTCGATAACCCGGCGGCAGGATCAATGACATCAGTCACCTTGGCCCTCCCTGCGCCCAGCACCAGACTGGCGCGCCCGATCTTATCGGCATCCGCCTCCTGCACCACTCCCGCACGGGGCGCAGGAAAATCAATCCGGACCGCCGCCGCCGGGAACCGGCCGGGATCATCAATCACATCGACATTCCCGCCATGGCCGCGAACCATTTTCTTAAACCGCTCCAGTGCTTCGCCCGATTCCAGTTTGCTCCTCAACACCGGCAACGCCGCCGCGACTGTTGGCGCCACCCCGGCTAAGACCAGCATTTCCGCACCCAGTAACAGGGTCAGCTCCGTGCTGTCGGCGGGCCCCTTCCCTTGAAGAATATCGAGCGATTCAATCATCTCCAGGGCGTTGCCAACCGACCGGCCCAGCGGCTGATCCATGGCGGTAATCAATGCCGTGACCCTCTTGCCCATGGCGCGCCCCACTCCGACAAGCCCCTCGGCAAGCGCTCTGGCCTCAGCGCGGGTTTTCATAAAGGCGCCCCGGCCACACTTCACATCCAGCACCAGGCCGTCAATTCCCTCGGCCAGCTTCTTACTCATGATGCTGGAGACAATCAGGGGAATGGACGGCACCGTGGCGGTGACATCGCGCAGGGCGTAGAGTTTGCGATCGGCGGGCACGATCCGGTCAGTCTGACCGATCATCGAGCACCCGCACTCCTGGAGCACCCGGATAAATTCCGGAACGCTCAGGCCGGTTCGGTAGCCGGGAATGGACTCCAGTTTATCCAGAGTTCCGCCGGTGATTCCGAGTCCGCGCCCGGAAATCATAGGGACAACGACCCCGCAGCAGGCCACGAGCGGGGCGAGCGGAATGGACAGTTTATCGCCGATCCCGCCCGTGGAATGCTTATCCACCTTGGGGAGCAGGAGAGCGGAAGTATCCACGACCTCGCCCGACTGCATCATCACCCGGGTCAGTGTGGCAGTTTCCCCGGACGACATCCCCTTGAAATAAATGGCCATGGCCAAGGCCGCCATCTGATAGTCGGGGATCTCCCCGCGCACATAGCCATCGATGAAGAGCCCCACCTCTTCATCGGAAAGGGTTTCCCCGTTCCGCTTCTTTTCAATGATCCATTGAGGAAGCATATTATTCTGCGGATTCCATCGCCTTCTTCATGAGGCTATTGAAATCCAGCCCGGCGGGAGCCTTGTTTTTCCGATTTTTGCGAGGGGTTCCCTTTTCAGCTTCCTGACCGGCGGCCTCAAGCAAATCCATTTCCTTGTAATCGGAGGGAATCTCAACTGAAACTTCGCTGGCGCCGATCTTCTTGATGTCTGTCACAATCATGGACGACCGGGTGACAGAGGCCTTGCCCTGGCTATCGGTGGTCGTCTGTACCGAAAGCATCTTCAGCGGCATTCCGTTCATTTTCCCCTTTTCGGCCTGAACCAGCTTGTCCAATTCCTCGTTCTGGGTCTTGGGCATTTTATTGAACCAGGCGCCCAGTGTGGAGACATCCAACCGGGTCGTCGTCCAGGTTTCATCCTCCTTGGCGATATCCATCTCATTCTTGAATCCCATGACGGACATGGACATGTGGTACGATGTGCGGGTTTTGTAGTGGCGGGTGGGATATCCGAGGAGGGGTTCACCGGCCTCGTCCAGGAGCTTTTCCACCTTGGGATTCGAGACCTGCATCTTCATCATATTACCCATGGCTCCGGCCATTCCCATCATGGCGTCCATATCCCACTTCATATAGGTCTTTTCCTTGGGTGAGACCATGGTGAAGGTTTTACCGGCATCCTGGGTGACCAGATAGCCATCTTTGCCGCCCCCGGGGGCGTTGCCTTCCGTGAAATCAATGCGGGCCTTATCGGCATCTGCGGCAAAGACCATGGTATTGTTACCGCCCTGAGC
>CAZOZF010000303.1:0-3088 GCA_964584205.1 uncultured Verrucomicrobiota bacterium
CATAAATCCCGCCAAAGGGCTGGGTGATGTTGAACTGGATCAGGTCGCCGATCTTTTTCTCTTCCACAGCTTCGCGCAACCAGATAAACGGCTGACCATATCGCCGCTGATGGTCAACAAACAGCCGTACCGACCGTCTTTCCGCTTCCGCCATAATCCTTTTGGCCGCATCGAGTGTGAGCGCAAACGGTTTCTCAATCCAGAGCGCCCTGGCACCTGCCGCCATGGCGGCCATGGCCATCTCCTCGCGCGCCGGCGGGAACGCACAGATGGAGACAATGTCGGGTTCCTCATTGGCCAACATGGTCTGGTAGTCTGTGTATCCTTGGGTTCCGGGGTACTCGAGACCAAAATCGTCGACGTCTTTCTTGCTCAGGCTCGAAACGGCGCAGAGCACAATGTCCGGCTGGCTTTTGTATGCGGCAGCGTGTGCGTAGCCGATGGAATGCGCCCCGCCTTTACCCGGGGCGCTGGTACCGCATCCGATTATTACCGATCGAAATGTATGTGGCATAGTGTCACTCTCCTTGATCTGTTACCGCTCAAATATCAGCGTCCTGATCTCGTAAGGCCTAACGATGGAATAACTTCAGATCTATCGCTCTATTTTCACCAGGGCGAAGCAAGAGCGCCGTTGCTTTCGCGCCATAGCGCACGGAGACCGCCGTACCGACGGTGCTGCGGATCGTACCTTTAACCAGCGTCCCATCCTTCCACTCAACATCGACCTCGAAACCACCGCGCGCCCGCAACCCCCGAAGACTTCCGGTTGGCCAGGCTTTCGGAAGCGCGGGTAACAGCTCGATGGTCGTTGTCGCCGCAGCCATCTCCGGGCCATGGGCTGTCTCATGCGACTGTACGAGCATCTCGGCAATACCTGCGCAGCCGCCAAAATTGCCGTCAATCTGAAACGGGGGACAGGCATCGAACAGATTGGCGTATGTTCCCGCGCCCTGTCCCGTATAATTCAAGACCTGCTCGTCGGTCAGATGCAATAGCGCCTGCAACAGCTTATACGCACGATCACCATCACCGAGACGCGCCCAGAGATTGATCCGCCAGGCGAGCGCCCAGCCATTGCTATTGTCGCCGCGGCGGTCCAGGGTCTTGCGACACGCTTCCACCAGTTCCGGTGTGCCGCGCCGCGTAATCTCGTTATATGGGTACAATCCGTACATGTGCGACGTGTGGCGATGCGTCGGCTCCGGTTCCGGGTAGGGCTCCAGCCATTCCTGCAAGCGACCATCCGGCCCCACCTGGTTCGGGGCAAGCCGGGCCCGCTTTTCCGTAAGCTCGCGCTTCAGGTCGGCATCCAGCCCCAGTATCTCCGCCGCCTGCGCCGTGTTGCCGAAAAGTTCCCGCAACAACTGCATGTCAACCGTCGGCCCCAGGCAGACATGCGCCCCCTTGCCATCCGGTAGTTGAAACTGGTTTTCCGGGGAATTGGACGGACCCGTTACCAGCCACTTATGTTCCAGCTCCTCGACAAGATTGTCGAGATAGAAAAGAGCCGATTCCTTGAGGATCGGATAGGCCCAACGCAGGTACTCACAATCCAGCGTGTAGGCATAATGCTGCCACAGGTGCTGACAGAGCCATGCCGAGCCGCTTACCGTCGCACCCCACGAGGCACTCTCGCCAGGCGAAGTAAACCCCCACGGATTGGTGATTACATGTGCAACCCAGCCCCTCGCATTGTAATACGCCTTGGCTGTCCTCCGCCCGGGCTCGACCAGCGAACCGATCAGCTTGTGAAGCGGCTCATGCAATTCAGACAGATTGCAGACCTCCGCAGGCCAGTAGTTCATCTGTACATTGATATCAAGGTGCCAGTCGCCGTTCCACGGGGTCTGGATCTCCTCGGCCCAGATTCCCTGCAGGTTTGCCGGCAGCCCCCCCGGTCGCGACGAGCTGATCAGCAGGTATCTACCGAAATTGAAATACAACGCCGCCAGCGCCGGGTCCTCGACGCCCTGTGCAAAGCCGGCGAGTCGCTCGATGGTCGGCAGAGCACTGTTGGCAGTCGAACCCAGATGCAACTCAACGCGGTTGAACCACTTTTCATGGTCGGCCTTCTGCGCCGCGCGCAGCTCGTCAAAAGACTTTTTCGCCGCCCGGTCCAGATCGGCAAGTGTCGCCGCCACCGGATCACTCAACTGGCGTCCGGCAAAGCCCTTGTAATCCGTTGCCGCGGCAAACAGCAGGACAACATCGTCCGCCTTATCCACAACCAGCCGGTTTGCATCCGCCTTGACCGCACCCCCTTCTGCCAGAACCCGTAGCCGCGCCGCATAGCTTACGCCCTTCCCGCCATGCCCGTCATTCAGCGTGCCAGTCATCAACAGCTCTTCAGAGCCTGACACCACGGTCTCGAACCGCTCATTCCGGTCGAGCGCAACGACAAAAGAGATCGCCCCGGCCTTATCTGCGGTGAACCGTGACACGAATACTTCGTCCGGAGCGCTAACAAAATGCGTTCTCCAGAATTTCACGCCATCCTTGCGGTAACTCACATCTGCCGCAGCCGAGGCCAGGTTCAGTTTCCGCGAGTATTCCTCAGTGCCACCGGCTGGATTTCCATAATGCAGCCGCAGGTTACCAAGCGTCTGGTAACAGCCAAAGGGAACATTCGCGCCACTCCCCCAACCAGAACCCTTGTTCCGGCAAGTGAAGTTCGCGTTTACCAGCGCTTCCGCTTCGACATTCTTTCCGGCGAGGAGAAGGCTCATTATTTCCGGCAGCGCTTTGTGCGCGTCAGGCCGGTCGGCATCCTCCCGCGAGCCGGACCAGACCGAACTCTCGTTCAACACGATACGCTCTTCATTCACACCGCCAAACACCATGGCGCCAATCCGCCCGTTCCCGAGCGGCAGCGACTGCTGGAAGCGCTCAGCCGGCTTGTCAAATCTCAATGCATGACTATCCATCGATGAGAACTCCTCTTACGGCTGGCCCCAGTCGGCAACGGCCCGCACGGGCCGAAACCGGTCTGACGCATTTGCCGGCTCCTTTGAACTCATGACGCAACCCTCGCGCGCGCATAGCAACTGGAATCCGAAAACGGGTTGAGTTCGCAAGCCAGATGGGT
>CAZOZF010000304.1:0-3086 GCA_964584205.1 uncultured Verrucomicrobiota bacterium
CTCATGGCCATACAGGAACACCCCTACTACGGCTCGTTCGGCTACCATGTCAGCAGTTTCTTCGCCGCCTCCTCCCGCTTCGGGACCCCCGAGGAGCTGAAATCCCTTGTGGATGCAGCCC
The DNA here is from genome assembly GCA_964584205.1 of uncultured Verrucomicrobiota bacterium. GTDB lineage: Bacteria > Verrucomicrobiota > Kiritimatiellia > CAIKKV01 > CAITUY01 > JAABPW01. Next base: position 122 of record CAZOZF010000304.1, read on the forward strand.
ACGGGGCCGGACTCGCCGTCATCATGGATCTCGTCCATTCTCATTCGGTTCGAAACGAACTGGAGGGACTCGGCCGTCTGGACGGCTCCTCGAATCAATACTTTCACGAGGGAAACCGGGGCGACCATATTGCCTGGGATTCACGCTGTTTCAACTACGGCAAAACCGAGGTGCTTCATTTCCTGCTCTCCAACTGCCGGTTCTGGCTCGATGAATACAACTTTGACGGCTACCGTTTCGACGGGGTCACCAGCATGCTCTATTACGACCATGGCCTGGGTAAGGCCTTCACGAACTACGAGGATTATTTCGGCGCCAATGTGGATGACGATGCTCTCGTTTACCTGACTCTCGCCAACCGGGTCATCCACACGGTCCGTCCGGACGCCCTGACCGTGGCTGAGGATGTCAGCGGTATGCCCGGCCTGGGAACGACCGGTGAAGCCGGGGGAATCGGCTTCGACTATCGTCTCGCCATGGGCACGCCCGACCACTGGATCAAGCTGATCAAGGAAGTGTCCGATGAGCAGTGGCATGTGGGCAACCTGTACTATGAGCTGACCAACCGGCGGCAGGACGAAAAAACCATTTCGTATGCCGAGTCCCATGACCAGGCGCTGGTGGGCGACAAGACCATCATCTTTCGCCTGATCGATGCGGACATGTACACCTCCATGAGCGTGTTCACCAACAACCTGCGGGTGGATCGTGGAATCGCCCTGCATAAAATCATCCGGCTCGTCACGCTGGCCACCGCCGGCCACGGGTACCTCAATTTCATGGGCAACGAATTCGGCCACCCCGAATGGATCGACTTCCCCAGACAGGGAAATGACTGGAGCTATCACTATGCCCGCCGCCAGTGGAATTTACGTGATGACAGTGCCCTCCGGTACCGGTTCCTCGCCGAATTCGACAAGGGAATGATGGCCCTCTGCCGGGACTACCGACTGATCGAGACACCCGGCCCCCATTTCCTCAAGGAACATATCTCCGATCAAACCCTGGCTTTTGAACGCGCGGGCCTCATTTTCATTTTCAATTTCAGCCCGGACAAGTCGTTCACCGATTATCCCATTCCCGTTCCACCCGGAAAATACCGGCTCCTGCTCGACAGTGATGCCGCCACCTTCGGCGGTTTTGGCCGGATCATCCCCTCGCAAGACTATATCGGAATCAATGGAAATATTTCCGTCTACCTCCCCTCCCGGACAGTTCTGGTTCTGGCTCCAGAAAAGATCCCATGAGTACGTCGACGCACCTCCCTTGCCGGGGACATCTCTTCCATCGCACCGCCATGCTGGTTGGCAAACCGGCCATGGACCGTCTGGCCGCCGCCAAAGTCGCGGTATTCGGAGTGGGTGGAGTGGGCAGCTGGGCGGCGGAAGCGCTTGTACGATCGGGCATTGAACAGATTACCCTCGTGGATTCGGATGTGGTGTGCTCCACCAACGTCAACCGGCAACTCCAGGCCACCGCCCTGAATATCGGGAAATCCAAGGTCGAGGAACTGAAAAAACGGCTCTTGGAAATCAATCCCGGCGCCCGGATCGAGGCTCGTCACATGGCCTACGCCGCCCGGACCTGCGAGCAGTTTGACATGACTTCATTCGACTATGTCCTGGACGCCATCGACAGTCTCCAGAACAAAGTGCTTCTGATTGAACGCTGTCTGGATGCCGGGGTTATGATTTATTCCTGCATGGGAGCGGGCGCCAAACTGGATCCCACTCAGGTCAAGGCCGGACCGTTGTCCCGTACCCGCATGTGCCCCCTGGCCAAGATGGTCCGGAAACGGCTGGGAAAGAAATGCGTCTCCAGGGAATTTCTGTGCGTGTACAGCGAGGAACCGCCCCGGGAGCCTGAACTGGAAACGTTTTGCGGCACCGGGAAGTGCGCCTGTAGCCATCCTCCCTCCCTCCCGGACGACGATCAACCCGACTGGTGCGCCCGGAAGACACGGGTAAACGGCGCCGTGGTTCATGTCACCGCTGTCTTCGGGTTCACTCTCGCGGGCCTGGTCATCCAGGACCTTGCCCGTCCCATACCTCGCTCACCTGATCCGGCGGCGCCACAACGACCATGACATGGTGATGCCCCGCCTTGGCCAGGGCATCGAAAACGGTTTTTCGCGCCAGTGCAGGATGGTTGCACTCCCCGCTCAAATGAGCCAGGAACACGGCCTTCAGATGGGGCCCGGCAATCTCCGTGACCAATTCTGCGGCGTGCTGGTTGGAAAGATGACCCTGTCGCCCGCTGATGCGTTGCTTGAGATGCCAGGGCCGGTCGGCGTCTTTCAACATCTGCTCGTCATGATTGGATTCGATGACCAGCACATTGCAGGCCCGTAGCCGTTCCCGGATCAACCCGGTCACCATGCCCATATCAGTCACCACCCCCACCCGGGTTTCACCCTGGGCAATGATAAAGCCAACCGGGTCATACGCGTCATGGGGAACCGTGAAGGGATTGATGGTCAGGTCCCCGATCTGGAACACAGCGCCGGTTGAAAAGACATTCCAGGGAAATTTCTTCTCGCCCGCCCGGGCTTCAATCCCTTCAATCGTGCCGCGATTGGCATAGAGCTTGATGCGGTCGCCTTTGTTCAGAACCGCCAGTCCGGAGGTATGGTCGCTATGCTCATGCGTCACGCAAATGGCGCAGATGGAGTCCAGTGACGCCCCGCACTCGGCCAATCGCTGTCCTGTTGCCCGGCCGCTCAGCCCGGCATCCACCAGGATCCCCGTCTGCGCCGAAGCCACATACGTGCAATTCCCCCCGCTCCCGCTTCCTAACACACAAACCCGCACACGCCACCTGTCCTTTTCGTCTTTTCAACACCATACCAAATAACGATGAACCCATAACCAATAACTTTTTCCCTTACCCCGAATGCGATTACTTGACGGTTGGTGTACCGCCTTCAGGCGGCCCAGAGACTGCCGGCTAAAGCCGGTACACCAGC
>CAZOZF010000305.1:0-3074 GCA_964584205.1 uncultured Verrucomicrobiota bacterium
TTCGAGGTGCCGGTCAGTTATGCGGGCCGGACTTATGCGGAGGGAAAGAAGATCGGCATGAAGGATGGCTTTGTCGCCGTCTGGACCATGGTCAAGTACAAGGTGATCGACGATCTTTATGAGGAACGCTACGGCGAGGCCATTCTGCGCGATATGGAACTGGCCACCCGGTTCACCGACTGGCTGAACAAGCGTTTGGACCCGTATCTTACGGGGACTGTGTTGGAGGTTGGGGCGGGCATCGGCAACAACGTGCGTGCCCTGCTGCACAAGGAGAAGGTGATTGCGACCGAGCCGGATCCGGAATACGTGCATCAGCTCCGGAATATGTTCCGCGGCCGGAAGAACGTGGAAGTGCGGCAGTGGGATGCTGAGAGTGGGGAATGGGGAGGGAAACCTGAAACTGGAAACCTGAGACCTGAGTCAGAAGGCTCTACTCCCTCGCCCTTCAGGGGAGAGGGCAGGGGTGAGGGTGGAGTGGGCGCGGGTGGGTTCCTTTCGCCCGTCGACTCCATTCTCTGCTCCAACGTCCTGGAACACATCCAGAATGAGCATGCGGCGTTGCGGAACATGCATGCGGTGCTGAAACCGGGCGGGCGTCTTGTTCTGGTCGTACCAGCGGGTAAGTGGCTGCATGGGAGCATGGATCGGGTCCTGGGGCATTGGCGACGCTATTCGAAGACAGAGCTGGTCAAACAACTGTCGGGAGAGGGATTCGACATAGAGACCGTCTTCAGTATGAACAAACCCGGTGTGTTGGGGTGGTTCATGAATGGAAAGGTGTTTCACCGGAAGACGCTGGGAAAGTTCCAGATGAAGTTGTTCAATGCCCTGGTGCCGCTCTTCAAGGTGGTTGACCCGCTCTTGCCCTGGACAGGCTTGTCGCTGGTGGTGGTGGCGAGGAAGAGGTAGGGGGAGGGGGGAGATCGTGTCGGGGTGTGGGTGTATCGGAGTGTCGGGGTGGAAGAGGAAGCGGGAAACCTGAGTCGAAGAGGGCGGAGATCAGAGGTCGGAGGGCGCGGAACGCGGAAAGAGCACAGAATCCTGACGGCTTTGTTGGCGCCCTGGCGCCAACCTTAGGAGTGCGGCAGTTCCCGCCTGCCGCCTTTCTTCTCACCAGCCCAGGAACAAGGCGGCAGTTTGACTGCCGCACTCCAAGGCGGGCTTGCCCGCAACCTAGATGGTGGGGCGGTCCGTCCCTGCATAGACACACGCAAGACTGTGTATGTCTTTCCGAAAGGATTCCAGCCGGTCTGTGTGAAAACCAATGAAACCAGTCCCCCATCAACGAACGAGCGCCAAACCCACTGTCTGGTACCTGGCTGCCGGGTACAAACTCCCCGCCGGCATCGAGGCGTACCTGCTCCACTATGCCACCGAACTGCGGAACCAGGGGTTTGATCCCCGGATCATTGTTTTCGAACCCCTCCCCAAGGTGCCGCATCGCTTCCTGGTGGCTCTGCGCGAACGGGGCATTCCCATTGAGTCGCTGTATGAGCGGGTGGGGTGGTGGGCGAAAGTTTTCACCTGGATCACCTATGTGCCGTGGCGAGTGCGGGGCGTAGTGAACGGTAGACGGTGGGCAGTGGACGGAGGCAATGTGGGAGGGGCAGTCCCTGCCGCGACAGACTCAGATGGGGGCCAGAGAAGAATCGTCGCCGCGACGGAGCGCGCCTCCCACATTAAAGAAAAGTTACCGCGCCACACTGTTCTTCCTGCATTGGACATCTCTGTTCACCGTCAACCGTCCACTGTCTACTCCATTGCCTCCCTCCTGCACCATTGGCTCAAGCGCCTTTCTGTTCGCGAACTCAAGCGCATGATCGAGCGGGAACGCCCCAACATCATTCATGTCAAGGGGCGGATCATTTGCGAAGCCTTCGCCGTACTGCCCTCGGATAGGACGATCTACCAACATGCCTTGATGGGGACGCGCGATCCCTCCTGGACGGATAGTGAGGCTGAGGCGTTCAGCCGGTTCCTTAACCGGATTGCCCGGGTCCTGGTACAGGGGAAGGGCATTGCGGAAACCTTTGCGCATGCCTTCCAAATCAACCGGTCGATAGACGTTGTGTTTACAATGGCACCGGATGAAGTCGGTGGACGGTGGACGGTGGACGGTGGACGGTGGGAAGTCGCTAGAAGCGAAAAGGGAGGCGGAACAGCAGGTCCAACTCCCTATGTTTACGGTTCACTGTCAACGGTTCACTGTCAACTGTCTGCTAGGCGGAGCCTGCGGTTTGGCATCCTCTGCCGCTTCACCGAACAGAAGGGGATTGTTTACATTCTGGAGGCGCTCCGGATGTTCAGGGAACGGCATGGAGCCGTGGACTTCACGTTCGCAGGTCAAGGGCCGATGGAGTCCAGCATTCGATCGACGGTCGACAGTTGGGAGTCGGAACCACAACAACCGCATTGCGAGCGGACGCGAGCCTTTGGAGTGCGGCAGTTCGACACTGCCGCCTTTCTTTCTGCCGGTCAGAGTGAGGGAAAGGCGGCAGACACAGACTGCCGCACTCCAAAGGATGGCGCTGGTGCGCCATCAAGGGAGGCCGACATCAGCCCTCTTGTCCATGCTGAGGTCAGGATTGTTCCGGTTTCCAGCGCCGTGGACATTCTCACGAACCTCGATGTCTTCGTTCATCCGGGCCTGGATGATGCCATGCCGGTATCCATTGTTGAGGCCCTCATGTGCGGGGTGCCGTGCATCGTGTCGGATGTGGGGGCGTCGCCTGAGTTGGTGCGCGATGGGGTGGAGGGACGGGTGATTCAGCCGGCCTCCAGTGAGGCGATCCTTCTTGCGATGGAGTGGTTTCAGGAAAGAACGGTGGATGAGCTGAACGTCCTGCGGCGCCAGGCCCGAAGGCGCTATGAAGACTGCTGTGCGCCCGAGATAATAGGGGGGCAGGTAGCGGAAATTTACAGGGACGTGATGGGGGAAGGTGGAGAGCGGGAGATGTGAAGAGTGATTTCTGTTGGCGCCCTGGCGCCAACCTTCGGAGTGCGGCAGTTTCGTCCTGCCGCCTTTCTTCTCACCCGCCAAGGACAAGGCGGCAGTAACGAACTGCCGCACT
>CAZOZF010000306.1:0-3071 GCA_964584205.1 uncultured Verrucomicrobiota bacterium
CTCACCCAGGCGGGTCTCATCACGGCCGCCATGGTTCTGGGTATCTCCGCCGTCGCGCTGACGACCAAGAAGGATTTCAGCTTCCTCGGCGGAATTCTCAAGATCGGCGGTTTCGTCGCCCTCGGCCTGATCGTCGTCTCGTTCATCCTGCCGATCTCGCTGGGACTCTGGTTCTCCGCGGCGATGATCGTGTTCGCCTCGGGCGCGATCCTCTACAACACCAGCAACCTGATCCACCGCTACCAACCCGGCCAGCACGTCGCGGCGGCCCTGTCGCTGTTCGCGAGTGTGGCGCTGCTCTTCTGGTATGTGCTGCGCATCCTCATGAGCTTGAGGCGGAATTGATTTGCCCGGAGGCGATCCTCAACGCCAGTTATGAAAGAATTACCTATCGGGAAAGCATTCATGCTGATTGAACCCGGCCCCGTCGTGCTCGTCACGACCGCGGTGGGGCGCAGGAGGAACATCATGACGATCTCATGGACGCTGGTGATGGACTTTACGCCCAAACTGGCGTTCGTGACGGGCGCGTGGAACCACTCCTTTCAGGCGCTCCTGAAAACCAGGGAATGCGTCATCGCCATACCTTCCGCCGACATGTCGGAAACGGTGGTGGGAATCGGAACCTGCTCGGGGTCCGACACCGACAAATTCCGGAAGTTCGGGCTGACTCCGGTGAAGGCCGCGGCGGTCAAGGCGCCGCTCATCGCCGAGTGCGTCGCCAACATCGAATGCCGCGTCATCGACCATGTGGCGAAGCACGACCTGTTCGTCCTTCAGGGAGTGCGGGCGTGGATTGATCCCGCCGGCCGGAAGCGCCGCACGTTCCATGCGGTCGGCGACGGCACGTTCGTGGCGGACGGCAGGAGATTCAATCATCGGGCGCTGATGGCCGGAAAACTTCCTCCCGGAGTATGAGGGAACAATCGATGCGTCACCATTGAAGATGCACATTGAAGATGCCCATACGGACCCGCCAACACTCCACAACCTCTAACCCATGAAATGGACCGCAATTCTCATCATCGTCGCGGTGGTCGCGATCTTGCTTCTGCTCAAAATGGCCGGCCGGATACCAGCCAAAGATGCGCTGGGTTATCTGAATAAAGGTGCTCTGGTGATTGACGTGCGAAGCTCCGGCGAGTTCAGCGCCGGGCATCTGTCGACTGCGATCAACATCCCGCTGGATGAGATTGACACCGCCCTGCCGCGTCAGGTGAAAGACAAGAACCAAGTGTTATTGTTGCATTGCCAGAGTGGAATGCGCAGCGGAGTTGCAGCCAAAAAATTGAAGGGCATGGGCTACACGAACGTCTTCAATCTTGGTTCGTTTTCCCGAGCCAAGGAAATCGTTGGCACTGCGGATGGTGAATGATTTTGCGGACAATCCGGCGGACGAATCTATCATCTCCGGGGGTTTGAGCCGCAGGCCATAAGCTATTGAATTCTCCAGAAGGCACGCCTTCACGCCGGGGAGGGGACCACGCTCAAACCGCGTCGGCCAACAGCTTCATCGCCTTCTTGATGGTCGCCGGGCTCAACTTGCCGTCCACGAGCTTCGAGCCCGCGATGAGCGCCTTGAGTTCCTCCAGGGTTTTCTCGGCCGCCGCCAAGGATTGCTTGGCACCGCCGAATTTCTTGTCGGGGAAGTAGCGGGTGAAGGTGGTGCCGGCCTTGCACAGGCTGAGACGCCAGCCTTCGAACGCGGATTTTTCGTAGTCGAAGCGGGTCAGGTTCTTTTTCGATTTCATGGGGGCCGCCGCTTGCTTGGGGGTTGTTGTTTTCATGGGGTGGTGGTTGTTATGGGGTGATTGGATCCGGACCAGCTTGCGCCTAATTGCTAGGAAATCCAGTTGTTTTTTCCGGTTGTTATCCGGATGGAGCCGTGAATGACCGGGATGTTTCCGGTCAGTTCGTCACAGGCTGCTAGCGGAATCACGATGGCTTTGCGCTGTCGGGGCTTTGTGCTTGGAAATCATCCCGAGCCCATCAGGTTCATGGCACGTATGCCGGATGATCTCGCGCTGGTACGAGTCCGGAGTCGCCCCCTTCACGGGGGCGCGGATTGAAACCGTTAGTCACTGTCACATGCCCGGTGCTCACCCGCAACACCCGCGCTCCGGGCGTCATATACCAATGGTGGCCCTGCGTCCCTCCACCATGCCGCAGGCCGGTGCCGCGCGGCCTTTACCCTGAGAATGACGCGCAAACCGCAAACCATCCCTAACAATGAACGATTCAGAATATGACGACTACGCCCCGGAGCACCCGGAGTTGATTCCAGCCGACGAATCCGAAGCCAATGCCAGCCTGCTCCCGCTGCTTGACGTGCAGGACCTCGCCGCCGTCGATACCCGGACCTTCCTGCGTGGCTGGTGGGCTTTGGCCTGGCTCTTTCCCTGCCTGCACCCCGACGACAGCGGCGAGTGGTCCGGGGACATGGCCTGTTACCGACCGCTGGCACACGAGGCTTTCCGGCGGGAACGGGAGGGCCTGATCGACGATGGAGAGCTTTATGCCGCAGAAGCCGTCCACCGCCGCGTGTGGTTGGAAAGGGAGGGGTGAACTTCCTCCGCTTTCTTGGGAGTTACCCCTGGAAGAGTGTGCGCGTATGGGGGAAGGGCCATGAAAAAGACGGATTTAAAGGGGTTGGCTAGCGGCTTGCAGGCGCTGTTCGATAGGCGTCATCGTCTGTCGGATTGTTGGCTGGGCCGGGCGTGATGTCGATCCGGTTTCGTCTTTCCCATCGCCAACGATCATCCATCATGCCGCCCTTATCCGCTCCCGGTTGCCATCCGCGCGCTCAGGCGGGGTCGGGTTCCAGCGGTGGCGGGTTGCGCAACCATTCTGCGGCATCGAGGGCGCCCTCTATGTAGGCCCGGCGTTCCATGTGCGACTCAATGCCCTTGAGGTTGTTTTCGTGGGCATGCACAATCAAGGCAGCGCCCTGCTTTTCCTGGTCCGTGGGATCACGCATTAGCAACCACGACGGGCGATCGACCACGTCCGGTGCCACCAACCACAATCCGAGACGGACCGCGGAATCTTGAGCAAGGGGATTGCCCTGCTGC
>CAZOZF010000307.1:0-3004 GCA_964584205.1 uncultured Verrucomicrobiota bacterium
TCGAAGTCGCGGCAGGAGTCGGTGGCTTCCACTATCTTGCCATGTTTGCCGCAGCGCTGAAGAAACGGGTTCACCACAAAGTGCTTGCAGTGGCGACAGAGGTTCCCGGCTTCGTTCTCCTGGAAAACCTTGATGGTCCGGGGGACATCGCTGGCATCAAAGATTTTAGGCGCCGCCTTCTGCTTGAAGGGAACCTCCTCCTCGGAGGCATATTCATGTCCGCAAGCGGCGCAGGTCAGAGTCTCCCCCACCTTCTTGAACCCCTCATACCGGGGCTCTCGCTTCAACAGGCTCTCCCGCCCGCATGCCAAACAAATTATCTCAATGGCAGAGACACCCATGACGCATCTCCTCTTCTCAATCAACACTCTACAATCATCAATCTCAAATCAACTCTCTGGCCCTCTCAACCGCCTCGGCAATTTTACTGACATCCTTGCCGCCGGCATTCGCCAGGGCGGGTTGTCCGCCACCACCGCCACCGGCCACCTTGGCCACTTCCTTAATGATCTTGCCGGCGTGGACCCCCTGCTTCACCAGGTCAGGACTGACCGCCACGATGAACTGCGCCTTTCCGTCATTGCTGGCACCCAGCACCACCACGGCCGACCCGGCCTTCGCCAGTGCCGCCTCCGCAAGACTCTTCAACGCCTCGGGCGAAACCTCGCCCACGGCCACCGCCATAAGCTTCATCCCCTTCACCTCGGTGGCCGACGCCAGGATGCCGTCGAGCTTCTGCATGGCCGCCGCCGTCGCCGCTTCCTTGATCTGTTTCTCCAGTCCCTTCACCTGCTCACTCAGCGCCTCAATCCGGCCGGGCACTTCCGTCGCCGAAATGCTGAAACGCTTGGCTAATCCATCAAGCATGGCGCGATCCTCGCACATGGCCTCATAGGCAGGAAGGCCCGCCACGGCCTCAATACGTCGAACGCCGGACGCTATGGAGCTCTCGGACAGAATCCTGAACAGCCCGATCGTGCCCGTGGCCGCCACATGGGTCCCGCCGCACAACTCACGACTGTACTCACCCACCTTGACCACCCGCACCGTATCGCCGTATTTCTCATCAAAAATCGCGATGATCCCGGATCCCTGCACATCCTTGAGTGCCATCTCGCTCGTGCCGACGGGATCATTGGCAACAATCATCTCGTTCACCCGTCGCTCCACCGCCGTGAGCTCGGCGGGTGTCAGTGCCTGGAAATAATTGAAGTCAAACCGCAACCGATCCGGGCTCACCATCGAGCCCGCCTGCTTGACGCTGCTGCCAACGATGTCGCGAAGGGCATGTTGCAGGAGATGCGTGGCGGTATGATGACGTGCCACCGCCGCCCGGCGCTCCGCGTTAACCGTGGCCGTCACCTGGGCCCCCGCCGCCAGCGTGCCCCGGGTCACACGCCCGATATGAAGCACAATCCCTTCAGTGGGCTGCCGCGTATCAGTCACCTCAAAGTCGCCTGTCGGACTGGTGATGATCCCGTGATCACCCAACTGACCACCCTTCTCGGCATAAAACGGAGTCTCGGCCAATAGCAGGGCACCTTCCATTCCCTCGCTCAGCACCTCAACCCTGGCGCTGGCCCCGGTCGCCCCTTTCTGCACGATCGCCAGAACCTTGGCCTGACCGGAAAGCTGGGTATAACCGGTGAACTGGGTCTTGATCCCTTTGGCCACCAGATCGGACACCAGATCCGCATCCGCATCAGTCGTGGCCGACTTCCGGGCATCCCGGGCACGCTTACGCTGCTCGTCCATCAGCACCGCGAAACGCGCCTCGTCAACGGTCATTCCCTTTTCCTTTGCCATGACCACCGTCAAATCCAACGGGAAACCATAGGTGTCATACAACTTAAACGCCTCTTCACCGGGGAAAACCTTGTCTTTCGAGGAGGCCACCGTTTTGGCCACATCATCGAACAACGCCAAGCCACGGTCGAGCGTCAGCGAAAAACTCTCTTCTTCCGCCTGAATGGCGCGGGCAATCTCTTTCCGGTTCTGAACCAGTTCCGGATACTGTGCGCCCATGGTGGCTTCCAATGTCGGGAGCAATGCGGTCATGAAAGGTTTGGTGAACCCGAGCTTGCGGCCATACCGGACGGCGCGGCGAAGCAGTCGGCGCAGAACATAGCCGCGTCCGTCATTGGAGGGCATCACACCATCCCCCACAGCAAACGCCAGAGTCCGCAGGTGATCGGCGATCACCCGCATGGCGATCGCGCTCTGCCCCTCATAGGGATGCCCGCTCAGTTCGGCCATCTTCTGAATCACCGGCTGGAAGATATCCGTATCATAATTTGAAGTCTTGCCCTGGATCACGGAGACCACACGCTCCAAACCCATCCCGGTATCGACATGCTTGGCGGGCAATTCCTCCAGAGAGCCGTCCTGGCGGCGGTTGTACTGGATGAAGACATGGTTCCAGATCTCGATGACCTCCTGGAGGCCGGCATTGATCATATCCGGTGTGCACCCCTTGGTCGTCCGGTCATAATGAATCTCCGAACAGGGGCCGCAGGGACCGGTCTCGCCCATTTCCCAGAAGTTATCCTTTTCCGCAAACTTCAGAATATGAGTGGGATCAATATCCGTGACTTCCTTCCAGATGGCGATGGCCTCATCATCATCCTTGTAGACCGTCGCCCACAGCCGTTCCTTGGGCAGGCCCCAGACCTTGGTCAGCAATTCCCAGCCCCAGCCGATGGACTCGCGCTTGTAGTAATCTCCGAAGGACCAGTTTCCGAGCATCTCGAAAAAGGTGTGGTGATAGGTGTCATACCCGACTTCCTCGAGATCGTTGTGCTTACCGCTGACCCGGATGCACTTCTGGCTGTTGGCCACCCGGCGATACTGACTGGCGCGCGCTCCGAGGAAAATTTCCTTGAACTGGTTCATTCCGGCGTTCACGAAAAGAAGGGTGGGATCCGCCTGGAGCACCACCGGGGAACTGGGAACGATGATGTGTCCCTTGGACTTGAAATAGTCCAGAAACGATTGCCTGATTTCC
>CAZOZF010000308.1:0-3000 GCA_964584205.1 uncultured Verrucomicrobiota bacterium
GCGATCCAGGCGAGATTCATCAGCAGAAAATCCCCCCACAAAGCCGGAAGCGCCAAATGCTTCCAATTGCATGTCCTGAACAGAATCCAGATCCCGTTGATAGCTTTCTAGATTCAAAAGCAACCGCGTGATCAACGCCGCATCAACCATAAGCCATCCTCCGAATGCGCTGTTCCTGGAAATAAACGGCGTCCACATAATCCTTAAACGCTGTCAATTCATAAATGCGACGATCCATTGACGAAACCTCATAAAGTCGCACGCCATCACGAATCGCCTCATGCTGGAGGATGGCGGACGCATGGTTAAGCACAACGACATCAACAGGTTTCCGAACAACCTCGGCCAATCTGTCCGCCAGCTGTAAATCAAGCAGAGGATCAAGCGGCCCCTTCACAACGATTCCAATATCCACATCGCTGCCCGGTCGCGCTTCATTTCGGGCATGAGATCCGAAGAGATAAGCCAACCTCACTTCAGGATGCTCGCGGCAGATTCCCTCGAATAGAGTCGCTAATGTTTGGATCATCACAGTCATAAGGTTATTTAACGACACCTCGCTCCAGCGGTCAAGACTGGATCAGGAGAAATGCTTTCGCCTTCCATGTGCCTTCCCAGGAGCCGGCAGTCATGGAGCCGACGGTCTCCGCCGGTAGCATTCCGTTTCCCTGGGACCGGCGGCATCACCTCCACAAGCGCTGTTTTATCAATCTGAAACGTTTCAGATGACGAAATGGACGGTTTTGGAATCCCCCAAACCCCATCCCCATTTACTGTCCCTAGCGGCTTCTTGCTGAAAAGAGATAGTCCATCGCTGAAAACGCATCGGATTTCTGCGCCGCCGGTATCAGACGCCACCGGCCGGGGACGGCCGGCTCCAACGCCCACGTCGGGGCAAGCGGCCGGCTCCATCCACAGCCCCAAGCTCCCCGCTCTCTTCGAGTCGGGAAAGCTTGGCCTACAACGCGGCCACACCTTGTAGGGCAGGCTTCCCCGGCTACTGACGGGGAGCCTGCGTCTTCGCCAGTGCCCTCCCTGGGGCTGGCGGTCTCCGCCAGTGTCTCCACCGGCCGGGATGGCCGACTCCAATGCCTCCGTGGGGCTGGCGTCACCTCAACGAGCGCTGTTTTATCGATCTGAAACGTTTCAGATGACGAAATCGACGATTGGGGACGCCAGAAAACCCCATCCATAATGACTCAGCAATTCGCATTATGGCCGCTGGGCGAGGTCAAAGACCGACTAAAGTCGGTACACCAACGCCGGAATATGATGATTTCAGCCCGTTGGTGTACCGCCTTCAGGCGGTCTTCAGCCATAATGCGAATTGCTGATAATGACTGTCCCTATCGGTCTTTTTATGGCAGCCTGTTGAACGACCAGCGGCTCAGCCGGAGGCTTCGCCCTACCTTGTGAAAACACCTGTATTTTCGGTAGGGCGAGGCGTCCCTGTCGAGCCGTCTTGGGACGATTGTACGTTCTTCAAAAGATTGCCTGCGAATTGCTTCCAATACTGCTGCTTGAATGGATTCACCGCGGGTGCGGTTTTGTAGGCGTTTTCATTCACCAAATACGGCTGAATATCAAACCACCACCGGTCATAGGCTGCCGCCAACGGTTTGACGATATCCGGATGTCGGGCGGCGATGTTGTGGCTCTGGCCGGGATCGGCTTTGATGTCGAACAATTCCCAGTCATGATTGCCCCGCACCAAACTGTATCGGCTATTGCGGCTGCTGCACTGTCCGGTGCCTGTTCCATATTTCTCAGGCGGAGTGCCGGGTTTCCATCCACCCCACCGCCCCACATGCGTGATAAGATTCCGGTCCGGCCAGGGCGCTTGCGGATTCTTCAACAACGGGACCAGACTACGTCCTTCAACCTGCACCTTCACCTGCTGATCCAGTGTGACCCCCGCCAGTTCGGCGAGCGTGGGAAACACGTCAATGACAGACGTGAGCTGATCAACATCGGCTGGTTTCAAAGCGGCAGGCCAGCGCCAAAACGAGGCCGCCCGTGTGCCGCCTTCCCACGCCGAACATTTCGATCCTTTCATACCGGCGTTGTAAATCTTGCAGGCTGGGGCATAACCGCCATTGTCATTCATGAACACGACCAGCGTGTTCCGGTCAATCCCCCACTCCTTCAGTTTCGCCAACAGTCCCCCCACGTTCTCGTCAATGTTCGCCAGCATGCCGTAGAACGTCGCCACATCATCCGGCACCTTGCCTTGATACGGTTGCTTGAACCGCAGCGGACAGAACAGCGGTCCATGCGGGGCGTTATATGTAATAAAGCAAAAGAAAGGATTCTTCCCTTTTCTCAACTCGATCCATTTCAGCGCCTGCGCCGTGAAAACATCCGTGCAGAAGCCGGTGGTCTTTTCAAACGTCCCGTTGTGCTTGATCACGGGATCGAAATAGGTGTTATCGGGCACATCACCACAACTTCCGGGAAAGGTCTGTCCGATGCCGCCGCCACCGTGAATGAAGACCTCGTCAAAGCCACGTTTCTCCGGTTGGTAGGCATCCTCGTCGCCGAGATGCCATTTCCCGAAGATGCCGGTGGTGTAACCGGCGGACTTTAAAACCTGCGCAAGGGTGATGGTTTTTAAACTCATCCGCTCACGCTCGAGAATGGTGTGCGTGACTCCACTCTTGAACTCATGAGCCCCGGAAAGCAAGGCGCTGCGCGTCGGCGCACACGTCGGACAGGCGTGGAAGTCCTTGAACCGGACCCCTTCATCATGCAGCCGATCCATATTCGGGGTCTTCAGGATGGGATTACCGGTGCAGGAGAAATCGCCATAGCCCTGGTCGTCGGTAAGAATGATAATGATGTTAGGTTTGGCAGCGGCGGGTTGCTTATCGAGCCAGTTGACAATGTCCTTGGCTCGCGACTTCGGCGTGACCTTGAGCTGCACCAGTTGACCGCCACGCAGCACGCCCTCGACAATCGTCTGACCCGGCGCGTGAAGCTTGAAGTCCACATCCCACTCCA
>CAZOZF010000309.1:0-2954 GCA_964584205.1 uncultured Verrucomicrobiota bacterium
TTCCAGTCGCCCGACTGGACCGTACCGACGAGAACTTGATTGGGCTGGGGCGCGGAGGCGATCTCCAACAACGTGGGGAAAAGGTCCACGTGACTCGCCACCACGCGGCGGATTGACGCGCTCACGGTACACGCCGGCATGTACGGTGACGGTATCGCCAGGCTGCGCGAGGTCCGCGGCACGCTGGATCGTGCGCAGCGGCGCGGCTGGCGTCCCGGGGCTCCCCGCAAAATCGAAGTGAGATTTCATTTCTTCAAGGTTGCCTTTACATCGGCTGCGGCATGAACAGACTGGACTTTCGCCGCCGTTCTCGCCGGCCACACATTCATTTCTGCTGGACCGCGATTACACCAGGCATAATAAGGAATTGCCTGCATGCCAGCAGGTTTTACGACGATCTTCCCCTCTGCATCCTTTTCCACCAGTTGAACATCACCCTTGATCACCGTGACACCGCCAAGCAGTTTATCTTGATGCTCCGCAACCAGCTTCGCACCGTCGGGAACCACAACACCTGACACATTCTTGTTATCAATTCCTTCCAAACAGTAGACAATCGGGCCACGCTCAATCGCGACAAGGCCGGAATTATCCTTCACAGCCTCATGGGCAATAACGCGCCTGATCGGCATCGGCAGAGAAAGCTCCACCACATCACCCTTCGTCCACTTCCGCTCGATGCAGGCAAAACCGTTCTTCAGGCTCAACGCTTCTGTCTTTCCGTTGATTCTAATTTCAGGTTTCAAGCTTCCGCCTTCCGCCTTTTCCTCAATATATTTGTAGAGATCGCCCGGCACCGGTCTGCCCTGCGCCCAACCCGGAATTCTGACGTTCAATGCAAACTCCCCGGGCGTGTCGGGTTCGATGGTCATTCTGATCTGACCGTCCCACGGATACTTCGTCTGCTGGGTGATTTTCACGACCTGCTGGCCTAGCCTGACCTTGCCGGTACCGCCAATAAACAGGTTCACGAATACGTCCTTGTCCCTGGCCGCGTACACATAACCGGCAATCGAAGGAATAAAGCGAACGATGTTGACTGGGCAACACGCACAATCGAACCAGGGACTGCGTTCGTAACCCTTGTCGCTCGCCAGCGGGTTCGGATAGAAGAACTTGTCACCCGTCAGCCCAACGCCTGCAAGGAACCCGTTGTAGATCACCCGCTCCAGCACATCCAGGTACTTGGCCTCGCCGTGTAGCAGGAACATCCGGTAATTCCACAGTCCGTTGGCAATCGCCGCGCAGGTCTCGTTGTAGGCCGATTTGTTCGGCAGTTCGTAATTATTACCGAAGGCTTCACCCCCATGGCTCGCACCGATGCCGCCCGTCAGGTAGAGTCTCTTGAAAACCACATTCTCCCATATCCTGTCGATCGCTTTCAGATAGGCCTCATCGCCGGTCAGCGCCGCCACATCGGCCATGCCGCTGTATAGATAGGCCGCACGGACGGCATGCCCCACCGCCTCATCCTGCTCCACCACCGGCTTGTGGTCCTGATAATGGGCGCCATAAAGCTTGTGCGTTTCAGGACGGCCCCGGACATCGATCAGAAATTTCGCCAAATCCAGATACCTCTTCTCGCCGGTTGCCCGATAGAGCTTGCACAGCCCGATTCCGATCACCTCGTGGCCCGGAGGATTCTGATGTTTTCCGGGCGTAAAGTCCTTGCAGATGAGATCGGCATTCCTGATTGCGACATCCAGGAAAGTCTTCTTCCCCGTGGCCTGGAAATGAGCAACCGCCGCCTCATACATATGGCCTGCGTTGTAAAGCTCGTGACTGTCTTTCTCGTTGGTCCAGCGCTCCTTGCCTGACTGGGCCGGCATCTTTTCAGGGGCCAGCAACTTGCGGGCGGTATAAAGATACCCGTCCGGTTCCTGGGCGGCGGCGATCTTTGTAATGACGCTATCGAGGTATTTTTTCAACTCAGGATCCGGGTGCATTGTCAGGGTATAGGAAGCACCTTCGATAACCTTGAACACATCCGAATCATCATAGACCCTGCCCTTAAATTCCCCCGGCATGAGTCCGCCGGCCTTGGCAAAATTGTCCATACGCCCGGTTTCCTCACACTTCTTGAAGTCGGTTTTCACTGTAATCAGCCGGTTCGTTTCCATCCGCGGCAACCAGAACTCATCCTGCACATGAACCGACGTGAACGGCACAGGCGTCACCGGATAATCCTTTTCCCCGGCGGCATGCTGGATCGTGCGTCCCTGCGAGGCGTCCAACATATTCGCCGCACGTGTATAGATCCAACCGCGCAATCCTGTAGGCCCCAAGTTATAGGTTCCTGTACGATCCACGGTGTTGCTCTTTGTCAGATCCGGCGGATTCGCCAAGAGCGAGCCGACGGTTAACACGGTCACCATGATGATGCGTGATGCGATGTGTTCTGGTGTTTTTTTCATGTTGTGTATTTTTTTACTGGAATGATGGAATAGTGTTTTTGGATGGACAACCGAAACTGGGAGCACAGGCATCCTGCCTGTGCACTGAACGAACAGGCAAGATGCCTGTTCTCCCAGTGTCTGATGCCTTAACAACAGACTCAGTATTCCAAAATTCCATCATTCCACTATTCCATTCCTGCTCACTTCTTGATGGTGCGAAGTTCCGGCTGGGTAGTGGCGGCTTCGATCGACTTGATCGTCTCTTCGACCGGGATGGTTCTTCTTTGATTAAAAGCGCCACCGGGAAACTTTCCAGCTTTGGCTTCCTCATTGAATTGATCAATCAATTCCCTGAGTCCGGGAATTGCGCTTTTGGCGGCGGTGCCATATTTCACGATCTCCTTCATGATCTCCGCAGTCCGCTTCTCGCTGCCATGTCCGCCCTGGGTCTTTGCATAGTCGACACCCGCCAGGATGCCTTCAACAAAGTTATATTTTGTCAGCGCTTTGAAGCCGCCCATGCGGATCTCATTGCCAAACATCGTGTCGGCCGGGCAG
>CAZOZF010000310.1:0-2951 GCA_964584205.1 uncultured Verrucomicrobiota bacterium
TCCTTCCGTGATGGACCAGGCATAAAGACCATGGCCCAATTCCTTGGCCACCGTCATGATTTCGCCCTCAATCCGTGATTCTTCGCTCGATACAATGTAAATTCCGGGGTATCCCGCCCGGATGTAGTTCATAATTGCAGTTTTCATTCCTATTCCTTTCCTTATGTTTTGATAATTACTTCATTTCCTGATCCGCATGGCGGCATGACACCGGTGCGGACCCATTCAGCCAGACGCGCGCGGAACTCCGTCGTGTCGGTTTTGTCCTCAACGAAATCCAACGCAGCATTGAACCCATGCCCGGCGCGTTCCGGCACAAAGAGGGTTTCGAGGTCTCCGTTATCCTTGAGGGCCTCAACTTGAGCCCAGCCTGGATCAAACCTACCGGACCTATACGCGCCGCCAACCAGCACGACTTGTATTACCTTCGGTTTCATACGCTTCCTTTCATTATTTCAGGGTTTCAATTCGCTGGCGGCTTTTGCCAACGTTTCGCGTATCAGTTTAAAATCCGTGTCCGCGTAGCGGTGCGGGATGTCATTGAGCCGCCTCTGGGCATGCTCAAGGGCATGTATAAGTTCACGAATCAACTCCGAGTTGCGATCCTTGGGAAGGTGTCGGACTATGCCGTCTGTTAGGTCAACCCTGACCATCTTCCCTCGGTATTGAACGTCAAACACCGTTGCAATGGACTCCGGATCCCGTTGAATGGCCAGCGCCTTTCTCGCCGCCTCCTTTGGTGTCCTTGCATCCACATCTATTTCCCAACAGCAGCGCATCATCGGTACACCTCCGGGGTTAGATCGTCATGCCAACCTTCAATGGTGATCAGCGGGTGATAATCAGTGGACTTGAGATCGAGGTCATCGATCTCGGCCACTTCCGCCTGAGCCGCCAAAACAGCAGCCCCGACGGAATCTGTCTCCACTTGCGCCAGGTATGTGTCGGTTCCAAAACCATCAGCCACATAGTCCGGGCGCAGCAATAGCAACGTATATTTCGTCATTTCTTGCCTCCCTTATGATGTTTGTCCCTTTATTGGATCAAACCACGGCACAATCTGCCCGATGGCTTCCGGGTCGCTGTCACTGATGGTGAAGTCCCCGTAGAGGATGCCGTCGTAGTACAGCAGATCACCGACGAACTTCAGGAAATGCCAATCCTCATCCGCCAGCTTTACCCGGTAGGTGGAGAGATAGGTGACGTGGAATCCTCCGATTGCCAATAGCGGCCCATCGGATCCCCAGTCATTCATCTGTTCCTCTGGATTCTTTCGCCCGTGATACAGCTTGATTGTCAGCATGACAGCATTCCCTCCCCACTGCTAAAGTCCCTTGTTTCCCAGTGGGTGCCGCTATGCTTGCCGTACGCCCCCACATAAACTTCGGAATCGGTGATGGTGAGGTGAACACAGTCAACACGCGTCACACTGTCATCCTCGATGGCGAACAACCGCTCGGCTTCCTCATTCCCGATTCCGGTTGCCGTTCCGCCATCAAGTCCTTCCCTCAGTCCCTCGACATCATCCACCCAGTCCGGCAGATAATTGAGGAATTGCACACGGGGGCCGGGTCCGATCCGTACCGAGTACCACCGGACGCCTATGTCCATTGTTTTTAACTGCCGCCGCACCATCTCAACTACGCCCTCTTCAGCCTTTGTCCACTGAAAGACCACATACCGTGTATCCTCCATGGAATTCCCGGTAGCTGGAGCTTCAGCGATGTAGTATCCAATCTTAAGTTTTGTCTTCATTGCATTCCTCCATCAGTCCTGCGTTTCATGATTTCCTTTCCTTATATAAGGAGAGCCCGGTCTGTTATGGGCCAGGCTCCCCGTTTTTCATTATGCTGCCTGTTGTTTAGCCAGATTGCTCAGCGCATCCGCAACCTTCTGCAGGTCATTGGCGGCTGCCTGCATGGCCTTCACCGCACTGACGATCTGTTCCGCATCGGAGGCATTGACGTCATAGGTGTCGTAAATCTCCCGGGCAATGAACTCGGCGAGGGTGTCGCCACCCATCCGGTTCTCCTGCGGTTCCGACTCGGCCATCGACCAATATTCGAGGACGAAAGCTTCCGGATAAACCGATGCCGCACTGCAGATCAGTTGATTTAGTGTCATTCTCACTCCTTAATAGAAAAGCCCGCTCCACCCCGTGTGAGGTAAAGCGGGCTTGCTTGTTTGTGTTGCTGTTATTGACGCCTATGCCGCGAAACCGGGTAGCTCCGGTTGGCCATTACGGATGACGACGTCAGAAGTCACGTCCGGGACCACGGCGGGAATGGTTTCCTGGCTTATCACGGGGATTGGCCCCGCCAACAGCCCTGCCATCCTGCCGAAGGAATCCAGACCGTTCATCCGCAGTTGTATCCGGCACATGTTCACGCACCGGATATCGATGTCGGTTCCGTAGAGCCTGAGCTTACCGGTTCCCCAGCGGCCCAGCGCCCCATGCACAACCTTGGCAAAGGCCAGGAGCATACCGTTTATTAGTTTCGGGCTTGGTTTGGCTCTGGTCATTGGTTTTGAGTGCGCGTACGCCTATATCGATAAACGCTGGGATACCCCGGCAGATAAGGATGAGTGGCTCATCTGCATCTGGTCTGTTGTTATCGCTATACTGATATGTTGTGGCGCAATGCCGCTGACGCCATCAGGACTGTTTCCGTGGGCGCCGCTCTTAGTAGTGTTTGTCTTACACGTATATATCAGTAGTTGTGGCGGATCATTTACCCGTCGCACAAATTTCCCCCCGCACTACCCGCCAGCATCTACTCCTCCGCTTCCGCCTGCTACTCCCGGGGTCCGGGACATCCAGAATGTGTCGAAACCTAAACCCAATAACAATCAGAAAGGATGAAGGATTAATATGAACGATCTATCTTCGATAAACTCGATCATTGCCGGCATTATGGCGGTCATGACCTCAGTGGTTTCTTGGAAAGTGC
>CAZOZF010000311.1:0-2874 GCA_964584205.1 uncultured Verrucomicrobiota bacterium
CCGCCGAAGCAGGCACCTGCAACGTGCGCCACCACCAGCTCACGCCGGTAAGATCTTGCGTGGGCTTCTTGTTGCGGACGAAATAGTCGTCATCGACGATCTCGCCATTTCCCAAGTACTGCTCCACCGTGCCCGGCGTATTGACGGCCATGCCGGTCGTGTCGCTCAGTTTCTCCCAACCGCCGGTGGGCGCATTGGTCGGGATCCGCGAAAGCTTAGTTCCGGGCAAAAACAGTTCGTCATCCTTCCAGGCAGCCTGTGCATCTCGCCACAAGTGCCACCCAGCCCCGGATAGATCCGTCACCAGACGCCCCGCCGGTTCTGCAGATATCGCCCCGAATTGGAGACCGAAGCAGCAGCAAAACATAACCCCACAAAGAACAGCCCGTTTTCTCTTCATGTCATCCTTCTTCCTCATTTGAATTGCCTACCACCAATTATTGATCCGGCCACTAAACAGTAGCGCCTTCCGCACGAAATAAAACTTTTACCACCCGCCTGGAGTACCAGGCTAGAGACCACGGAGACACGGAGAAGATAGAAGAAGAGAAGAAAATGTTTCGCGATTTTTCCAAATGGCGAGTACACCATTTGAAAAATCGCGAAACGCCTCTCCGGGAGTAATTCCAAGAGAAAGAGGAGATGGCACAACAAACAAAACGTCTCCTCCCCCTCCCCATCTTCCTCCAAGAAGGGTTGCGGGAATTTTAGATTCGGTACTCCGAATCTTAAATGCCCGCAACATTGTATTCTCTTCTTCCATCTTCTCTGTGCCTCTGTGCCTCGGTGGTGAATCTTGATTTCCGCTACTATTTAGTGGCCGGAGTAATAGTAGCCTACCCTCAACACCGTCACCGAATTCGCCGGGAAGGTGTGTGTAAATTGCCGGGACACACCCGTGAGGGTCTGTTCCCGGGGTATCACGTTTTCAGGTTTATCAAACGTGTTCTCATCGTCGCCACTGGCCGAAGTCAGGACTTGGAGCTTGGCCTTCGAGGCCACCGGCCCCGCCCCTGCCAGGGTAATATCGGTTTCATAGGCCTCATCGCGGACGTTGACCACCTTGAGCACGATTTCCTTTGTGGTCTTGTCCACGCCAGCACAGACATGGAGCGGATCCACCTCCATCAGGGGATAGGTGATATCCTGGATCAGTTGGCCATCGAGGTAGCACTTGATGGAGGGGCCCTTGAGTTCGACCTTCAGGTCATACCAGCGCCCTGTCTCAATTCCACCCGGCACCCATTTCCGGGGCCACCAAGCCCAATTCACCCCGTTCTGCTTGCCATCGATCAACCAGCCCGCAGGTCGGACCGGATTCGAGCAGCGGAACGCTACCAGGATACCGCCGGTTCCCGATACCTGTCGCGCCTTGAGCGTGATCACGCCATCCCGCCACGTCCGCTCACCGGTGAGGGCAACCCCCGTTCCATCGGTATCCTTCACGCGAAGGAAACGGCTGTTGCCTTCCCAGTTCCCATTCGCGACTTTCCAGCCCGGCAACAATCTTTTTGAAATTGACTGCTCATGATCTGGTAGGTCGCGCGCTATGAGCGCGACAGGCTCTGGCGGCCTCGTAGCGGCCGCCCTACTGGGGTCATGATCGGACTTCTGCAGGAAGATCAGATCGCTGTCTAGACCCCAGCCGCCACTGCCCGCAGGAGCCCCTTTCCCCGCCCCGCCCTTGGGCGGTGCCTCGGCCGGCTCGCCGACAGCATTCGTGGCGATATCCATACAGAACAGGGTCTTCCCGTCCTGTACGACCTTCATCTCCTTGAACTCCGCAACACCATTCCCCCGGGCGCCAACGCCGACCAGACCTCCCGGAACAGGGTAAGTGAAGGGTGCAGCCTTAACCGACACCGGCAACGCCTGATCGGCCCGGTTTTGCCCCAACAAGCATTGGACATGATAGGTAACCGACCCAATGCTTGTCTCGGCGTCAAAGTAGATGGGGTTCGGAATCCAACCACAGAACAAAGCATTACCAAAGAGCGGGGCATAGGAGGTCATGGGCACCAGGTCGGAATTCCGCTCGGCCCCTATAAGAAACGCTGCATCACTCAAGGCAGAGCGGAGATTGCCGATGCCACACTGGAAAGTCGTTCCATATTCACCCCAGTAGAGCTTGGGCGTCTTGGAACGATCCCGGCTATCCAGGGACTTGGCGGTCTTCAGGAAGTACTCCGGCCCCTCGTACGAGTGCTCATCCCGGATTTCTTCAGGACATGGACCATGCGAGTGAACCTCCGTGTTGGAGATCAAGTGGATGGCGGGATATCGTTTCTTGATGGCCTCGAACATCATCATATACCGGGGATAGTGGCGGGCTCCCCAATCCTCATTCCCGATTTCAACATAGTGCAGATCAAAGGGCGCGGGATGTCCGGCCTTGGCGCGCAGGCTCCCCCACGGGCTATCCACCGGGCCGATGGCGTATTCAATCGCGTCGAGCGCATCCTGCACCACGGCACCCATCTTCTCCATCGGAACCTCATGCCCCGGCCCGGTCCCCGCGAAGGCCACATACAGGGCCGACGCCTTCAATTCCTCGCAGAGTTGCAGAAACTCATGATAACCCAGCCCCGCCTCGTAGTAATAGTGCCAAAATCCCGGCCAGCCTTTCCGCTGCTCCAGATCGCCAATCGTGCGTTTCCAGTAGAAAGCGGAATCCGCCGTTCGGCCCTGCACAAAACTCCCGCCCGGAAACCGGACGAACCCCGGCTTCATGGCCCGCATTTTCTCCAGGATATCCTTACGGAAGGGCAGTCCCTTGGCCGCATAGGCGGGCATCACCGAAACCATATCGAGCCAGACGGTTCCCTTTTGCGTCGCCGACACAACCAGGCGCGCATTCGGCTCGCTGGCGCGGGC
>CAZOZF010000312.1:0-2873 GCA_964584205.1 uncultured Verrucomicrobiota bacterium
CGCGATCTGCCCGCGTTGCTTCGTCTGCCCACCGTGACGATCCACCTGATGCATGAGGCGGCTCGGATGAACGATCCGTTCTATCTTCGTCTGGTTGAGGAGTTCTATGCACTGACGCGAAAGCGGCATCCGAAATTCCCGCTGCTGAGGGAGATGGCGTACGGTGTCGCCCTGTGCAGGCTGCCGCCCTCCCAGGAGGCATATCTGCAGGCGATCGAATCATCAGGCAAACGCAACTTCAAGAAAGCGCAGCGGTTAGGCTACCGGTTCAATCGGATCGAGTTTAATGACCATCTGGCTGACATTGCGGAGATCCATAAGTCAGCGAACGTTCGGCAGGGACCGGTGCCGGACGAGTGGCTGAAGGGGCGTGTCTCCTCGTGCGCGAACCCTGTGAGTCGGACGAACACCCATGACTATGTCTATTTTGGTGTCTTGAGGGAGGACCGACTGGTGGCCTTTGCCGGGTGCTTTGTCTGTGGCGAGATCGCCATGATTGAGAACCTGCTGGGGCATGCGGACTGTCTCAGCGATGGCATTGTGCCCCTGCTGCTGAGTGGGATGGTGGGGGAACTTGTGGGAAGGTATCCGAGTGTTCGCTACTATGCCTACGGCACCTACTACGGCGGAGGGGTGAGCCTGCGCCGGTTCAAGAAGAAGTTCGGTTTTGAGCCCCATAGGGTGCGGTGGGTTCTGGATTAGAGGGGTGGGGGAAGTCGGAGGTCGGAGGTCGATTTCGGCATTGTGGAGGGCGGCAATCCCTTGCCGCCGGGTGGAAGGGCCGCCCCTTGCCGCGAATTATCTGGAGGGACATCACAGTATGCTGACACTTAACATTCCCGAAGGCATGGCCTACCAACTTATCTACCGACAGGTGCGAACGGTGCCGTTCGTCCTGCCGGATCAGACGGACGCTGAGTTTGTTTGTCTGACCCGGGTGCGCGATATCGTCGGGCAGGGTCGGCTGTTCAGGGGGTATTTCGGCTGGCTGGGAAGCCTCAAAGCCCTTCTCAAACTGGCCAGTGGGCGGCGAGGCTTCTATGCGTTGGTTCGGGAAGGCCGATGGGTCCATACCGCCTGGATGGCGGTGGGTTTCTGCCGACACTATCATGTCGAACCGGCTGACGTGGTGATAGGCCCCATTTGGACGGATCCGGAAGGACGGGGCCGCGGATTCGCAACGGTGGCGATGAAGGCTGCCATGAATGCCATGCTGGCACGGGGCCATCACACTTTCTTTATCGACACCAGTGATGACAACATCGCGTGCCAACGCGCGATCGAAAAGGCGGAGTTTGGCTTGCCAGTGGGGGCCCATCCGCGTGGCAGCGATCTGGGAAGGGGATAGACGTGTGGGGGTGTCGGAGTAACGGGGTGGCGGAGTGTGAGAACGCATGAAGTTGCTCTATTTCTGCAACATGGTGCCGAAAATGGGCTCGCTGGAACAACAGTTGGCGGCGATCGCCCGTCAACTGCGCGACGACGGAGACCATTGTGTGGAGTTTGTTTTCGGTGGACCTGTGCCCGAGACGATCTCTACTTTGCTTGCCGGCTCAGGGGCCCAATGGTCGGTGCTGGAGGGATGGACCGATGAGCACGGGACGGTTCATCCCTGGCGTTTCGTCGCGGGAGCACTCCAGCGAATACGTGCCACACGCCCGGATGTGGCGGTTGTCCATTTTGGCAACGAGTGGCCGGCTGTGATTGCCTCGATCAGGTCAAGCATGATGGGTTTTGGGGAAGGGATGCGTTGGGTGTGGGTCCAGGATCAAAGGATATGCGATCCGTCCCGCCTGGCCGCCCTATGTTCCCGGATCCGCTTGGTGGGGTTGTTCTTCGATGCAGTAGTGGCGGTATCGGAGGCCGGGGCGCGCTCCCTTCAGTTGCGAGGGGTGCCAAAGCGTAAGGTGTGGACCATCCACAATTCGGTATCGGCGCATGCATCAGAAAAGCCGCAAGGGTGGTTAGGCCGCGAAGCCGGGCTTCCCGCGAATGCCATCGTGGCAACCTGTGTGTCGTCGTTGATTCCCCGCAAGCGGGTCGACAAGGCCATCCGGGCTGTACGACAAGCCACTCAGCACCCGGCACTCAGCACTCAGCACAGCGCTCTGCATCTCCTCATCATCGGCGATGGGCCTGAGCGTCCTAGGCTCGAATCCTTGGCACAGGAACTGGGACTCGTTGATCGTATTCGGTTCCTGGGAAAGCGCGACGATGTTCGCGATATTCTTGCACAGAGCGACTTCCTGGTCCATGCGGCGATCGCTGAAGGTTGTGCCTATGCCATTCTTGAGAGCATGGCGGCAGGGATACCGGCGGTTGTCACCGATTCCGGTGCGGCTCGGGAGCAGATTGAGGATGGGGTGAGTGGGTTCGTTGTTGATTCTGAGGATGAACACCAGTTCGAGCTGGCAGTGACCTTGTTGGCAGGGGATAGCGGGCTGCGGACGAGGATGGGAACAGCAGCACGCGAACGTTGGCACCGTCGATTCCATACCGATCAAAGCGCCAAGGCGTATGGGGCGCTGTTTCTGAAGCGGTAGGCGGGAAGCGGGAAGGGGTAAGAGGCGGTGTCAGAGTGTGGGTGTGTCGGGGTATCGGGGAAGGGAAACTCGATGCTCCACCTTTTTGCGGCAAAGCCGCCTTGGAGTGCGGCAGTTCCTTACTGCCGCCTTTCTTTCCCGCCCAGTTGGGCCGCCGAGGCGGCAGCAGTAACTGCCGCACTCCGAAGGTTGACGCTGCTGCGCCAACAAATCCCTGAAGAAGTTTCAAGAAGACAGACCCTGATTCATATTGCATAATGAAACGCTGAATATTATAAATTACAACATGTATCTCCCCAGACATCTTTCACGAGTATTGGATCAGGCGTT
>CAZOZF010000313.1:0-2866 GCA_964584205.1 uncultured Verrucomicrobiota bacterium
ATGTGATAAAGGTAATGACTCTCGCCTGATTTACCTGGCCGAATCTGTTGGCGTCAGCGTGAGGGATCGAAGATTCATCACAGCCAGCCCGGGCTTTTTGGTGGCGTTGACCGTGATTGTAAGTCCTTCAGATTTCTCCAAATCAATCGAACCCAAAACCTCCGTTTTAAATTCCTTCCAAGAACCCGTGCCGGTCACCTTTCCTTGAATCGTTTTCGATCCGATCCTCACTTCGAACTCTGAGCCCGCCGAATCGTCTTGGCATGCATAGTCAAGGCTCACCTGATAGCCCCCGGCTTTCGCCACGGCTGCGCGCCAACTCACCGTATCGTCGGATTTTGTCCAATAGCCAATATGACCCGATTCCAGTTGGAGTCCTCCCGTAAGTTCCGCATTACGTCCACCTAGCGTTAATACTCCGCGAGCATCTGGCAATAGGCAAGATGTCGGAGAAGTCGGGGCAAAATCCAACCACACATTGCGAATGTTGAAGCCTTTCCAGCCATCGGCGACACCTATTAATTTGAATTGTGTCTGACCGTCCGGGAGTTTGAGGGTGCCCAGCGTAACGGTTTTCCAAGTTAGGCCCGGTCCTGTAGCCGCAACTTCCACCTGAGTGGAGGATTTTCTTCCTTCGAGGTAGAGCTTAACGGGATTGGCGGTAGCGACTTCGGCAGTTACGACCCATGTCTGGGCTTTTGGAGCTTTGACTTCATACGATAAATACCAATCTGGATCTTTCCAATCCGTCAAATACGCGTTGGGACCTGAATCACGCCGTTGGATAGTGCCTTCATAACCGCCATAGGCATCGGCGTCCTGTACGCCTAAAGAGATGCGCCCAGTTTGATCGGGGGTGGGAAAGGGTTCCATCGTAATGGTGACCGCGCTCGGAAATTCCAAGCGCAGTACGGAGACATCGCCATCGGGTGCTTTGGAAGGAAGCTTTAAAAGCAAACCCTCTGGGGTTATTTGGGACGAGATCGAGGTTTTGTTGGCAAGCAGTTGCCCCTTGGAGGGAATTTCCTTCACCGTGGGCAGGAGGAGTTGCCCATCGCTTGGCCAGTCCCACACGTGAAGATACAGAACCGTGGCAGTGCCCACTCTTTTTTGCGTCACACGTCCCCAAGGAAGACGACGGGGAAAGGGACTTGCGGTCGACCCGTAGATGGCTTCTGAGTTGATCTTCATCCAACGTCCAACTGCCTCCAAGCGTTCGACGCTCTCTGGTGGGATCACCCCCTCGGCAGTGGGTCCTACATTGAGCAGAAAGTTGCCGCCTTTGCTGGAAATATCGGAGAGGTTGCGCAGGATATCCCGGGTGCTTTTCCAGTTATGGTCGTTCTTCTTGAAGCCCCAGGTGTCGTTCATGGTCATGCAGACTTCAAAGCGTTGACCGGGATAACCGCGTGGCGGGATATGCTGTTCCGGAGTCATGGTGTCGCCTTTGAAGCCGTTTCCAAGGCGGTCGTTGTTGAGGATGGCAGGGTGTTGTGCCATGAAGTCGGCGAAAGGCTTGACGCGTTCGACTGTCATGTCAACCGGGGTGTCCCACCAGATAAATGCAGGCTTAAACCGAGCCACGATCTCCTTGACTTGCGGCAGGGCGATGTTGCGCAGGTAGGCGTCGTAATTTCCCTCTTGTGCGGGATCCCACTTATGGCCGTGACTTCCTCCACCGGGATTTATCCAATCTTGGGCCTGGGAGTAATAGAGTCCGAACGTCAAACCCTCAGTTCGGACCGCCTTGGCGAGGGGCCCGATCAGGTCGCGAGCGGCGGCGGATTGCATGACATTCCAGTCGCTTGCGGCGGAGTCATAGAGGGCAAAGCCGTCATGATGCTTGGAGGTGATGACGACGTATTTCATGCCTGCCTTTTTTGCTAGCCTGGCCCACGCCACGGGATCATACTTGGCGGCGGTGAATCGTGGAGCAAACGCCTTGTAGTCGGCTACCGGGATTTTTGCGCGTTGCATGATCCACTCGCCAATGCCGCCGATGGGTTGGCCTTTCCATTCCCCGGCAGGCACCGCGTAAACGCCCCAATGGATGAACATGCCGAAGCGGCCTTCGTCGAACCATTGAAGCTGTGCATCGCGAGTTGTGTCGAGCGGTTGGGAGTGCGCGACGGCGCAGGCGGAAAGCAAGATGGTCAGTATTTTTAGTTTCATATTGTTATGTCTCTTTAGTTTTGCCCATTTATTTCTCTTGTTTGCTTTTTCATGAATCGTTTGTTCCTTGCAGGGTTGTGCGTTTACTCGCGGCGTTTCTCGCGGGTACTGCGCATCTCCATGACCTCCTGCTCCTTGCCCGTGAGTTCGGCCTGGAGGCGGCGGAGCTCTTCGCGCAACTTGGCGGCGTCTCCGCCAGATGAGGCGGATGCGCCGCTTGGGCTGGCTGCTGCCGCACCGCTCACGCGCCGCGAAGCTTCCCCGTAAGCGCTGTTCCACGCAAGCGGCAGCGCCGGTGCCGAGGAGGCGATGTAAATCTCTCCCGGTGCAAGCCCCGAAACCGTGGCCCGCACTTTAATCACACCAGGACGCGTCCCCGCCCGCAATAGAGCGGTGGCGGTGCCGAACTCGGTCCTGGCCGGGTTGGCATGAGCCAGCGGGCCGCTGATGATCTCGCCGGGGCCTTCGACCTCGAAGGTGACAGATTCGCAGGCGAGCCGCTTGGGAACGCCCTTGTTGTCCACGATCGTCGCGCGCAGCGGCACAAAGTCCGAGCCGTCGGCGGTCAACCCGATTCCTGCATCGTCCACGGTCACCTTCACCGCCGTAGTGCGCTCGGGATATCGCTTCAGTTGCCGTGCGACGACCTTGCCGCCGATCAACCCTTCGGCAAGCATCTCGATCTTGCCGGTGC
>CAZOZF010000314.1:0-2839 GCA_964584205.1 uncultured Verrucomicrobiota bacterium
ACCGTCGCCCGGTTGTGCAAAGGCTTTTTGGTCTGGGGCACCTCTTTCCGTTCATCATTCATACCTCCGCCTTCATCATTTCTTTTCAGATCCCCGAGCGCCGCAAGCGCCCCAGTCCGATTCAGAACCAACTGCTCCGCCCAGAACGGCTTCGCCCCCTCACTGATAACGCCCTCGAAGTCGGCCAGGTGCCGGTTCACCAGTTCACCCTCGACCGCTTTCAGGTTCGTCATCAACCCGTCATACTTCCCCTGGAGCGCCGACAAGGAGTTCTGCAACTCAGTCACCGCGGCTACCGTCTGCAATCCGCCCATCTTCTCCAGAATCAACGCTTCCGTTGCGTCCGCCGCCAACCCCAGATGATTCACCAACTTTTCAATCACTGCTTTCATGTCATTACCCTTCTGTTGTGCCCTTTCACCAATAGTTCGAAACTGCCCACTGCCAACAGCCGACTGCCCACTGTTAGAAAGCGGGCTCAATCCCTTCAAATTTGGATCATTTGTCAGGGCTGCATTGAGCATCCGGACAGGCCGGATTCGCGCCGCCACCTGCCCTGAGCCTGTCGAAGGGCCCAGATCCACGCAGTCCGACCGAGCCCATACCGGTGACAGGAACCGATACCGCCCGCCCTTGACCGCCTCCTCGCCAATATCCGACCAGCGAATCTTTCCCCACAATCCGGTGTCGCGACTCTCCATGTCAGTCACCCATCCAGCCGCTTCCGACCGTTGCGAGCCATCCATGGAGAAGTGATCGAAGTCGATAAGCAACCCGGCAAAGTTCGCGACCGCCGCGTCCGCCTTGAACCGGGCGCTCATGGCCGTGCAGGCCTCCGCGTCCACAACCTGGATGACGTCAGCACCCGCGTGCGGGAATTCCCCCATCGGCGCAAACTGGTACCAGCCATCAGGTGGCATCGTGAAATCGCGATTCAAAATCAAATTCATTGAAGTCCTCTATATAAGGCACAAAAATCAACTGGCCTTTCCCTCGGATTGAATCACCTTCGGTTCGTTGAAGGCTGGTAATGGCCCAGGACTCAACTTGTAACCGGTCTTTTCGCTGAGTTCGTCGAGATCAATCGACACCCCGGCCCGCGCCAACCTTTCAGCATCCGCCACCACGCGGGAGACCTCACTGCCGGTGCTCGGCGCAAATTCGAAATAGGCGTGTACGGGCTGACCCGGAAAAAACTCACTCAAGAGCGGTAAATCGAAGTGCTTTTGCATCACTTCACTCACCATCGCCGCATCACTCCGGGCAATCTGGAGAAATGTGTCCGTATGCGCGTTGCCAGCTAGGGTTCCGGATCCCGGCTCCGTCAACATGGTCAGCAATCCGCCCGTGGCCACCAATATGATTTGACGGTCCAGGTATTCAAGCCGATCCCGGAACGGCGGATGATTCCCGCCGCCATTGACATACTTGATGTCACTCCCGTTCGGCAGGTACCCGCGCCCATCGGAAATCAGTTGCTCGGCAATCGTCTGATACTCAGCCGCCTTGGAATCCGGAGTGTTCGGTGGCCCGACCAGGAATACGGAGGGAATCCCGTAGACCTCCAGGAAGGAATCCCAGTCTTTTAGCGTCAGGGTTCGGCCCAGGTATTGAAGCGCCAGCAACCGGTCAATGGGGACAGTGTCCAGGATCACGAAGTTTGTCGGGTCAATCGTGCTCCCGCGCTTGCGCCCGCTGACAGCGTTCTGGTTGTATTCCCAGTCACCGTACATCCCGTCCCGAACCCAGAACCACTGCTCGACTGGCTCCAGCCGCGTCACCAATCCCGAGGGGGCATAATGCTTCTCGAGGTGGCCGAACCCACGGAAGAACCCGGTAAACAGGAAGGAAACCGCGTCACGCAGATTTTCAACCCGGTCATAAGCCTCCCTCAACAGCGCCGCCTGCTCATCAGCCAGAACCTGGTCGAATCCGCCTTCGGTCTTCCCGTTCTTTCCTGAACCCCGAACCCTGAACCCTGGTTCCTGCGCCACCTGGCGCACGTCCCAATCACACGAAAGCAACACGGCTCGTCGCCTCTGCATGACCGAAAAAACCATCGGATCCGACCGCTCCATGAAGTGGTAGAACCACTGGAGATCGGCGTACTGCCCGCGTTCCCCGGCATCAAGAAGGGCCATCAACCGGGCAAGGTTCATCCCGCGTAATGGATTATAGGCTTCCCGCCATGAGTTGTTCTTTTGACTATAAATTTGGACTGCCATCTACAATGCCTCCGCCCTGAGCCAGTCGAAGGGCTCCAATAAGGGCACGGAAATCAACTGGGGATGATGCCAAATGGCCCCAGTTGGCAGTAGGCAGTGTGCAGTAAGCAGTTGCCTTCAGAATCTTCTTGCGGGTCTGTAGCGTATAAGCTACATTTGGACTAATGAAAGAGCGGGAACTCCGAGAATATCTGACAGAGACGGGGCATAACCCATTCCGCGAATGGCTTCACTCCATGCGGGATGTGCAGGGCCGTGCGCGGATTCGCGTCAAGCTTAATCGGGTGCGTCTCGGCAACCTCGGCGATTGCAAGGCCGTGGGCGAGGGTGTTATGGAGTTTCGTTTGGATTTCGGGCCTGGATACCGGGTGTATTTTGGGCAGGCAGGTGACACATTGGTCATTCTGCTGTGTGGGGGTGACAAGCGAACCCAAGCGCGGGACATCGTGACCGCGAAACAGTATTGGCAATCGTATAAACGGAGGACATCATGAACAAGACAACCACCAGTTATCGCGAGGGGCTGATGAAGGACCTCGCCGACCCTGAAGAGGCGGCCGCCTATCTCAATGTTGCACTCGAAGATGGGTCTCAAGAGGTCTTTCTGATGGCTC
>CAZOZF010000315.1:0-1618 GCA_964584205.1 uncultured Verrucomicrobiota bacterium
CCTGCTTGGGAACAGGATTGACTTCGTTTCTTCGCTTCAAGTACTATTTCAGCTCTTTAAAGGAGAAAAACGATGGCATTTAGACCAGAAATTATACCGTTTCTCATGATTGCATTGGCCTTGGGGGCTATTCTCGTTGGGGCCTTGCGGCTGGGGCGTGTTTCCTGGCGTAAGACCTGGGTCTTCAGTGGAATTCTGACGGCGATTCTGATTGGCTACCTGCTGGTCTTTTTCCGGGATCCTGTCAGGGTTCCCTCTCCGGATCCGGCCGATATCATGGCGGGCGCCGAGGGGAAGATCATGTCGGTTGTGGAGGTGGATGAGCCGGAGTTTTTGAAGACCAAGGCCGTTAAGATCAGTATTTTCCTGAGCCTGATTGATGTGCATGTGAACCGGGCCCCGATTTCCGGAAAAGTGGAGCATGCCCAGTATTATCCCGGAGCGCGGTATTTCACGTTTGAAGAGAAGTCCTCGGAGCTGAACCAGCACAGTTCGATCGTGATCCGGGGTGAGAAGACCACCTGCCTGGTCAAACAGATTGTCGGGCCGGTGGCGCGCCGGGTGGTGTACTGGGTCGAGCCTGGCCAGGACCTCAAGAAGGGGGACTCCATTGGCATGATGAAGTTTGGATCCCGTCTCGACATGATTTTCCCGCGGACCGACGTGGAGGTTCTTGTGAAAAAGGGTGACAAGGTTCGCGCGGGAGAAACCGTTGTGGCCCGCCTGAGGAACTGACATGATGATGAAATCCGAAATGACCTGGCGACAACTGGTGCCCATCTCCATCACACTGATGGCGATGCTGTGCGGGTTTTTCAGCATCCTGGTGACTGTGGAGAGCATGAATGAGACGCTGGCCCGGGCCGGGGAGATGCATCGTTGGGCGGCTCTGTTGATCATGCTGGCGATGATTTTGGACGGGATTGACGGGAATGTCGCCCGGAAGCTCAAGGGATGCACCGAGATGGGTGCCGAGTTGGACACCTATGTGGACATGACCGCCTTCGGCATCGCGCCGGCGGTGCTGATTTATACCGTGATGTTGACGGGCTCGGTTCCCCAGGATAGCGCCCGGATATTCTGGCGGGTGGCGATGACGGCGGTGGTGGTGCTTTCCGGCGTGGTGCGGCTGGCCCGTTTCAAGGCGAAAGATCCGGAGCGCGGGCAGGGTGGATATACCGGCCTTCCGATCACCGCCTGTGCGGGATGGGTGGCCATGCTGGTGTTTATCAGCCAGAGCGAGCCGTTCGAAAATTACTCCCTGAACAGCGGCTGGGTGGCGGCGATATTCATTGCAGGGGTTCTGGCTTTTATCAGTCTTCAAGTTTCCAATGTGCGTTATCCGAAACCCACCAAACACCCCGCCTTGTTTATTCCGATGGTCATTATGGTGGCCGTGCTGTTTGGCCCCCAGAAAATCGCCCTGCCTGCTGCGGTTTTTATGCTTCTCATGGTTCTGGGTTATATTTGTCTGGGCCCGCTTTACATGAAGCATGTCTCGCGTCAGGCAACCCCGGAAGAAGGCTGAGTCGCCGTGTGTCCTGAGCCCCGACAGGAATTTTCAGAACTCCTAGGCCGGACGGCCGAGTATCTGGCGTGGTTAAAGGCGGATGGGGTT
>CAZOZF010000315.1:1718-2825 GCA_964584205.1 uncultured Verrucomicrobiota bacterium
TCCCTGCCCCTGATGGTGTTGGTTGATCCAGATGAGCGGGCGGCTCGGAGTGGTCATTCGGGGTCGCTTCAGAATCCTGTTGAAACCCGGGTCGAGATGGTCTCCCACCTGCGAGGCGTGGCGGCGGTAACGTCCCTGGCGCAGGACGAAGAGGAGGCCGGTCTGGCCAGCTTGGCTCCGTTCGTCTGGATTACGGTTCCGGATCGTGCGCGACAGGATTCCCTCGAAGGACGGCTTGCTTCAAAGGCCTTCCGTGTTGAGGAACTCACGCCCCTGGCGGGATGCTTCAGCGGGGATATCATTCGGGCAATGGACGCCAATCGGACGCCCCTTGTTCTGCCCCCGGGGTGGGATGCGGCGTCGGTGTATGGAAAAGCTAAGCCCTTCAAGCAGGGGATGAAACGTGTCACTGTGAACGGGTGTTTCGATGTGCTTCATGTCGGGCATCTTCGATTTTTGGCCGAGGCCAGGAGCCTGGGCGACTTCCTGACGGTCCTGATTAATAATGACGCCTCGGTCGCCCGATACAAGGGCGCGACGCGGCCTGTATTTCCGGAGCGGTTCAGGGCGGCGGCGCTACAGGCGCTGGTTTCGGTGGATGAGGTTCTGGCATTTTCCGGGGACAATCCCCTGGACGAAATCCGGCAGTTGCGTCCGGCCCTCCATGTCAAGGGCGGCTCCTATGAACCCGAACGGGTCCGGCAGGAGCGTGAGCTGGTTGAGAGCTGGGGCGGGCAGTTGGTGTGTACTCCCATGGTGGACGGGTTCAGTACAACGAAATTCATTCAAAAGGTACTCAACCGGTAAAAATATGTTAGAATTGAAACCACTGGCGTCCCATAGGAACGCCAAGGCTGAAGTGGTTTAGACTGAAGCCTGAAGGTAAAACACGAATCGATGAACTTGGAATTATCGTAAATGACATCATGTGAAATTAAACAAGACTATGCGACTTTCCTTCAGTCTTCAGCCTTCGGCCTTCTAACCTGCGTCCTATGGGACGCTACTGAATTGAAACCATGAAGGAAGAGAATAAAGAGATAGCCCCGGCCGACCTTGTTGAGATGGATTTTCTTGAGAAGGTGATGGTTCGTCTTCCCCGGGATG
>CAZOZF010000316.1:0-2823 GCA_964584205.1 uncultured Verrucomicrobiota bacterium
GTATTCCGGTCAAATCGGCCACCCATTCCGATTTTGGCCGGACACTGATTCCGGTGATATCGGACACTTATCGGAGCGTAGCGACGCTGGCTGTTTGAACTTGTACCATAACCGGTCCGAAGTGAGTCAAGGATTAGGTGTTTTCTGACTCAGTCGGAGTCCCGTTCGCGGGACGACGCGTATTTCTTCTCCTCCCCCCCCTTTTTTTGGGGCCTGTATGATTGTCATGCCCAGCTTGTCTGGGCATGCCAGCCCTGTCGGGCTATGGCGCATGCCTGGGCAGCTGGAGTAAACCTTCCTCAGGGTTCCTTGCAGCGGTGTTTACGCATGGACTCGCCCTTGAGGTCGATGCGGTGGGCGCCATGGATGAGCCGGTCGAGAATGGCGTCAGCCACGGTGGCATCACCGATGAGTTCGTGCCACCGGGCCGGCGGGAACTGGCTGGTGATGAGCGTGGAGGCTCTGGTGTGCCGGTCATCCAGGATCTCCAGGAAGTCCCGGTACTGGGAGGCGGCGGCTTTTTCGAGCCCCCAATCGTCGATGACCAGGAGACTGGCCTTGGCCAGCTTCTTCAAGAGGGCCGGCAGGCTGCCATCAGCCTGCCCTGCCTGGATCTCCCGGAACAACTTGGGTGCGTAGAAGTACACCGTCCGGTGGCCGTCACGACAGGCCTTCTGGGCTAGCGCACAGGCCAGGAAGGACTTGCCCACACCGGTGGGGCCGGTGATGATGCAGTTCTGGGCATAGCGGATCCAGTCGTTTCCCGAGAGGTGTTCAATGACGCTGCGCTGAAGCCCCCGGTGATGCCGGTAATCAATGTCTTCCACGCAGGCCTGCTGCCGTAACTTGGCGTACTTCAGGCGGGTGGAGAGCGCCCGGTTCTCTTTCCAGAGCCACTGACGCTCCACCAGCAGGGCCAGCCGGTCTTCAAAGCTTAAGCCCGCCACATTGGCGCTTTTGCGCTGTTCTTCCAAGGACTCCGCCATCCCGTTGAGCTTCATCGCCAGCATTTTAGTGATCGTGGGTTCGTATAGCATGGTAAAGCCTCCTTACTGGTAGTACCCCGCGCCGCGGACATTAGCGTGGACAGGGACCGGCGGGGGCGCGTCCGTCTCCATCGCGGGAACCTGGTCCCGGCCGTTCCTGAGCATATTTTCAATGCGGTGATACGAGACGATGTTCAGCTTCAAGGCTCTGCCACAGGCCCGTTCCAGCCGCTCATTCCCATACCGTTTACCCAGCCGGATCACGCCCAGGCAGGGCCGGTATCCATGCACGACCAAGGGGCGGGACGCCAGAATCTGCCGGGCCACCTCCGCGCAGTTCGGCCCGACCGTCCCCGCCCATGCAATCAGGCGCTCGGGCGTCCACTCCAGATACTTCTCATGCGCTGGGGGACGGTGTTCCGGCAGCGTGGTGTGCCCACCTTTCTGGTAACTGCGTCCATGTGCCGCAACCCGCTTGGACTTGTGGAATAACTCGACCCCGGAGCGGGTGAACCGGGCCATCACCCGCTGCCGAATCAGGTGATAGGGGGCGCTGTAGTAGTGCCCATCCACCTCGACATGGTAGTCAATGTTCACGCCCACCTGCTTCCATTCGGCCAGCTCGTAACCGCGTTCCGGCAGGGGCTTGAGCACCGGCCGCTCCATCGCTTCGAGAACCGACTTGCGGCAGCCGGGTAGCTTCTTGAACGGCTTCCCGTTCATCCACGTGAGGAGGCGCCGGACCGCTTCATTGGCTTCGGCAATGGAAAAGAAGATGTGATGGCGCAACCGGGCCAGAATCCACCGTTCGGCGATCAACACCCCGCCCTCCACCTTCGCCTTGTCCTTGGGCCTGCCGGAACGCGCCGGAATCACCGTGAACCCATAGTGTTCGGCCATCTCCTGATACGTCAGATTGATGTCCGGATCGTACCAGCACGGACTGCTCACAGCCGTTTTCGTGTTGTCAGGAACGACCACCAAAGGGACCCCTTTGAGGTCTTCCAGCGTGTTCACCTGCGCGCCAATCCAGTCCGGCAACTGCTGTGTCGGCGTCACTTCCGCGTAGGTGTAGTTGCTGCAGCCCAACACCGCCACGAACAGTTGACCCGGGGTGATCGCCCCCGTCTTGGGGTCTACGATCGGGATCGTATCCCCCGCAAAATCCACGAACAACTTCTCGCCGGCGCGATGCTCCTGCCTCAGGCTGATCGCCTGCCGGCCCAGCCAGTTCCGGTAGAGTTGGCAATACTGGCTGTAACTGTAGCCTTCCGGCGTGTGGCTACGGTACTCATCCCACAACAACTGCAGCGTGACATTCCGCCCCCGCATCTCGTTGCGGATGTACACCATGTCCAGCGCCGGTCGCGGGGACGCCGCCGGTCGCACTGAAAACAGCCGCCGTTCCAACTCATCCTCATCCATCCCCTCCGGCAACGGCCATCCCAGTCCCGCCGCCTGCGCCCGCCCTAAATAATCCGCCACCGTACTCCGCGCCAGGCAACAACTGACCGCGATCTTCCTCAGCGATACCTTCTGCTCCAGCCTCATGCGGAGCACTTCCGATAACTTCCTCATGGATAACATCTCCCTGGCCATCTGCGACTCCTTTTTGGGGTCGCATCATGACCTCTGTTATCCAGCGTCGCCACCCCTGCCTTTCAGGGTGTCCGATATCACCGGAATCGGTGTCCGGACACTCCGGAATCGGTGTCCGGCCAAAATCGGAACAGGTGTCCGGCTCAAATAGGAATGGGTGTCCGGCCGCCGCCGGAATACGCATTTTCGCGCCTTCTGTTCAAATTCATCTCTTTTCCGGCCTTTCCACCGTCAGGTA
>CAZOZF010000317.1:0-2820 GCA_964584205.1 uncultured Verrucomicrobiota bacterium
GGTGGATTCCAGCGGGTGATGGAGCGGCAGGAAGAGAAGAAGCGTGGTGAGTGGCCAGTGGTTAGTGGTTAGATGCAGGCAGGGAGATAGGGGTTGGGAATGAGGGGGGCGGGGCGAGGGAGGGAAAAAAGGGTTCAGGGTTCAGGGGGAACGCGAATACGCTACGGAGGGCAGGCCGGCTCCAGCAGATACTTCTCCTGAACCCTGAACCCTCTTTCGCCTGGCTTCTGACTACGACGCCGGCTTCTCCGTGCGCTTGGCTTCGCGCTTGCGGGCTGTTTCCACCAGCGACACGGTGTGACGCCATTCGTCATTCAAGAGTGTTTCGAAGCGTTCGATGGCGGGATGAGGAGGCGCCAGGCGTGAACGGCGTTCTATTTTCCCAACCGCATTTTGATATTCCAAAAGCAGATCGATGTAGTCGGCACGACGCTGCCGGGGAACCACAATCGGAGGAAAGCCACCCCGGAGCACCGGTAAATTGGCGATCAACCGCGCCATGCGTCCGTTGCCATCGAAAAACGGATGAATCCGGACCAGACTCGTATGGGCCCACACATAACTGGCGACCGCTTTTGCGGGACTGCCCGCCGCGTCCAGATTTTTGTTGAACTCCTTCAGCCAGCGGGTCATCAAGGCCGGCACATCCAGGGGCGAGGCGTATTCCATGTAGACGCTTTTTCCCGCCACCACGCCGGTGGTGCCGTTGAACTCCTGTTTCCAGGCGCCCACCGGATTTTGCACATCCATCGCCGATTTGTCCATCACCGCGCGGTGAAGCGCGAACAGGTCTTCTTCGGTAATCTGCGGCTGGCGGATCATCCGATACACCAGGTCGATTGCCCGGGCATGGCCGTAGACCTCCTGATGATCGCGAAGCGGTTTGCCGTTGATGGTCAGGCCCAACTCCAACACCTTGACCGTTTCGCCCAGGGTCAGAGTGTTGCCCTCGATGGCGGTGGAGTCGTGCGTCCACACCGCGGCAATCTGGTTCACCACTTGCTCGCGGATGTCCGGTGAGAGACCTTCAAAGAAGAGCGGTCTGCCGTGTTTGGCGCGGCGTGACCGGGCAAACGAAAACACCGCGTTATGGGTCACCGTCAGGCTGTGTTTTCGGTTTAGTTCCTGGGCAATCTGCCGGTAGCTCTTGCCGGCATTGAGCAAGGCGAACAACTCTTGCTCGTAAGGAAGGAGCTTTGACTGATAGGGTTTCCCAGGCATTGTAACCGCCTTTCCGCTGCCAATCCGCATACTGTAACGACTTATAGATGAAAATACAGTAATAAAGTCGTTACGCGGTGCAAATCAATTACGAAGGCGGCAAGAGCCGCGTGGTTAGTGGCCAGTGGTTACCGCCACTCATCATGGCTCAACAAATCGACATCTTTTTCGCCTTTTGGGGACCAGCTAGCTCGTGGAAAACGCCGAGGGATCTCTGGTTACAAAATACGCGCTTACGCCAGGAGTTGGCCCAGCGGGATGGCGAACAGGCGCTCGCCCAATTTCACGGCTTCCTTCCCGTTATAGGCCAGCACAGCGGCTACGCAGGCAGGCGTCCGCTCCAGAAAGGCCCGCAACCCGGACCAATCGTTATCGTTCCATCGGGTGGCCGATTTGACCTCGATGGCAAACACTTTGCGGCCCGCCTCAATCACGAAATCCACTTCGTGCCGTCCTTGCTCGTGCCAGTAACCCATCTGCGCCTCCGGCATGTGGGCTTCCAGCATGGCGGCGATATTTTGCGCCACATACGTCTCGAACAGGGCGCCTCGCAACAGATCGTCGCGGCCCGGTTCGAGCGTGTCGATGCCCGCCATGTGCGCCGCCAAACCGCTGTCGGTGAAGTATAATTTGGGCGATTTCACCAACCGCGAACTGCGGTTCTTTAGAAACGGGGGCAGCCGACGGATCAGAAACGACGCTTCCAACAGATCCAGATAGCGCCCCGCCGTCACGGCATTGAGCTTGGC
Source organism: uncultured Verrucomicrobiota bacterium (assembly GCA_964584205.1). Taxonomy (GTDB): domain Bacteria; phylum Verrucomicrobiota; class Kiritimatiellia; order CAIKKV01; family CAITUY01; genus JAABPW01. The sequence continues at coordinate 1,971 of CAZOZF010000317.1, forward strand.
ATCGCGGGCCAGCGTGCTGATCACCAGCACCTGCCCGGTGCGCAGAGAGGCCAGTTGCGCCAGTGTGCGAAAGGCAACCAGATCGGTGATCTGGGACAGTTGCCTCACGTCGCGTTCGACATACGTCTGCACGTAGCCGCGGAACCATTCGGCCACGCCCTCCGCCGGTTCGAGGCACGCGGGAGGCAGGCCGCCCCGCAGCACCTCTTTCTCCGTCACCGGGTCCGTTTTGCCCGGCGGCAGGATTGGATTACGGAGAAACTTCACGAGGAAAGGTTCGTGGGCCGTCGTTCCCCGTTGTTCCCGCCGCGTCATCGGATGCAGCGTAAAATAGCCGGCCCGCCCCGCCAGCGTTTCGGTGACGTGTCCGAGAAGCGCCAGGTTGGCCGATCCCGAGAGGATGAACCGGCCCGGGCGGCGCTGTTCGTCCACGTTCCGCTTCAGGGCCACCAGCAGTTCCGGACAACGCTGCACTTCGTCAAGGATGGCAGGTCCTTCCAGCAACGATTCTGGATTCGCCCGCGCTGCCGCCAGCGTGGCGAAGTCATCGAGCGTCCGGTAGGCATGGCCGCAGGCCAGTCCCGCTTCTTTCTGGAGCAGCGTGCTCTTGCCGGTTTGACGCAGCCCGGAGAGCACGACCACCGGCAACTGCCGCAAGGCTCGCTCCAGGCGCACCGTGATTTCTCGGGGGAGATAGTCTGTCATAATGCAACATGGTATAGCGTCATTCTGACGGTTGTCAAGTCACTTCCCGACACGGGCAGGAAGAGAAGAGGAGAGTGGGTATGATCCCGGTGAGATCCCTCGACTTCGGCCCGAAGCGGTCCTCGCTCGGGATGACAGGGAAAAT
>CAZOZF010000318.1:0-2805 GCA_964584205.1 uncultured Verrucomicrobiota bacterium
AATACGGGTGCCCGATTTGTTGCAGCCGGTGCCAACCGAAGAAGAGATGAGGATTTTCTTGGATCAGCCCAAAACAAGCACCCCGGTCGGGATCAGGGACAGAGCGATTCTGGAGACGATGTACAGCGCGGGCACCCGGCGGCAGGAAACGGTGGATCTGAAGGTGGGCTCAGTCAATCTGGATGAGGGAACGATCCGGGTCATGGGTAAGGGGAGTCGGGAGCGGGTGGTGCCATTGGGGCCGGTGGCGGTGGAATGGGTGCGGCGGTACCTCATGGAGGTAAGGCCCATTCTGGCTGGCGAGGACAGCGGGGATGCGCTCTGGCTGATCATGGGCGGGACGCCTCTGAATAGTAATGTGCTGCAAGTGACGATGTGGCGGTACCGGAAAGCGCCTGGCATCACAACCCCTATCGGGCTACACACGATCCGGCGTGCCTGTGCGACCCACATGTTAAGGCGGGGGGCATCGCCGGTTACCATTCAGATGCTGCTGGGGCACGCCACCATGGAGCATCTGGGGCAGTACCTGCGGCTATCCATCAAGGACATCCAGCAGGCCCATGAAGCCAGCAGGGTGGGGCAATGAAGACCTTGATTGAATATCAGAAGGAACACCTTGATCACATGAGGGCGCGCAACTACAGCCGCTACACGATCAGGCAAAGCCGGTGTTGCGTGGGGGTGTTCCTGAGGTGGGCGCTGGAGGAGGGCGTGGCCACCCCTGACCAGTTGCGGTCTAAACATTTGCAGGGTTGGCAGAAACGCCTGTCGCAACGGCTCAGTGTGAGGGGGCAGCCCTTGAAGGCCCGCAGCGTCAACAAGCATGTGGAGACGGTGAACAGCTTTCTGAAATACCTGGCGAAGGGCGGGGTAACGGCAAGGGCGCTGGCGGAAGTGATCGAGCATGTGAAGGAGCCGGTATTTCTGCCGGGGAGCGTGCTGACCCATGAGCAGATGCGAAAACTGATGGATACGGTATCAACCGACACGCCTGATGGCTACCGGTTCAGGACGATGATGGAGGTGCTGTATTCGAGCGGAATGCGCATCGCCGAGCTTCTGGGACTGGATCTCGGGGATGTGGACTACGGCAACGCCACCGCCAAGGTGCTGGGCAAGGGGCGCAAGGAGAGGATCGTGCCGGTGGGGCGTACGGCACTGCAGTTTCTGGAGGGGTATATCAAGGCGGTGCGGCCGATTGCCGTGGGGGCTTCCGGGGAACAGGCCATTTTCGTGAATGGTGACGGGAAGCGGTATCCCTACTATACATTCCTGAGACAGTTGCATGTCTATGCCAATCGGGCGGGGGTGCCCGTCAATGTGACGCCGCACACCTTCCGGCGCAGTTGCACGACGGAGTTGTTACGGGGCGGGGCCAACATGTACCATGTCAAGGAGCTGTTGGGCCACGAGTCGCTGGACACCCTCAAGCATTACGCCAAACTCACGATCCTCGACCTGAAGAAAGAGCACCACCGGTGCCATCCGAGGGAGCGGGAGGACAAGTCGGGGTTTGCTTGACGGGTGGAACGGCAATGAATAGCGTACTGAGCAATGAGAAAAACCATGAACACGAAGCAGCCTGATCCCGCGGAATACCCTTTTGGCCGCAAGGAAGGGATTGATTTGGAATTCAAGGAGGCGGCGAATGCCCTGCCGAAGAACCTCTTTGAAACCATTTGCGCCTTTCTCAACATGGATGGCGGGCTGGTTGTCCTGGGGGTGGCCGATGACGGGACGGTGACCGGGGTGTCTCCTGAGGCGGTGGAGAGGATGACTTTGGAAATTGCGAGCCTGTCTAATAATCCTAACAAACTTGACCCGCCGAATCTCCTGTCGCCTCAGGCGGAGGAGATTAATGGCAAGATGGTGATCAAGATACAGGTGCCCACAAGTTCCCAAGTTCATCAAACAGGTGGCCATGTGTATTTGCGCAGTCTAGAGGGTGATTACCGGCTTTCTGGCCTGAACCGTATTACAGGGTTAGTCAACCGGAAGCTTGGAATCTTTTCCGAGCAGCGGGTCTTCCCTTATCTCAGCATATCCGACTTTAGGGCCGACTTATTCAAAAAGGCATATTTCCTGATGCGTGGGCACAATGACGAGCACCCCTGGCTTGATCTTCCTGCTGAAGAGCTACTGATGTTGGCTGGGTTTGTGCGGAAGGATCATGTGACCGGGAAATCTAGTTACACACTTGCCGCCGCCCTGATGTTCGGAACGGATGCAACGATCCAGAATGTTGCACCGGGGTATAAGTTTGATGCTATTTTGCGTCGGCGAAATTTAGATCGCTATGATGATCGGCTCCAGATCTACACCAACCTCATTGACGCATTTGATCAACTGATGGGGTTTGTCGGGAAACACTTGAATGATCCGTTTTATTTGGATGGCACTCAGAACATCAGCCTTCGGTCCCGAATCTTTCGGGAGCTTGTGTCCAATATTATTTGTCACCGGGAGTACACGAGTCCAGCACCAGCGACCATGACCATTTATACGGATCGGGTCGAGTTTAAGAATCCCAATGTGCCGCATTACCGTGGAAGGATTGATCCCCTGCATTTTACGCCGTTCCCCAAGAATCCGACAATCTGCAGGTTCATGAGCCAAATGGGGCGTTACGAGGAACTTGGATCCGGTGTGCGGAATGTAACGAAATATCATCCCTTTTATGCGCCGGGGGCTCCCGAGCCAACCTTCTCGGATGATGATATGTTCACGACCATTATCCCCTTGGCATCGTCACAGCCAGAGTCACAGCCAGAGTCACAGCCAGAGTCACGACCAGAGTCACGA
>CAZOZF010000319.1:0-2800 GCA_964584205.1 uncultured Verrucomicrobiota bacterium
TTGCGGATTCTTCAACAACGGCACCAGACTGCGTCCTTCAACCTGCGCCTTCACCTGCTGATCCAGTGTGACCCCCGCCAGTTCGGCGAGCGTGGGGAACACGTCAATGACAGACGTGAGCTGATCAACATCCGCTGGCTTTAAAGCGGCAGGCCAGTACCAGAACGAGGCTGCCCGCGAACCACCTTCCCACGCCGTACATTTCGACCCTTTCATGCCGGCGTTGTAAACCGTGCAGGCCAAAGCATAGCCGCCGTTGTCGTTCATGAAAATGACCAGCGTGTTCCGGTCAATCCCCCACTCCTTCAGTTTCGCCAACAGTCCCCCCACGTTCTCGTCAATGTTCGCCAGCATGCCGTAGAACGTCGCCACATCATCCGGCACCTTGCCTTGATACGGCTGCTTGAACCGCGGCGGACAGGACAGCGGTCCATGCGGCGCGTTGTACGGAATGTAGCAAAAGAAAAGCGTCTTGCCTTTGTTCGACTCTATCCATTTCAGTGCCTGCGCCGTGAAAACGTCCGTGCAGAAGCCGGTGGTCTTTTCAAACGTCCCGTTGTGCTTGATAACGGGATCAAAATAGGTGTTACCGGGCACATCACCACAGCTGCCGGGATATGTCTGTCCAATGCCACCCCCTCCGTGTATGAACACCTCGTCAAACCCACGCTTCTCCGGCTGGTACGCATCCTCATCCCCGAGATGCCATTTCCCGAAGATCCCGGTGGTGTAACCGGCGGATTTTAAAACCTGCGCGAGAGTGACGGTTCTCAAGCTCATCCTCTCGCGCTCAAGAATAGTGTGCGTGACTCCACTTCTGAACTCATGAGCCCCGGAAAACAATGCGCTTCGCGTCGGCGCACAGGACGTACAAGCGTGGAAGTCCTTGAACCGGACCCCTTCATTGTGCAGGTGGTCCATATTCGGGGTCTTCAGGATGGGGTTTCCATTGCAGGAGAAATCACCATAGCCCTGATCATCGGTGAGAATGACAATGATGTTGGGTTTTGCAGCCGTGTCAGCAGGAGGCGATTGCGCCGTGGCGGGTTGATTGCCCAGCCAGTTGACAATGTCCCTGGCCCGCGACTTTGGAGTCACCTTGAGCTGCACCAATTGACCGCCACGCAGCACACCCTCGACAATCGTCTGACCCGGCGCGTGAAGCTTGAAGTCCACATCCCACTCCACCGGCCAGGCGGGGAAGAGATTGAGTTTGCCGTTGGGACCGGGTTCGGGTGCGAGGATCATCTCCTGCAGGCCGGTCATGCCGGATCCTCCCCAGTTGTGGTCCGGCAGCCAGTCATGTCCGGGACCAAAGAACGCGGGAAAACGGGCCTGCGGCGCGGCGGTGTTGGCCAACTTGTAGATTGTCCTTTTTTTGGCTTCTTCCGGCCAGCCCAGCGCGGCCATATTGGCAACATTGGCCATCCAGGAATAGTCCTGCTTACATTTGGCACGGTTTTCCGGGATGGTTTCCCAGGTATCCCGGGCCAACTGCAGGGTGTCCGGCTTGACAATACCGGCCAGTCGGTAAGGCCAGCAGGCATACATCTCAATCGGCTCCCAGATGTTGTAGGCCTTTTCAAAGGATTTAGCCTCCAGCAACACCGTCCGCCCTTGCCGGATACCGATGGGGAGATCAGGCAAGGTGGGCTCGATCTGCTGGAGGCGGGCCCGTGATTCGGACGACAGGGATGGCAGGCGCAACAGGCTCTCCGTAATCCGCTTTAGACCGCAGACCACTTCGATGGGATCGGTGGCCCCACAGGCGTATTCAAGGCCGTTGGACGGGTAGATGACCAGCTTGCCATCCCCCCCCAGTTCCCGTCCCGTGCGACGCTTGTGTTCAGCGCGGTAAAACGAATCGTAAAACAACACCGTACCCTCAATCCAGGGCAGATCCTTGGCGATATCGATGCCGAGGTTATCGTGCGCCTGTAACGCCATCCATGCGTGCTCCAGCATCATCGAGAAATGGTACGTCAGGTGGGGTGCGCCGCATAAGCCATCGGGACGCGGTGCCACACAGCAAAGACCCCAGATATCGAGGGGTTCGGGGTAGACCACCCCTTCGGCCCCGAGGGTTCTAGCCCGGGCGGCGGCAGGGGCGGCTCGGTCGCGATAGAATGCCAGGGATGGTGCGAGCAGATCCGCATCGCCGTTCGCCAGCGTCGGCCAGCCCAGCCAGCGTTGGTTCTGCGACATGAAATGGCACGCCATCCATCGCCGGAAGTCCGGCGTGATGGGACTGCCCTCTGACAAAGGCAGTTCATCGTTATTGTTCCCGGTAATGCGACCGGGCTTGTTATCGATTGTGAAAATTCCGCCATTGAAAAGCAACGGCAGTTCCCCGTCGCGGTTACAGGCCAGCATGAAGCGGAAAAGCTGGTAGTTGCGTCCGATCAGCCAGCCGTCGGAGTGAGGAGTGAGGAGTGAGGAGTGAGGAGTGAGAAGTGAAGCGTGAGGAGTGAGGAGTGAGGAGTGGGGAGTGACAAAGATGTGGCTACGCGACCAGAATTCATCCCAGCGTTTCAATTCATCTTTTTTGGCGCGCTTGCGGAAGGCTGGAGCAAGGGCGGCCTTGGCGTCCGCACCCCACTGTTTCGGATCGGCATTGATGGCCGCGCCCAGACGCATGGCAAGGGTGTGCTTGGTACGGGTGGAGGTGCGCCCGGTCCAGGCTTTGCCTTCCCAGAACTGCCACTGCACCACCGATTCAACCGGCCTGGAAAGCCCCCCATCCACCCTCACCGCCGCTCCAAATACACGTTTCGTCGTGGCGTCATGCGCCGCCTCAGCC
>CAZOZF010000320.1:0-2782 GCA_964584205.1 uncultured Verrucomicrobiota bacterium
ATTAGCAAGGCAGGAGCCCGTAATTGTAATTTACAGTCTGACCCCGCGCCCTCCTTGACCCCGCGCCCTCCGGGGATGCGCAGTAGTGAGCTGACTAGAGCCATCTCTATGTCACGGAGAACCCTGGAGCGCCATCTGAAAACACTAAAAGAAAAGAATCTTGTGCATTTCACGGGTGCCCCCAAAACGGGAGGCTATTATCCAGTCAGGGGAGATTCCGTATCAAAGGCACCAGGAGCCTGAAATCTAGTGGGGCTTGAAGAACTGCTCGGGATTAGCGACGGTTGGTGTACCGCCTTCAGGCGGCCGAGAGGAGAGCCGGCTAAAAGCCGGTACACCAGCGGTGGGAACCTCAATAAAGTACCATCCGGCTCCAGCGTTTACCAATTTGCGGTCGAAACTTTCGACCGCAAAGTATTCAACGACATGATTCTTGCCTCAGCAACAGATCCCGATCAGGAACTGCCAGTCACAAATCAATGAATAACGCCAAGTTTAAGCGCTTAAGTAAAGACGTTATACTCATTCCCATCTGACTTTCCATGACCCTTAACTCCTTAACCCCCTAACCCCTTATCCTTCTCACCACTGAATGATGCACATCAGTAATAGACTACTTGTGTTTGGCCTATATTGTGGCCTTTGCGCAAGCGTTGTTGCTCAGCAGCCGCTTGTCTGGTGTGTGGGTGAGTCAACGAAGGTTAAACCCGGCGATCAGCCGCAGGAGAAGAACCTTGCTTGGAATGGGGCGGCGAAGACTGTCACGCTTGGGAGTGCCCGCAACGAGTATGTTGCGTTCCAGATCATCATTCACAGCGGCCCGGATGAATTGAAAGACGTGACGGTTGTTGCTGCCGATTTCAAGGGGCAGGGCGGTGCCGTCATTCCAATCGGCAACATCGACCTATTTCTGGAGCATTATCTCAACGTCAAGGTCACATCGCGGGGCGACTCAACACACATAGCCCATGGCGCGACGGCCGGTGAACATCCAACCCAGATGGTTCCGTTCAATGCCAGGAAGTTCGGCGCACCGTTTGGGGTCGCACCCGGTCGCAATCAGCCGGTGTGGGTGGACATTTACGTTCCGGAAGACACTGTACCAGGTCTTTACAACGGGACGTTCCAGGTCAAGATTGGTGGCGTGGTGGTTTCAGAGATAAAGGTCGCCCTGACCGTCTGGAATTTCACCCTGCCGCACGAAACACATTTTCGAACGTTTCTTTATACTGGACCGGAGAACCTGCGATGGGGACATCATCTGAAGGTGGCGAGCGACGATCCATCGATGGATCCGCTGTATGACGCCTATTTCCAGATGGCTCACCAGCATCGGTTGAACTTCCACCCCACAGGCGGGAGCGGGTTTGAGGAGGTGTTCGGTCGCTTTTCCAAGTATTACGACGGGAGTGCGTTCAAGGATCGCGTGGGTCGAGGTGTAGGTCAAAACATTGCTCTCATCACCCCTGAGGGGAATACGGAAAAGGAATTCAAGGCCTTCGCGCGGAAGATTGTGGAGAAATGCGAAGAAATACGGGAGCTTCCACAAGGTAGGGCGAAGCGTCCCGCTGAGCCGCAGCTTTTTCAGGTGGTGAGTTATATCTGGGATGAACCGCATTCGGATCGGGATTTCGCTGAATCAAAAAAGCGGTGCAAGTGGGTGCGCGAGGCGGTGGGTAAGAAGCTCCTAACGTTCATCGCCACACCACAATGGCGGCGGTACGACGCGGGTGATGTCGATATATTTTCGGAGCCCGCGGCAGCGGACATTCCGAAGATCGTGGCGCGCGGGAGTGCCGTCTGGGCGGTGAACGGCGGTTACGGTGCGGGCCCTTATGTAGATTCACCAGGCTATGGTGGCCGGTCGATTGTGTTGATGAATTGGAAGATGAAGCTCGGCGGGTGGCAGTTCTGGGATTGCTGCTACTGGGTGGATAAACAGTGCTTGAGGAAGCGGGGATTTACCCATGCAAAGGCCAATGCCAATCCGGAACAGTGGCTGACAGATGTCTGGAACAATCCCATGACCTTTGACGAAACCCGCAAACCCGGTTATCCGGAACGGTATGCGATACGGATTAACGGCGATGGCGTTCTGTTCTATCCGGGATACGAGGCCGGGATCAACGGTCCTATTGCCAGTTATCAGATGAAGTCCCTGCGGCGTGGCGCTCAGGACTACGAGTACCTATGGCTGCTTTGTGCGGCAGGCAAGGAGAAGGAGGCGGAAGCCGTTCTTGCTTCAGTTTGCCCCGCTCCCGGGGAATGGAGTGAGGATCCTGAGAGATGGGAAAAGGCAAGATGGGATTGGGCTGGACTAATAACCAATAACAAATAGCCGAAAAACGAATAGTCTTATGAAATCGGGAAGTTGTAATTTACAGTCTGACCCCGCGCCCTGCGTGGCGAGTCTGCTGATCGAAGCGCGGCGCTTCGTGCCCGATCCCTTTGCCGTTCATTTCGCAAAGCCGCTCGCCAGTCGTTGGGTGTAACAGTTTAGCGCCTTTCAATGGCAGATAGTTGTAAATTACAGTCTGACCCCGCGCCCCGGGTTGGTGTACCGCCTTCAGGCGGCTGGGATAAAGGTCGGCTAAAGCCGGTACACCAGCCGTCCGGAACGTGAAGCCATGGCGCACCCCCTCCAGAAGAGAGAAGACCTCACCACTGATTTTCACTGATTCGCACTAATGGGGAGGGAAGAAGAAAGAGAATGTTTCATGATTTTTGCAGCACGGGAGTACCCGTCCCGCAAAAATCATGAAACGCCCTTCCGGGAAGAAAT
>CAZOZF010000321.1:0-2776 GCA_964584205.1 uncultured Verrucomicrobiota bacterium
CGGCGGCCCGAGATGCCGCATTGACACGCCGTGCCGCCTCTTCTACCTTCCACGATCCATGACCCAAACCCCCACAGGCGTAACGAAGTGCCGCCGCGCCGCGCCGGTCGCACGCTGAGCCCTTTTCCGGAGCCCCGTCATGGCCGAAGCCTCTCTCCTTAAGGAAATCGCCCGACGCCGCACGTTCGCCATCATTTCCCACCCGGATGCCGGCAAGACCACGCTGACCGAGAAACTCCTGCTGTATGGCGGCGCCATCCAACTGGCCGGCTCCGTCCGCGCCCGCCGTGATCAGCGCAATACCACCTCGGACTGGATGGAACTGGAGAAGGAACGGGGCATCTCCATCTCCTCGACGCTGCTCCAGTTCGAGTATGGCGACTGCGTCATCAACCTGCTCGACACCCCGGGCCACAAGGACTTCAGCGAGGATACCTACCGCGTCCTGACCGCCGTCGACAGCGTGGTCATGGTGATCGACGCCGCCAAGGGCATCGAGGAGCGGACCCGCAAGTTGTTCGAAATCTGCCGCCTCCGCGGAATCCCCATCTTCACGTTCATGAATAAGATGGACCGGCCCGCCCAGAACCCGCTGGCCCTGCTGGACGAATTGGAGAAGGTCCTCGGCATCGGCGCCTTCCCGGTGACCTGGCCGCTCGGCAACGGCCCCGATTTCCGCGGTGTCTACGACCGGCTGAGCAAACACCTCCACCTCTTCGAGCGCGTCGCCCACAATCAGTATCGCGCGCCCGAACGCGTTGGCGGCATCCACGACGAGTCCGTCAGGGCGATCATTCCGCCCCATATCCTGGACCCGGCGCTTGAAGAACTGGAAGTGCTCGCCGCGGCCGGCGAGAGCTTTGATGAGGCGGATGTGCTGGCCGGCCAGATCACCCCCGTCTTTTTCGGCAGCGGCATGACCAACTTCGGCGTTCAGTTGCTGCTGGACTACTTCGTCCGGCACGGCGCCCCACCCCAGCCGCGCCTGTCCGTCCAGGGGCCCGTCGCCCCGGAATCGGCCGATTTCTCGGGTTTTGTCTTCAAGGTGCAGGCCAACATGAATCCCCGGCACCGCGATCGCCTCACGTTCGTGCGGGTCTGCTCGGGCACTTTCGTCAAGGATATGGTGGTGAACGACCCCGAGTCCGGCAAACCTGTCCGGCTCTCCTACCCGCAGAAGCTGTTTGGCCAGGACCGGGAATCACTTGAGGTCGCCTATCCCGGCGATATCGTCGGCCTGGTGACGCACAAGGCCTTCCATATCGGGGACACACTGACCTCGAATCCCGCCATCCGGTATGATGAAATTCCCCGTTTCCCGCCCGAAGCCTTCGCGTTCATCCGCAATAATGTCACCGCCAAGTTCAAGCAATTGCGCGATGGGCTCGCCCAACTCCTCGAGGAGGGCGTCATCCAGTCCTTTGAACTGATCGGCGACGTGCTCCCGGGGGCGCTGCTGGGGGCGGTGGGCCAACTGCAGTTCGAAGTGGTCGTGTACCGGCTGAAAGCCGAGTACGGCGCGGAACCACGCCTGGAACCGGCCTCATTCACCCTGATCCGCTGGTTCGCGCCGGATTTCCGCCAGGAACAACTGAACAACATCTACCTCGGCGACGGCGTGAAGCTTGCCAAGGATGTCCGCGGCCAGTTCGTCATCCTGTTCCCGGATAAATGGGCGCTGGCCTATTTCACCAAGGAACACCCCGAATTCGTCTTACATCAGGTTTCACCGCATCAGACCGCGCCCGCGTCCTGAGTACATGGGGTCCGTGACAGTGCCGTCGTTAATCAAGGCCCCTGCCTGCGCCGCGTGTGCCACCAGGCCGAAGGCACAGTGTCGAGTCAGACTATTTCAGCGGAATCGCTTGTCGAGAGTGACCCCGCTCTGATCCTGAATAAAAGGAGTTTATAGATGAGTAACTCTTTCCTTGACCTTGTTGACGTGAATGCGGAATCGGCTGAAGGCATCCTATTCAAAGGAGCTTCGGTGCCCTTTGGAATGATGATGTGGGGGCCGAATCATCTTCTTACACGACCCATATTGGGATATTCATTGACGGCCCTGAGTGGCGCGGAAATGAATGACCGCTGGTTTGACTACATATCCATTCGTCCCACATCGTTGCCGCTGGAATCATTTGTTGGCGACTTGCCATCTGACGACGTGGAACGTGAACGCGTAATTCAGGAAAGAACTGTCACGAGGGAGAATCAAGGAAAGCCGGGCTATTTCTGTTCTCGGCTGCCGGAAGGGATTCTTGTTGAACTCACCACCACATGCCGTACTGGGCTCGGGCGATTTACATATCAGGCAAAGTCTTCCAATGGCGTCATCGTTTATGCGAACAACATTCATATAGACAGGAATAATCAGCGTATTTCCGGATTCCACTCGAAAGCTGGTGGTTATACTGCATATTTTTCAATAATTTTTGAGCAACCCTTTGCAGAGGCATGTGTCTTTGATTCTTCACATATATATAAGATCGATGAATCTGCCGCCAGCGACGTGAAGGGCTGCTATGTTTCCTGGGATACGGGCACTCAGGTAATGATGAAAATAGGCATGTCCTTTGTGAGCGTGGACAATGCCATGCTCAATTTATCTTCGGAATGTCCCCATTGGGATTTCGATGGTGTTCGAAACCAGGCGGCACAACATTGGCAGGATATGCTTTCACGCATTGAAGTATCCTCCGAAAACGACCAGGCCTATAAGTTGTTGAACGGAACCGCTTCGCGGAGTGAAGACACACTGCGAAGCGGTTTTTGATTT
>CAZOZF010000322.1:0-2754 GCA_964584205.1 uncultured Verrucomicrobiota bacterium
GTGTTTGATGGGGATGATGGAGTGTTTCATGGGGATTCTTGATGCTTGTTTACTGTACTGAGTTGCCCTCGGAACTTGGCAGTCTACAACCTAGGGGACGTGTGGCCCATCATGGCGTTTGTGATAATCCTGTCGTTTTTCGGACTACGGCAAAAGGGACAGCCCCGTCGCCATCCCCTCTTTTTTAGTTCCCGGCGATTTCATGGTCTTCGCACCCAGTGAGCGGTGTCCACGAGCGGGCACGAAAAAGCCGGATGAGGCAGAAACCCCATAAGCGCTATCTTACTGATGAGTTCTTAGTTTGCCCTACAGTATTTTTTGCCGCAAAAATGCGCAAGATACGCAATAAGCCTGATGGCATTCATTTTTTGTGGTTTCTGTGCCTCTTTGCGGCTAACTGAATGTATTCCAACCTAGGGACTGCTCAGTAAAATGTGTTCTGTAAGGCGGCCCACACTAGCACCGGAATCCGGCACGCGCTGGGGGTGTGGATCATGGAGCAACTTCTCAAGTTTGTGGGGAGACTAATTCCCGTGAATTCTCCTTGCAAATCGAAAACGGTTATTTCAAAATACAAGCATGATTGAGCGAGTCATCCAAAAAAGTCTTGAACAAGCGCTGGGGCGGCAAGCGGCGGTGGCGTTAATCGGGCCGCGGCAGGTCGGCAAGACCACCCTCGCCCACGCGGTGGCCGCCGGGCGCCCGAGTCTCTATCTGGATTTGGAGAGCCGCGCCGACCGCGCCAAGCTGGCGGAGCCGGAACTATTTTTGGCCCGGCATGAGGACGACGATGGACGCCCTCTGGTTGCGGGGCGGTTTTCCGGACAGTTTTTTGGCCACCGATGACGCTCAGAGTCTGGCCCTGAGGCGGGACTTCATCCGCACCTACCTGGAGCGGGATGTGCCGATGTTCGGCCCGCGCATCCCGGCGGAAACCTTGGAGCGGCTATGGACGATGCTCGCCCACTCCCAAGGCGTCCTGCTCAACGCGGCCAAGTTGGCTTCAAGCATCGGGGTGAGCGCACCCACCATTACCAGCTATCTCGGACTGCTGGTGGACCTGCTCCTGGTCCGCCGCCTGCCGCCGTACCATCGGAATGTCGGCAAGCGTCTCGTCAAATCACCCAAGACATACGTCCGGGACAGCGGCTTGCTGCACGCCCTGCTCGGCATCGGGGATTTCGATGCGTTGTTTGGGCACCCGGTCATCGGCGCGAGTTGGGAGGGCTTTGTGATTGAAAGTCTGCTTGCCGTTTGCCCGCCAGGAACCAAGGCGGGGTTCTATCGCACGGCGGCCGGAGCGGAGATCGATCTGGTGCTCGAGCTTGGCGCTCGACATGGCGTGTGGGCCATCGAGATCAAGCGGAGCGCCTCGCCCGGTCTCCAGAAAGGCAACCATCATGCCCTGGCCGACATCGCGCCCCGCCGGTCATTCTATGTTCACGGCGGCACCGAGTGCTTTCCCATGGCCGCCAACACGGAGGCGATGAGCCTGCCCGCCCTCGCCGCCGAACTCGCCGCCCTCGGATAATGGGATAAAGGGACAGAGAAATAGGCATGTTTTGCGAAGCAGATTGCTTGTGTTGCCGCCGGGCCTGACGGCTGCCACAGCCTTGAAAAGGGAAACTCGATGCGAATGAGTCAAGCCTTCGGGGTGCCGCGCTCCACGGATTTGATTGATGATTGACGACTGATGATTGCTGATTTTTGATGTGTCAATGGGCTTTCTCAATAGCCCCAACCCGGCTGTTGACAATTCCACTGGGAAATGGCAATTCTATTGCTATGCAAATCACGTTGGATCGAATGAGTCGGATTGTCGTGCCAAAAGCGATCCGGGATCGTTTTGCCTTGAAGCCGGGGGATGAACTGGAAATCACCCTTGAAGCCGACGGCATACGCCTGCGCCCGGCAGTGCCGACGTCACCCCTCACCGAGGCAGGAGGTCTACTGGTCTGCTCGTCAGAGATTCCCCCGTCAGCCTGGGATGTCGGAGCGTTCTTAGACGCACAAAGAACCCAGCGCAGCACGGAAATCGGCGGTCTTTAAGCTATGAAAGTCTGTTTTGACACCTCCACTCTGGTTGCGGCGTTGCTTCAGCAGCACCCCCACCATGCCGTCGCCTTCCCTCGTCTTCAGGCCGTGAAAGCGGGGTCGCTGCAAGGCCACTTGACCACCCACGGCCTCGCCGAACTCTTTGCCACGCTCAGCGCGCTGCCGCTCAAGCCGCGCCTGCTCCCTGCCGACGTCGAGCGCATCATCCGGCACAGCATTCTCGCCTGTTTCACCCTGATCCCACTGAACGCCGATGACTACCGCCACGCCATGGAACTGACGGTGAAACAAAACCTCGCCAGCGGAGCCATCTACGACGCTCTCCACCTGATCGGAGCCCGCAGCGCCGGCTGCGGCACCCTTTACACGCTCAACTTGCGCCACTTCCGTGCCCTCGCCCCCGGCGATTCCATCATCGCCTCTCCCTAGCGATCCGTCGGACTGTTTCCCAGCCCCCATAGCCGGTCTGCGGCGGCGGGGAGCGCCGCCATCCTGCCGGAGACTCTTGCTGCATGGCGTGGTTTCTGAAATCGGCGTCCACCCCCGAAGAGGATTTGGCAAGATGCCAAATCCTGCCGCCAAGATGGCGGCACTCCCCGAGGACAAAAGGATCAGGGAAATCAGCGCAAGTTCTTCGTGCGGCGGCGCAGCAGCAAGCCGCTGGAGACGAGGGCGAGGGTGGAGAGCAGCGACGTTGGT
>CAZOZF010000323.1:0-2742 GCA_964584205.1 uncultured Verrucomicrobiota bacterium
GCCTTTGGCTTGAACTCGGATTTAGGTACCATCAATACATTCATACAAACTCCCTATTTAAGTCTATGGTTCATGACTATGGACTTATTTATGCGTCTCGGCAAGAATGAAATTTGATTTAGCCTTCCTGACACCTTTCTCGTCATCCCCTCATATCCGCCTCATAAACCCACCCTAAATTTCCCATTTTCACTTTCACCCGAGGACACCATGCGGATTGGAATCCTATGCTTCATCAGTCTGCTGTCCGTCGTGCCCGTGGTCGCGACGCCAACCCGGACACTGGACACCGAGGCCGCCTCAGATCCGGTGGTCAAGCGGGTACTGACCCTCGACCCCATCCAGATCCACACCCACGGAAGCGCTGAAACGGAATTCGAGGCCATCGCCCGGGAACTGAACCGGCCCAATCTGGTCATGGATGTGCAGCGGACCTATGCCCGGATGCTACCGGCCGGGCGGCAACCTGAATTCGTAATCCGCCCGGCCACCACCAACACCTACTATTACGTCAATAAAAACGGGGAGCGTTCCGACATCCGGGAAGTGTTGCGCCGGAATAGCGCCCCGGGAACGATTCGTTGCGTCTACCATGTCAAGGGGCAGCGTTTCTTCGGCCCTTTCGAGTCGGTTATTCAAATCGATGCCCGCCAGGAAGGGGCGAAGACCACCTGTTATGAGATTGATGTCTATGCCCATCCGGAAGTCACCGTAACGCGCTTCCTGGCCAGGCATCTCCCATTCATTTACCACTACTTCCAGTCCAAGACACGGGACGTTGCCAGCCTGGTCGTGAGCATCGTGCGGGAAAGCCTGAAGGACGACCCCGTCCGTGTTTCCCCGCCACCTTGAAATTCACAGCTGGATCCCGTCCCGTTTGAGACCCAAAACCACGCGGGCGGTTGTTACCGTGCTACGCCCCATCCGGAGGGCAACAAAAATGGCAATGGTTTCAATCAGAAGAATCGCGCCCGGCGTCCAGAGCAGCGCCAACCCCCGCGCCACATCCGGTACGCGCACCGGGACAGCGGGCCACAGGAGGCCGAACGCCACGGTGTAGACCGCCCCTGCAAGCGCCATTTTCTGGTAGGGCGAAATCCGCCCCGGGCCAGGCGGCGGCGCATCCGATCCGGATCCACGGGCCGGATGTCGAAGTGTAGCATCCCCAGAAGATTCGTCAGGTGGGCGGATGTGAGCGCCTTGAACAACCATCCGGATTTCTCGCGAACACTCGAATACAGGAAGGAGACGATCGGGTCACCGCAAAACTCCTCGTTCACGACACTCAAACTTTGCCGCTCCACATACTGATGCGCCGTCATACCTTCTCCTCGTTCTCCCCGCACTGGTGGCGGATGGCCAGCAGCTCAAGACTGATGAGCTTGACCAGAACCGACTGCGACACCTTCCCCTCCAGAACGGCACCTCGCACCGCCTCCAGAAAAGACGTTGGCTCCTCCCCTTTCAGCGCCGCCTGCAACGCCTGCGATTCCCCGCCGCCCGACGCCGCGCGCTCCGCAAGCCCCTTCAGGTCTCGGGCAAAAAGATCCAGTGCCTCACCGACGAAACGCTTCTGCAGGCCGTCCCGATAGTGCCGTTCCGCGGCCGCATTGAATGTCCGTGCAGAGGCTTTGAGCGGTGCGGAGATCCCCGCCTCGCCCAGAATTCCTTCCAGGAGAACGCCCAGCGCCGCCCCTTCACCCGCAGGCTCGATCCGCTGCTTCAGGTCGCTCACCGTCTCGGCGAGTCCCAGGGATTCAATCAAGCCGGCAGCATCATGCTCGAGAACGGCTACCAAGGCGCGTCGATACTCAGTGTTGTAGACACGGGTACACCCCGAATACCGGTGGCTGTCTCGTGTTCTGGCTGTCTTGCCCAGAATTTTCATCAGAAACCGGTTCGATGTCCGAGCCTTGACAAAGAATGTCGGGATGCCGATGGCGGCCCCGAAAAACACCTGGCGCCGTTCACTCTCCACCTCGGGAGTGTCCGGGATATCCTCATGCGTCACGGCACCGGTCAGCACATACTGGTAGGCCAATGCGGTAACGAGCCTCTGCATGTCGGTGGCCGCCGCCATATCGCGGGTGATGCTCGCGAACTGGCTGTAGTGGCGCCCTTCAAACCCGCAGAATCCCATCTGGGAGAATATCCGCTGGCGGTACAAGGAGTAGAAAGACATGCGGGGATCGAACACACCCATCTCGGCCAGATCCCGTTTAAGCCGCGCATCATTGCCGACTCTCCCATCCAGGGCCGGGCTGTGATCCGTGCTGAGCGGAGAGACCAGGTAGTCAATCAGGCGCTGATCCGGCACCCAGTCGCCGCGCAACCCGAGCACCGTGGCCAGAAACCTGTCCAAGGCGCGCGGCCCGAAGGGCGTCAGTGTGAAGCCCATGCATTTGAGGTCAGCTTTGCCCTGCCACCGCCGCCACAGCATGCGAAGATGCGTGAAGTCCAGTTCGTGAGGAAGAAACCCCAGCACCGACTCCGGATGGAAATCCCGGAAATCCAAACGGTGCGGTGCCGCCGTGTAGGTTCCGACAAAGAGGGGAAGGAAGTGTTCGACAATCTTCACAACAAGATCGCCCACCCGTTTCTCATCCTCCACCGTGAACCCAGAGGAACTTCCTCCCGCCATCAGCGCCGTGAGACGCCGACTCCCCAACGTGATATGTGTTCCATTGTTGGCGCTTCTGGGTTTGTGTGGTGAATATTCATTGATAATGGCACCGGGATCAA
>CAZOZF010000324.1:0-2737 GCA_964584205.1 uncultured Verrucomicrobiota bacterium
CCTGTTCAGCATTGGCTTTTTCGAATTGATCAATCACCTTATTGTAGGGCGGGCTCCCGCCTGCAGCGCCTGTGGCGCAGCCACTGCGGGCAGGTCCCCGCGCCAGCGGGGAGCCTGCGTCAGCTCTTCCTCCACAAGCTCCCTCCCGCAGGTCGGGAAGCTCGTCCTACAACGTTTCCTCCCTCATATTCATAGTCACAGTATCACTTCCACCAAAACGCGCCCATCCTCATTCTAGAGGATGCCCCTCATGGGCGCTCCAACCGTTTTACCTTGTCGATCTGAAGTTTCAGAGGCTTTATCGGTCGCCTTGGCACCCCCGAGCTTGGAGGGAATCGCCGCATTGAAATCGGTCGATACAACAACGGTCGTATCATAAGTCACATTCGCATAAGCGAAGACATAATCGTTCACATTCAGGACCGGCATAGAGGACACCCACGTGTTGCCTTTCCTGACAGACTCAGCATCCCGCCAGTCCCGGGAGATCCATACAGGGTTCTTGAGCGAGTAATATATCTCCACTTTTTGCACGCGGTCCGGGTTCGCAGGTGTTACGGTCAGCAGCGGAACTCCGTCTGCGTCGAGTTTGATTTCCGACTTCGGATGAGCCGGCCAGAAGACATCCTTGCCCAGGACATACTTCTCCAACCACATCTTACAATCCTGGCCGATCTTCTCGGTATTGTGACGTCCTCGCACCTGCATTGCGAAAGCCCAGGGCACCCCTGGCTTGAACAATTTGAAGCTTTCCAGTCCGCGCTCACAGCAACCATGATGGTCGTTGCTCCCGTTCAAAAAGAGCGTGGCAGCCTTGATGTAAGGGACGTGGGCCTCCGGAGCAATGCCGGCAAGATAGATTTTTTCACCCGACGATTTCCCGGGTTCGGCATAGGGAATGTTATACATCATCACTGATTTGTTCCGATAATACTCCGTCCAGCCAATACCGAAATAGGCGACAATCGCCTTGATTCGGGAATCCATGCCTAGAAACCACATCAGAGTTCCCCCGTAGGAATAGCCCTTGGCCCCAAGCCGAGTCTTATCAACCTCCTTCTGCTGTTCCAGATAGCTCAGAACCCGCGACTCGATGGCGTACCAGAGATAGTCGGAGGTCTGCCTGGGGTCGGTGATGGGCGTCCGGTCCGGCAGGGAGGAGCTGGTCACTTTCCCGCCGCACATTTCACCATGGGCCAGCTTCACCGGATATTTGGTGTAGTGGGCACGATTACCATTTTTTCCGCAATAGTCATACGACATGACGGCCCAGCCATCCGTCACGTAATCGTTGTCAATACTGGCGGCACCCATCCACCCGTGAACGTTCAAAAGACCGGGGGCGTTTTTCGCCCCGGCCTTGACTTTATAGAGACAGTAAACGCGGACATCCTCACCCAGGACAGTCGCACTAATGTAGGACTCCCGATAATAGTTTCCCTCCCGGGTCTCTTCCTTGACAATCTCCTCCTTGAAATCCCCTTTATTCGGATCGTAATCCGCCCAGATTTGCGGCGGTTTCAACAATTTCTCTTGTGCTGATGCAATAAAACCGTTCAGGAAAACCACTAATATCGCCAGCGCGCAATTCAATATTTTCATTTCAACAGTGCTCCATTAGTTATTAATAATCCTGTTTGATCCAATCCGCGCCCCTATTGCCACCGCTTGACATACCTTGTGGAACTGTAACGGATATCGCAGAAATACGGTATCCTGTGTTTACAGGACAACGGCCGGGTTCAGGCCTGCCCTTAGACGTCACCAGGCCTTCTTGATCTCAACTTCAGGCATCGGGTAGTGTTTGGCGTTCAGGGAGAAGATGTGGCCGCCGTGAAGCATGGCTGTGGCGGCAAGCAACGCATCATTGGCATCGGTGCCATGACTCGGATTCCACTTGCGAAACAAATCACCCGCCCGATCCACCACGGTCTGGTCCACGGGCGCGGTCTTGAATTGGGACAGGAACAACCGCGTCATTTCCTCTTCCCCTGTCCGTATGAAAAACACCACTTCGGCACCGGTAAAAGTGGCCTCCACGCCCATCAGTTTCGTATCACTTTCGCCCCATGCGCTCATTTCAATACCAAGGCCAGTTGATCGCCGGCAACCAATTGCAGGCGGCGGGGCCAAGTTACCGTCACCTTGCCATCCTTGGCGAGCAAAGTGCACTTCACACCCCGACCGTTCAGCGTGGCGCGGACTTTGGCGGAAGGTTTGGCAACGGATCGCGCGCTGCAGGTCCTGGAAAGCTCCATCCGTGTTGCCCGGCACACGGTACTTGAGAACGACGGCAGTGACGCCAATGGAATTGAACCAGGCGGCAATCTCGGTACCCTCCAAATTGTACGCCAGGAAGTTGTAGCCGCCTCCGGGACAGATGATGACCGCGGGGTTGGCCTTGCAGGTTCCCGGCGCCTTAAATACGGCGATCGCCGGCTCGTTGATGTTTGTGATCCGGATCACGTTCTCGCCGTTCGAGGGCAGCTCCTTTTCCACCCCGTCCGGGCCCTTGCCGGGCATTTTCCCCGCTGGCCATACCGCCATGGTTACGGGTGCCGGTATAAGCCCCGTGGCGCCCTGCCCCTGCGCCGCAGACACTGTCACCATGAACACCGCCGCACAAACATACCGACAGATCATATGTAATTTTTTCATTTCATTTCCCTATCTGCATCTATTGCAGCATAACCGTCTGCCTGGCCTCATACCGCTGTAACTTAAGCTGATCCGGCTT
>CAZOZF010000325.1:0-2725 GCA_964584205.1 uncultured Verrucomicrobiota bacterium
GGCACGCTCCGCTCCCGTCCCTTATGCAGCTGCAATCGGAACGTTCAGTATGTTTTGAATAATAGTAGTTATGGAGTCCGCAGGCAAGTGCAAAAAATGACCTCAGCGAATGGCCCGGCAGAGCCTATTCACGTGCTGCCGAACCCACCCCTACCCCTCCGAGGAGGGGATCTTCGGCTGTTCCCTCCAATCGGTGCCCCTCCCTGGAGGGGCCTGGGGTGGGTTCTTCGTTTCAGGGGTGAATCAGCCGTGTCCCTGAGACGTTACCAATTTTTAAGGACGGACCACATCCTTGACTGGCGCCGCAACCGTGGATCCAGCCCTCAACAAAATAGCAGGTGAGTGTTTGGCCGGCGTGAAATCGCTCTGAGCTGGGGCAGCAAGCCGCGGATCCCCATGGAAGGAGGTCTGGTCCATCCCCGTCATCGCTCGCCATTCTGCCAAGGTTCGCCGACTAAAGCCACGCCGTATCGGCTTTGGGTTTTCATAGGTGAAGTAGACGTTCCCCTCTGCCTGCAGTTTCGCCGACGAACGGGAGTCAATGTCCAAGGCCGGACCGTTACCGCAGACCAGCACATTGCGCTCGACTGTCGTCTTTCCGTCTGTCTGCGACAAAGCCAAGGCAAACAGCCCCGCACCCGGCGGAAAATAGACCGTGTTGCCTCGAAACACGTTGCCGGCCCCTGCGCGTACCCCGTTGCGGCGGAACGTAACGATGCCTCCCGCCTCATTATCGAAAATCAGGTTGTTACGCACCTCGGTACCCTCAACACTATCCATGTTCACCGCCGCCCCACCCCGCCGTCCGTTCCGGTAAATCAAATTGTTCTCGATCACCCCTCCCGAAACCATGCCGTCACCCCCCTCCGAGACGTCGCCATTCATATGAATACCGCACGACGGGTTGTCGTGAATGCGGGAATTCCTGACAACGGGATGGTCTGTGGTACTGAAGTAAATCCCGTGTTGCTCCCGTGACCCGAACACATCGCAACCATCCACCGTAATGTAATCGCTTAGACACGACTGAATACCCCAGAGGGCATTGCTCATCACCGTGCAGTACCTGATCGTTATGTTTGTCGAACTGTTCAGAATGATGCCGGCGCGAGCCGCTCTTCCTACCCGCAGCCTCTCGAAGACGATGTGCGACGAATTGTAACACCACACGGCTTCGCGTGAGACCGGATGGATGACAGCATTGGGGTCCGCTGTGATCGTCACCGGCGCAAGCGCCGTGCCCTTGACGCCCAGCAAACCGATCGTGCCGAGATGATAGCCATCCGCAAATCGCAGTGTATCACCAGGCTGAAGGCGTTCTGTCGCACGGCTGAAGTCTTCCCCTGGCCTTACCACGTATTCGGCTGCCCACACCGCCCCGGAGTAGCGCACCGGTTCGGCCACGATGATGGCCATCAGCAGGACACCCCACGTAACCCTCGTCACTTTCACAAGCCCCTCTGCATTTCGGAGCTCATGGCAAGGCCACCGTTCCTGAGGCCGCACTGAGTGAGCGTTTTCATAATGTCGATGGTGTTGGAACCAGGATGACCGGTCAAGAGTTTTGATGCAATGGCGGGGCTGAATCTTTTTTTTATTTTGGGATTGATTCTTTCACATTGGGTAATTATATAGATCACTTTTTACCACATACTAATAGGAGATGGCCATGGGGGTACTAAAGAGCAGCCGGCAGACTTCACAGGTTAATCGTGGCGACAAAGCCCTTGTCGCCCACTGCACCAGGACAAGCAAAGCCTGCCTGGCGATCCAAGCTGAGTTGGACCGCATTAGCGGCCACGGCACGATTCCCAGAATGGAGATCAGGGAGCTTTCGAAGCGCGTAAAGGCACTGGACGACACCGCCGCGATCGTTCTCTCAGCCTCGCGGTAGTTGCGTAAGCGTTAAGAACCGCTTGCTTGCACGCTCTCTTCTTGCGGCGAAGCCGCCTTGGAGTGCGGCAGTTCCTTACTGCCGCCTTTCTTCGCGCCGAACAGGGGCAAGGCGGCAGTCACGAACTGCCGCACTCCAAGGATGGCGCTGGCGCGCCATCGAAAGACGAAGAGCCCCCCCCGCTTTCACTGCCCCTTGAGCTGGCTAACCCGCCATGCCTGAAGGGACTCAAGCATCTGAGTATGCACGGTTATTAGCGAGTTCAGGACCTCTTCCTCGTTTTCGCCCGTAATCGCAGGGCGAAGGCTGCGTGTCACGAAGGTCAACAGTTCCTCACTCGCCCAGGCTGGTTGCCGCAAACGCAGGAATGTCAGCAGGTCCGTCCGGGAGGCGTTCCATCGCGCACGGGTCCACACCCGCAGGCTTGCCACGGGATGCCGCAGATCCGCCCATGTGAAGCCGCGGGGAATCCAGCGGGGATCATCCGGCACATCCACTCGCGGAAACGCCATGGAACAAATATCGACCGTTGTCGGCGTAAACTCTCCGGCTCGGATCATGGTGGTCACCCAGACTGACCTCTCGCCATCGGAAGAGGTAACACGCCAGAGTTGGAGAGGGAGGGGGGGCAGTGTATCGGGGTAAGGGTGTGTCGGCGTGTCGGCGTCCGGAAGATGGGAGTCTGTGGTCTGTGGTCTGTGGTCTGCTATCGCCTCCACCGTGTACCCCTTGATCTTCATGCACATGGGCATGTTATAGCCGTGAACGAGGCGGGCCACTGCGGTGAAGGGAAGGCGGGAACCGGCACTCCCTCGCCCTTCAGGGGAGAGG
>CAZOZF010000326.1:0-2689 GCA_964584205.1 uncultured Verrucomicrobiota bacterium
AGCCTGTGTCGGCTCCGTTACCTGGCGCCTGCCCGCAAGCTCCCTCCTGACGTCGGGACCTGCCCGCAGTGGCTGCGCCACAGGCGCTGCAGGCGGGAGCTCGCCCTACATCGGAATAGTCGCCTACCCATGAACCCACCCGGCCGTCTCATCATCCCGGCTGCTGAACCTACAGTGGCTTAGATCAATGAATATTCCCCACACAAACCCGGAAGGACCAAAATATTGAACTCGCACCCCGGGACATTCATCCCGGAAATCGCCATTGCCATCTTTGCCCCGGTAAGTCTATTCTTTGTCGTTTTCAGAACGCATTGAACGGGGCCGTGAATGATGGATTTGGAAAACAGATGGGCGGAGATCAACCGGCGACTTGACGCGGCGTGTGCCCGTGTGGGGCGTGAGCCGGATACGGTGCAGGTTATGGCCGTTTCGAAAACCCGGCAACCTGACGAGATTCGGGATGTGGCCGCGCTGGGGATTGAGACGTTTGGTGAAAACAAGGTTCAGGAAGCCCGTGCTAAAATTCCGCTTTGCTCCGGGCGTCTGCATTGGCACCTGATCGGGCACCTCCAGTCCAACAAGGCGCGGGAGGCGGTTCAGTTGTTCGAGATGATTCATGCCGTGGATTCCCTGCGGCTTCTGGAGATTCTGGATCGTGCTGCCGGGGAGGAAGGCCGTCAGCTTTCCGTCTGTCTTGAAGTGAATGTCTCGGGCGAGCGGAGTAAATTTGGAATGGCGCCGGAAGCCGTTCTGGAAACCTTGCGCGGTGCCGAACGTCTTTTCAAGGTCAAGGTGGTGGGCCTGATGACCATCCCGCCGGTTGCAGAGGATCCCGAGGATGCCCGTCCGTTTTTCCGGGCTCTGCGCGAGTTGCGCGACCGGATGCAGGATCAGACGGGGAGTCCCCTGCCTGAGCTTTCCATGGGCATGTCGCAGGACTTTGAGGTTGCGGTGGAGGAGGGCGCGACCTGGATCCGGGTGGGAACCTTGTTGTTCGGGCCCCGGCCCCGAAAGGAGCCCAATGGACTCGATTCCTGAATGGGATGATCCGTCCAAGCCCGACGTTGTCAAGGCGAAGCCCGGGCCGTCTTCCTCTGCCGGATGCCTGATTATGGTCGCCTTGAGCGTGGCCATACTTGTGACTGCCGTGGTGCTGGGGATCCAGACCCGGAGCGGGTGCGAGTTGGTTGCCGGGTTTCTGCAACGCCAGACCGGCCTTGATCTGACTGTCGGAGGCGCATCGATTACGGGGCCGGCGGAGGTGTCCCTGACAGATGTCCAGACCAAACCCACTACCACGCCTTTAGGAAGTTTCAAGGCGAGGGAAATCCGGATCGCCCTGGGTTGGGGCGGCACTCTGGAGATGACGGTGGCCGGGGCGCATCTGGAAGTGGTAAAAACCGCAGATGGGTGGGTTCCCGCCGCGTTCGGCAGGATCGCCACCCTGAATGATGTGCGCGAGACCGCGTCCCTGTTTGCCGATGAACCCCGATTGGTGAAGCTGGACATTCGTGACAGTGGCATCATCTGGAGCGGTCCGGATGGCGAGCGGCTTTGTGTTGTGGAGGGGTTGGGACTGGGAATGCGGCCCCTGAAAATGGCCGGGCGCTCCCTGAGCGTGTTTGAAGTCACCGCCCGGACCGTCCGGCGCAACGGGGGAAGTAAGGGACGGTTCCTGCAGCGGCTCTGGGTGAGCACGAAGGAATCTCCCTATGGCGAAGTTGAGTATCGGGGATCCTGGGAGGGCGATGAAGCCGGCGTCAGGGATTGGTGGTCCACTCCCCCCGGAACCGTGAAACGAGGAGCAGGAAATGAAAAATAAGCGGGCCAGACACTTGACGGAGTCCTTCCGGAACCAGCGTATCCTGGTGGTGGGGGACTTGATGTTGGATCGGTATATTCATGGAACGGTGGAACGGATTTCCCCCGAGGCGCCGGTTCCGGTGGTGCGTGTGGCGCGGGAACGGCAGGTTCCCGGCGGTGCCGCGAATGTGGCCTGGAATGTGTGTGCGTTCGGCGGCCAGGCCGTGATTGCGGGCGTGGTGGGCCATGATGCGGCGGGGCGCGACCTGGTCTCGCTCATGGCGGGACAGGGGATCAACACCAGCGCTGTGCGCACGGTTGCGGGGCTCACCACCACGGTCAAGATGCGAGTGCTGGCCGACCGCCAGCAGGTGGTGCGTATTGACTGGGATCCGGATCCCGAGTTCCCGGCGGCAGATGTTGATGCGTTTTGCGAGAGGGTATCCAAGGAGATCAAGTCCTGTACCGGAGTTGTGATCGAGGATTACAGCAAGGGGATTGTCCGGCAGGAAGTGATGGACGCTGTGCTGTCGGCCGCCCGGAAAAAGGGAATCCCGGTCGGGCTGGATCCCAAGGATAACCTGAATTTGAAGATCAAGGGAATCACCCTGGCAACCCCCAATTACCGGGAAACCCAGGTGTGTGCCGGGTTGCCGGTTAAAGCGCCGCCGCCGGGGGATCCCTTGAAGGATTCCTCCTTGCGGAAAGCGGCGGAGATTCTTCTTAAGAGATGGGAGCCCGAGCAACTGCTGGTGACTCTGGGCCCGAACGGCATGTATTTGGCGGCGAAGGGGGTTGCGCCCCGGGTGATTCAAACCCGGGCGCGCGAGGTGTATGATGTGAGCGGGGCGGGCGACACGGTGATTGCCACCTGTGTGCTGGC
>CAZOZF010000327.1:0-2678 GCA_964584205.1 uncultured Verrucomicrobiota bacterium
GTGGGGAGTGGATGGGTTGTCGGGGAGTTCATCCCGCGGTGAGGATTATCAATCCTGTCATTGAATAGTTTATATACTGGTTTTCAATGTGTTATATTCTTGATATTCTTATATTTCGGGATATTCTCGACAAATAAGGGCGATACGGGCACAAATCGCGCATGCCCAAAACGCCCAAGTTCGCCTTCAAGAAGACCACCCGCGGCTGGTTGCTGAACGTGCCGGCATCCATTTCAGCAAGTGGCGTTCGTGAGCGACGCTATTTCACGACCCGGGACCTCGTCAAAGCGGAAGCCCAGAGACTGAGTGAAAAATACAAGAAGCATGGTGAGAACGCGTCGGTCATCCCGCCCGGAGTGGCCGATGACGCGGTCAAGGCCCTGGCAATCCTAACAGACTTTCACGGGGTATCATTGAGTGAGGCCGCCCGTTTCTACAAATCCCATCATGATCTGCGCGGCAAGGCACCGACCCTGCGCGAGGCATGGGGCAAGGCGATCGAACTTCGTCAGAACCACAGGCCGACGACCCAGAGGGATTACAGGGCTTGGATGAGGGCGCTGCCTGCTGAGTTTCTCGACATGAACGTTGCTGACATCACTCCGGACCAAATACGCAATACTCTCGATTCGATAACCACGGGTGAGACACGGTGGACAAACGGCCTGCGTTACATCTCTACGGTCTTTCAGCAATGCGTGAAAGACGCCACACTAACGGAAAATCCGTGTAGGCGTGTCCAGCGTCCTCGCCCACCCGAGCGGGATGACGAGGTAACGGTATACAGCATTGACCAATTGAAAGCTCTCTTCGCCGCGTGCCGTGACTACCCGGGTGGACTGGACAGGGCGTGTTCAACTTGCGCGGTACCCTTCGCCATCCTTGCGTTTGCCGGGCTCCGGCCTAACGAGTTGGAGCGGCTTGAATGGGAAGACATCGATCCGGACCTCAGCGTCATCCGACTCGGGTCAAGCAAGACGAAAAAGGCCCGCCGCAGAAATGTTAGGATCAATGCCACCTTGCAGGCTTGGTTAGAAACCGTGCCCGTGGAAGTCCGGAATGGGAAGGTGGTTCCGCACCGGTGGCGTGACAGATCAGCAAGGGTCCGCAAGGAAGCCGGAATTGATGGATTGGAAATGGTCGACGCTCTGCGGCATAGCTTTGGGACCTACCTTCTTGCCACGGAAAAAAACATTGAAGACCTGCGCTCTGACATGGGGCATGAACACATCAGGGTGTTTTTCAACCACTACCACAAGGCTCTCACCCCCGAAGAAGCCCTCCCCTACTGGCAGATTCTTCCTACTGGTGCCATACCACCCCCCACCAAGGCCGCAACGGCGGCCGGTGCCGTGAAGGCGGCCGACAAGCAAGCCAAGCCAGGGGGACGGAATCAGGTCTGACGCGTGAGCCCATGATGCATCTGGCGAAGGATCTCGGCGTTAGCGACGTCGCCATCAAGAAGTACTGCGTGAAGACCGGGATCGGGTTGCCGCCGCAGGGCCATTGGCAGCGACAGCGGGCTTGACGGGTTTCCTGGCTGGTTCCCGTTCCGGCCGGTTTCGGGGGTTTTGGCACCGGGCATCATGTTTTCAACATCGCGGTTCGGGGACTGGACATCCCCTCCCCCAATCACGCTGGCCATGGCCATCGCCGCATGCTAGGGCATGCACGCGATGAGTGCTGCGAGGAAACCACATGGTGCCGCGAAACCGGACAAAACCCCCGCCACCTCCAAGGCGAAGGCCGGGCTCAAGGCGAAGGATAAATCCAAGACCAAGGCAAAGCAGCCGGCCATTTCCGACCATGAAACGCTCCTACGGGAGTCCGAGGATGCCAAACTCACGATCTTCGGTGCTG
Organism: uncultured Verrucomicrobiota bacterium; assembly: GCA_964584205.1. Classification (GTDB taxonomy): domain Bacteria; phylum Verrucomicrobiota; class Kiritimatiellia; order CAIKKV01; family CAITUY01; genus JAABPW01. The sequence continues at coordinate 1,861 of CAZOZF010000327.1, forward strand.
CTGACAATGGAACGAAGGAGTGGAAAGCGGGCGACCGTTTCGTGGTGCCGATCTGGTCGGTGAAGTTGGTGGAGGAACTCGCGACAGTGGTGCTGGGTCGGCGCACGTCAAAAACCAACCCCGCTGTTTACGATGCGCAGTTCGCGTTGCTGATGCTCGCGATTCCCGCGTACATCGCCAGGGCGCGCCACGACAATGAGACCACGGCACCCTATGACGGATTCGTTCCCGATCCCCAACTACACCAAGCCGCCTGTGACAGCATATCCGGGCTCATGCAGCTGGGTTTGTTCGACGAGGCTCAGATCCTGATCCGGGCGTTGCAGCGCCTGCAGGCGATGGACGAAACGTGGAACAGCCCGGACTTCGGCAACAAACGGTTACTGAAAGCCATTGCGGTCCGCATTGACCTGGCAATGCAGGGAAAGGAGCCGACGAAGAAGAAACTTCGTGAAGTCATCTACGGTGAGGGCGTGGCTGAATCCCAGGTCAGCCGCGAGTTCAAGAAGATAACGGGTTTGAGCAACCTGCGGCGGGCGAAGAGCGGACCCAAACCCGTTAGTATCAGGGGCGGTAAAACCCCAATTACTTAACACCCCCTCCCTCAACAGAGTTAAGGAATTGCCGGTAAACTTCCGGCAAGGTGCGGTCGTCATGAATGACAGCACACACAGCAAAACCACGGCCGAATGGGCGAAAGCTAAAACCATTCGGGAAACCCACGGGATCACGGCCCCACAACTCCGGCGCTATGCCGAGGACGGCCTGATCAGAACATCAAACATCCGCCGCCCGGGCCAGACCCGCGGCACCCGCCT
>CAZOZF010000328.1:0-2671 GCA_964584205.1 uncultured Verrucomicrobiota bacterium
ATGTCCTTGTGGGCGTAAGTGCCGCCTCCATAGCGCCCGGCTCTGGATTGGAATCCGATGGCACCTGTGGCCTCGATCCACTTCCTCGGTGTGAGGGAGAAACTGTTGAGACCGGCCTGATTTCTAAAGGTCTCGAATTCGATACCTTTAAAATCCGGGTTGTGGAGCTGTTCCCAGATACCGATGAATTCGAGGGTGTTTCGGTTCCGCATCCAACTATAGATCAGCACGTCATCCCCAAACTTTTCTGCCATATCGGTGAGGGAAATAAAATCTTGGTTGTCCACTGAGACGATGGCGATGGCCGTTCCCTGGACTTCGATGCTGGTTTGTTTGGATTTGCTCATGGTTGCGCCTCTATTATCGAGTGGTTTCTAATCCCATCGAATTCGATGGATTTAACCGCATTGGATACAACCATTTTCCTGACATCAGGAAAATGGTTCTCCACCGAATGGCCGGACACTTCGCAGGCGGTCTTGGCCTTGGCGATGATGGCGGAAAGGTTATAATGCTGGGTGTCGTAGGTTTTGCCGTCGGCGGCAGTTATCCGAAAATATTGGATAACTGAATCCTCCCGCAACTCGCTGTCGTCGAAAACCTTTTTGATCTGTTCTTTCTGCTTCATACGATTTCCTCATATGCATGGGTTTTACAGCGCCAACGGCGCGCACTATGACAGCCCAGGGCAACGCCCTGGGTTCCATGCCCCAATAAATTCAAGCCCTGAAAGGGCGGTCTAATCCCACAGATAGCGTTCATCGAATTCCATTTTGTGTTTAACAAGAAAGGCTCGTAATTCATCCTGAAACGAGATCTTCCGGTGATGCTCCGCCTGACAGGCAATGTATTGCTTGACCGTGGCTACATTGGATTCGCTGACGGAAAAGGCTCCATATCCCCCCTGCCATGAGAATGATGACAGATCGGCGGCTTGGGTTTTGATCCATTTGGAGGATGATGTTTTCGCATTTTCCACCACGGAGGAGAGCGCGACGGTGCGGTGGAGGGAAAAGAAAATGTGAATGTGATCTTCCACCGAGTTGAGAATCAGGACGGGAGATTGCAAGTTTTTGAAGACGGTGGAGAGGTAGGCGTGGAGAGCGGGGCGGACAGCGTTGGAGAGGCATGGTTTCCGGTGTTTAGTCGAGAAGACGAGGTGAATCAGGTTGTTGGCGAGAGATTGTGGCATCGTTAGGTCGCCCTTTCAGGGCTTGGGATTATGGGCTCGAATACCCAGGGCGTTGCCCTGGGCTGTCTTAGTTGACCCCTTTGGGGCGATTGGACAAGCTCGATCTCACGCTGGCTCCCGGAGCCAAGATCAACCATTTTTCCGTCGTCGGCAGTTATTCGAAAATTTCGAATAACTGAATCCTCCCGCAACTCGCTGTCGTCGAAAACCTTTTTGATCTGTTCTTTCTGCTTCATACGATTTCCTCATATACATGGGTTTCGTAGCGCCAAAGGCGCGCACTATGATAGCCCAGGGTAACGCCCTGGGTCAGGGCAACGCCCTGGGTTCCATACCCCAATAAATTCAAGCCCTGAAAGGGCGGTCTAATCCCGCTGTTTGTTGTCGAGGATGATTGTGGCATCACCTGTGCATGCCCCTCAAAGGTCTCGGTGAGCATTTGAATCTGATTGGTTTCCATATCGTTTCCTTGAATGGTTTATTGTTCATATGCACTGAGTCCTGAGATTTCCCGTCCCTGGGCGCGTTTGGCGAGGTAAGGAGCGCAGTCTTCCATGAGGCGGAGTTCTTTTCGGGTGCGTTCTTTCCAGCCGAGTTCGTAGGGGGCGTAAAGCTCGCTCAACTGTTCGCCGTCGAAAATCATGCGTTCCAGGATGCCGTCCACAAAGCCTTGCAGTGCGGCGTTGGCCAGTCCGTGTTTGGCGGCGAGTTCTGACAGTTCCTTTGCATCCTTTTCCGCCTTGAACTGGAGGTAGCCTTCGCGGATGGCTGTTTCACTGAGGCCTTCGCCCGCTTTCAGAGTGGCGATATAGGAGGCGATATCCTCGCGCTCGTTCATGAACTTGGCATCGGCCTGGATGAGGCCGATGAGCTGCTCGCGGCTCATTTTTTGTTTGCCCGGTGTCTGCTGGGAGAAGCGGGCGATGAGGCCCATGATGTAGTCGTAATCAATGAGGGCGGAGGCGAAGAGGACGAACTCGAAATCCAACTGGTCCACGTCCGGGCCGGGCTGGTCACCGCCAGTCTTGCCACGCTGTTCCTTGAGGCGCTGAGCGGTTTCCAGATAGGCTCCGCGGAAGCCGAGCAGGTTTTCCTTGGGCAGAATTTGCTCGATGCTGGCGGCGTTTTCGTCTGAGAGGTCGGTGTATTGGTCGAGCTGGGTTTTGAGGCGCTGGACTTCCTTGAAGTGGTTGATGAAGGCGCTTTTGGCTTCATTGCCCATGAGGTTCGGCACGGCCTCCGGGGCGCAGTCGAGGCCCTGGGATTTCATGAAGGCGTCCAGCTTCCGCACGGCTACTTGCAGTTTTCCGATGACAACGGGTGCCTTGTCCACCAGCCAGATTTCGCGGGCTTTGATGCCGGTCTTTTCACCGGAAAAGAGGGCGATGGCGACATCCACGGCGTCCTGTTGCTGGCGGAAGTCAAGGATGTTGCCGTAGGGCTTGGTGCCGTTGAGCACGCGGTTGGTGCGGGAGAAGG
>CAZOZF010000329.1:0-2662 GCA_964584205.1 uncultured Verrucomicrobiota bacterium
GTTTGATGCCGCGGCAGCGGCATCCTTCGGAGTGCGGCAGTGTGACTGCCGCCTTCGCCAAGCCCGTGCCCTCGCAAAAGAAAGGCGGCAGTTAGACTGCCGCACTCCAAAGGCTCGCTGCGCTCGCGAGCTCAGGCCCCCACGACCGGCAGGGTGAAGCGAAACTCGATCCATTCCTGGGGATGGTTCTCGACCTCGATCGTGCCGCCGTGCGCTTCCACGATGTTCTTCGTAATGAACAGGCCGAGGCCGGTTCCCTTCTGATGCCGCAGGGTGTCGGTGTTGAACCTCGAGAACTTCTGAAAGATCTTGCCGATCCGGTCCGGCGGGATGCCTTCGCCGGGATTGCGGACGGCGAACTCCGTGAATCCTTCCAGCGAGCGGGCCCGCAGGGTGATGTTGCCGCCGTCGCGGCCGTACTTGATGGCGTTGCTGACGAGGTTCTCGAAGACTTCGCGCACCATGTTGACGTCGCCGTGGACGGTCAGCGCCGGCAGCTGGTTGTCCAGCCGCATATGCCGGGCCTCGATGTCCGGTTCCATGGTCAGCAGGAGGGGCTGGATGACGTCATCCAGCAGGGCAAAGTCGCTCATCATCGGCTGGAGTTCGCCATTCTCGATGCGCGACAGGTTGAGATAGTGGCGGACCATTTCGACCAGCCGCTTCATGTTGGCTTCCAGGATGGCCACCGCCTTCTGCTGTTTCTCGTTCACCGGCCCGATGAGCGACCCTTTCAGCAGGTAGACGTAATTCATCATGGTGGAGAGCGGGTTCTTCAGTTCGTGCGAGACAAACCCCAGGGTCTCCATGTAGTTGCGGTTGGTAGCCTTCAGCGATTCGTTGGCTTCCTTGAGTTTGTCCTCCCGCTCGGACAGCCGGGCGACCATCTCGTTGAATTCCTCCACGAGGGTTTCCACTTCGGTGCAGGAATGGTTCACGGGCACGGGGCCCGGGCGTCCCCCCCGGTGGATGACGGTGGCGGCCTCCACGAGCCGGTGGATGGGGGCCGAGAGCCGGCCGGCCATCAGGTAGGCGAGGGCCAGGCCGATGATGAGTCCGATGGCCAGCAGGAGGGCATAGCGGGCGATCAGGCTGCGGCCGACATCGGTGAACGGCTTCTCCAGAATGCCCACATAGAGGATTCCCACCACATTGCCGGACAGATCGCGGATGGGATCGTAGGCGGTCAGGCACCAGTTGTTGACGACGAAGGCCCGCCCGATCCAGGGCAGGGCATTGTCGAGCAGGCGGTCGCTGACCTCCTTGGAGGCGCGCGTCCCGATGGCGCGGTTGCCGTTGGGCAGGCGCACGGTGGTGGCGATGCGGCAGTCATCCAGAAAGATGGTGGCCGTGCCGACGGGCATGCCTTTGTAGGTTTCGTTGCGGAACACCGTGTCCTTGATCTTGTCGACCAGGTCGTGATTGCGGTTCAGGAGCACGCCGCCGTAGATGACGCCGAGGATCTGCGAGCCCTCCCTCACGGGGACGGCGGCGACCATGGCCAGGCCGCGGTTTTCCTCGTTCTTGGCCCGGGGACGGGCATAGCGCGTGTCTTCGAGGGCCATCAGCGCTTTTTCGACCAGGCCGTCGCCTTCACGCTGGAGCTCACCCTGGCTGTACACGTGCATGCCCCGGACGAGGTCGCCTTTCATGGCGGCGATCACGGCGGGATCGGCGGCACGGAAGTCGTTCTTGTTGTAGGGCGGGGCGGCGCGCAGGACGGCTTTTCCGTTCATATCCACGACCGTCAGGAAATCCAGCTTGAAGCTCACCCGGATCAATTCCAGGCGATTCTTGACCTCGACGTTCTCCCACTCGTGCGAACTGAAGGTTTCCATCACGAGCTTTTTGGAGGCAATGAGCCTGAGGATGGTCTGGACCTCGTCCAGTTTATAGTTGCAGGCTTCCCAGGCGCTGCCCAGATCCAGCGTGACGCGCGTCTGGGCTTCCTCGATCACGCGGCTGCGGATCATGCGGATACCGAAGATCGCGGAGAGAATTCCGACGATCAGGACGATCATGGCAAAAGCCCAGAAGAGTTTGGTTCTCAACATGGCGTCGTCTCCTGCGGCCGCGGGCCGCCTGCTTGTGAGCGCAGGTGATCAGAATCATTCAACGCTCAACATCCAACTCCCAACATCCAACTCCTAACATCCAGCGCCCAGTCAATGAACACGACCCTCTTTGACGTTGGGAGTTGGGCGTTGGTTGTTGGATGTTTGCATTCAATTCCTTAACTACGGTGATGATTCCCCAGCCTGCCTTCAACGTCAAGCGAATGTGTTAATTTCTTGACGATTTAACGGGTCTGCTGTTTTCTGCGTCGCTATCCCTGCGGAGCAATCCGACTGTTTTGTTGGCGGCTTGCCGCCAACCTTCGGAGTGCGGCAGTTCCCTCTGCCGCCTTTCCTCTCCCCGCCCAAGGACAAGGCGGCAGAGTCAACTGCCGCACTCCAAGGCGGGCTCCGCCCGCAATTCACGTCATGCGTCGTCTATCCCTACGGGGCAATCCAGACGGCTTTGTTGGCGGCTTGCCGCCAACCTTCGGAGTGCGGCAGTTTGCTCTGCCGCCTTTCCTCTCCCCGCCCAAGGACAAGGCGGCAGTCAAACTGCCGCACTCCAAGGCGGGCTCCGCCCGCAATTCACTTCACGCGTCGTCGGT
>CAZOZF010000330.1:0-2661 GCA_964584205.1 uncultured Verrucomicrobiota bacterium
GGTAAAGGATAACGTTTCCATTTTCGTCACCCATGTTTGAGGATGTCGGAATCCAGAAAAATCCTGACCATCAGCCAGGCGTTCAGCCGCATGTTCTCGGTTTCGGCGGCTCCCGGCACATACGTTACCTACGCTCTTTTCCAACTCTCTGGCTATATTCGCCTGATTTGCAAGATTCGAAACCGGGAGTGGGCGTTTAATCTACCGTTTCCCGGTGCTCCTCTTCCTGCCGACATCCGGCTGATACATACCAGGCCGGAAAAGAGATGATAGACAACGACCTATGCGGCAGGTACCTGTCCCTGGGGTTTCCGCTGCCATGCACTATTCAGTGTCTCGCGCTAGCCCGGTAGGCGTTGGGGGGCAGGCCTGAACGGCGGCTGAACCAATGGCTGAAGTAGGGATGGCTGGCGAGCCCGCAGAGCGCCGCAATCTCCTTCAACCGGAGGTTCGATTCGGACAACATTGAACAGGCGCGCTGATAGCGGATGTCGTCGATGTATTCGGCGGGTGTCGTCTTTAAATGGTCCCGGAACAGGCGGAAGAGGGTGACCCGGCCGACGCCCAGTTTCTGGGCCAGTTGTTCGACGTTGGGCAGGGACTGCATGGGTTCGTTCAGGAGGCGTTGTGCTTGTTCAAGCAGGGGGATCGGAACCGGTGGTTGCGGGACCGTGGTGACATGATCCTTGAGCAGACTCAACAGTTCCCAACAGGCCCTGTAAGGCAGGAAGGTATCCTCACGGCGGGAACGGCGGAGGCGGAGAAACAGATCTTGCAACCGGAGTTGCAGCGCTTCGGGTTCGCGGGTCTGGTTGCAGGGATTTCGGCGCGTGATGCCCAGTTGCTTCAGGACCGGATCAAGGGACCGCCCGTAAATTCGGGCCCACGCGAAACGCCAGGGGGCGTCAGGCCGGTCATGATAAGCCGCGCTCATTCCCGGATAGAAGAAGATCAGGGTGCCCGCTGGCGCGTCGAATGTCTCGCCGTCCAGAACGAATGTGCCTTGTCCTTTCTCGATGAAGTGCAGGTAGTAATAGTCGCGGACCGTGAAGAAGGATCGGAAATTCCCGTCGCTACGGGCCATTCCAAACCTGTCCAGATGCGTATCCTTCGGGGTCGGGAGGGCGCTTACCCTTCCCCAGGCTTCATGATAAGTCAGGAACTTCATGGTGAGTTACTTCTTCCGCATAGAATGTGGTCATAAGACCATCGTGGATGGGAGAATGTCAAGTAATTGCCGCAGACGCTCATGAAACAGGAAAGGAATAAACGGAAACGAGACCGTTATGGACGAGGCGTGAGTCCTGGCCTATCGTGTAGGGATGACGGACAACTCAAAAGTCGGGTGGGGGGAGAAGATCGGTTACGGCGTCAGTGGCACGGCGACCACTCTGGTGTGGAGTACCATTGGCGGGTTCCTCACCTATTTCTACACGGATGTATTCGGACTATCGGTGGCAGCCATGACGACGATTTTCATGGTTAGTCGTGTTTGGGACATGGTGGCCGATTTCCTCATGGGTCTTGTTGCCGACCGGACCCGTACACGATGGGGCAAGTTCCGTCCCTGGTTGTTATGGGCCAGCGTGCCTTTTGGCGTGATCACGGTATTGACGTTTGTTACCCCGGCCTGGGGGCCGATGGGAAAGATTGTGTATGCCTCCGTGACCTATATGCTCCTGATGACACTCTACACGATCTGCGTCGTGCCCCAGAATTCGTTGCAGGGGGTGATGTCCGACGATCCCCAGGAACGAACCCGGATTACCTCCGTGTGTGGCGTTCTGGGCGGGATCGGGGGCTTGATTTCTGCGGCTTGCTGCCTCCCTTTGGTCAAGTATTTCGGGCAGGGTAATGAGGCGATAGGTTTTCAATGGACCATAGGGCTTTTTGCCGTCGTGGCCACGATTTTGTATCTGATCACCTTCTTTACGGTACGGGAGCGGGTACAACCGCCCAAGCAGCAGCATTCCTCGGTGTGGGTGGACATCAAGGATCTGTTGCAGAACAAGCCTTGGTTACTGGCATTTATGACCATCCTCATCGCCGCTTTGGCTTCCGCCTGCCGGGGGAGCGTTCAAATGTATTTCTTCAAGTACAACCTGCATGACGTGGATTTGACAACGCTGTTTCGCAGCATCGGGGTCGTGGTCGGGTTGGTTGGCGCCATGGCGACGCCGCTGGTCGGCCGTTGGTTGGGGAAAGCCAGGGGATTGGGTATATGCGTTTTTGTGGTGGGCGTGAGTGCCATGCTGATGTATTTCGCGCGACCGGACCGGCTTTGGGTGGCTTATGTCAGCACCGTGCTGTCCGAGTTTTTCGGGATGATTGTCATCATTATGTTTTTCGCCATGTTGGGTGATACCGCCGACTATAACGAATGGCGGCATGGGCGCCGGGCCACGGGGATCATCTACGCGGCCGGGTCGGTTGCCCTGAAGACAGGCTTCGCCTTCGGAGGCCTGATCATGGGCGGGATCTTGGGCGCGTTCGGATATCAGGCGAACGTGGAACAAACCGCCCGTTCGTTATGCGGGATCTCCCTGGCGGCGACCCTGGTGCCCGGCCTGCTGTTCTGCCTGGCGGCCGTTCCCATGCTGTTCTATCCGCTCAACAGCGCGAAACTTGAGGAGATCAAACTGGAGTTGGAGCGACGGCGGG
>CAZOZF010000331.1:0-2656 GCA_964584205.1 uncultured Verrucomicrobiota bacterium
GGCACCAGCGGGAGGCAATGATGACACCGGCGTCACCAAGGTTATCCATAAGGTCTTGAAAAGCCTCGGGCGGCGTGGAACCATCGGCATCCACGAACCCCACAAAATCGCCTTTGGCCTCCCGGAACCCTATCATCAAGGCTCCGCCTTTCCCCACAGGCTCGCGCTCAACGAGCACCCGCAGACCGGGATAGAGCTTTCCATGGCGACCGATCACCCCTTCCGTGTCATCGGTGCTCCCATTGACAACCACGAGGAACTCGACGTCGTCGCCATAGCGTCCAGTGAAGAAAGGGAGGTAGGCGTCGAGCATGGGCCCGATCCGATGTTCCTCATTATGCGCAGGAATGACAATTGAAAGCCGCATGCGTGGCATGATGCCAGAACGCTCGCACAGGGAACAACAAAAGTTTTGAGGCCCTGTCGACCTCCGACAAGAGACTTGCCCGGAAAGCGGAACACGTTATGATGCTTCAGCAACTGCCCTAATGACGGGACTGGTCAGTCCCAGGCATAGGGCGTTTGACTGGAGAAGAGCATGACAGTTCCCATTTTGTGCACCGTGGCTTTCATCCTTCTGGGATGGACGGTGATCCTGAAAGTCGAGATCGCCGATCATAAGAAAGAGATCGAGCGGCTCAAAGGATTGCTGAAGAACAAACTCGGTCACCTGGACAATCAGGTGGCGGTCAGCAAGGGGCTCAAGACGAAGCCCTGAACACAGGAGGAGCCGGGGTGACCTCACCCCGGCAGCTTCCGGACTGAGGTCTGGCCGGCCCCAACCTCAGTGCATATCCACTTTGACGCTTCCAATACCGCCGCGATAGTAGTTGAACACCACGTTCGGATGATCCGCCAGCAGTGACATCGGCACCGCTGCGTCCGGAATTCTCTTGGAAATCATCAACGCCGAGAGGCGCATGCCAAAAGGATTGTCGTGATGTCCCGGATGCCAGATGGAGACTTTTTCAGCTTTCCAAGTCTCGTAAGGTCCGACCGTCATGGCTTCAGTCGGCACGAGCGACACATTTCCACCGCCTGAGGTCCTGGCATTCTGGGTAATCGTGACGGGATGGAGTTTCACCCGACGGGTTTTTAACTTGCGGTATTCCTCAGGACTGGGAGGTTCATTCCGGTATTTACCGGTCCGCGGCAAAGGATCGTTGAAGGCCCAGTGCTTGATCTCCCCCTGCCCGCCCTGCATCACCACGCAACGAATCGAATCGTAGCTCTTCGTGTAGGATTCCGGCTCGGTGGTCGGGAAATGCAGATTCTGTGCCGGCATCCGCAACCGGCGATCGATCCGGTTGAAGCACATCTCCTTGTCGCACCGGGCGAAAGAGAGTGGGTGGGTCTCGGCCACCGATTGGCCATCCAGGACCCATTCGTCCATCCCCCAGAAATGGGCGTCGCGTAAACTCAGGCCGATCGCATTGACGATCCTTGCCACCAGCGGCAACTGCTCTGTCGGCCCGATGGGCCCGCAAATACCGGCAGGATTGTCCGGTGTGGATTGCTGCCAGGCCTGGATGTACTCCAAGGCCTCGGCCAGATAGAAGTCCTCGATCGTGTCATAGAGGTTGACTTTGAAGCCCGGGCGGGAAAGCTGAGGCAGACTCCTTTCGGTCAACCGCGCCGCATCGGCCAGCAACTCGGAATCCAACGTTGTGTAATCCCACCACTCGGGCGCCAGTTTACTCAAGGGTCTCGGCATAGTCTTTCTCCAATAGGTCTTTTAACGGATCGTAGTCAACCGGTCCAAAACCAAGATGCGAGTGACGCCTCCAGCCTTCGGCATACTCGAAGGTGCCGAACCGGCACCCCACCTCACGCCCCATGGCACTCATCTCGTTGAGATAGGCGTCCATGCCCTGGCTCACATCCAGCCACTCCTTCTGACTCCGGTGCTGGGCCAGCATGCGGCGTTTCTGATCCATGACGGTCGCGGTGTTCACCACGAAATGAGGCCTTACGGGCTGACGCAGCTGATCCTGCAGCCCATGCGGCAGGGCATGGTAGAGCGCCAGAGGCGCGTCATACGACGGTCGTTTCGGTTCGGACACGAAGTTCAGCATCCCTCGCGCGAAAGCGGCACCAACCACCAGACGGCAGGCATTCTGATGATCCTCCATGTAGTCCTGGGGTGACTGGGTGAGAATAATGGTGGGCTGAACGTCGCGGATGACCGCCCCCACCCGCGCCAGAGAGGAAGCGTCATAGAAGATCGCAAGATCATCGAACAACGGCGGGTGAAGGGTCGCGCCTGCCACCCGCGCGGCGTCCCGGGCTTCATCGCCGCGAAGTCTGACAATCTCCTCACGACTGTGCGAGGCGGTTCCCAAGGCACCGTTCGCCAGGTTCCACAGATGGATCTCCGCGCCCGCCCGCTTAAGCAGCAGCAACGTGCCCGCCATCATGAACTCAATATCATCCGGATGTGCCGCCGCCGCCAGGACAATCGCCTTCATTACACAGCCTCATTCAAACATCGTGTCGAAGTCACCTTACGGTTCCAGCCCGCGAACAATATAGACCCGGTTGGCATTCAGCAAGCCTTTGCCAAGGGCTTTCCCCGTGGTCGCATCCACCATGTCGGCGGACCCGGCCTGCTCCTTAAAGCAGACCAGGGCCTCTCAGGCGAATCCGGCGGTGTGCT
>CAZOZF010000332.1:0-2654 GCA_964584205.1 uncultured Verrucomicrobiota bacterium
CGCCTCTCATCGGATCCAAAGACAGCCTTCATCGCCTCGATCAATCGAGCTTTCACTCAAAGTCCCTTTAATATATCTACTGAAGTTCAGGGCGCGACCATGTTGCCTGCCTGATCCTCAAAAAGATCCCGGGCGTTACGCGCGCCTGATAATCATTTCTGTGCAGGGTTCTCCATCATCCTCAGCAACGGCAATGACTCCTCGGGTTGTGGCATGATAACGCTGAAGCCTGTTCGTTTATAGTCCTCCAGCCAATCAAGAAAGGTTTCGCGTTGCGAGTCGTCGCGATACTGGATCTTGAGTGTATCGTTTTCAAGCCTCACCAGATTAGGATCTTTTTCCCGCCAGTAGGTAAGTATGCGTCTGAATAGGTTTTCACGGATAAGACGGCGCATACGACGTTGGCGTTCACGCCCAATGAAATTGAAAATGCCATCGGTGGTCTTCAGTAGGAGGTCGTCTATTGCGCAAGAATAGTTGCTTCCGGGAGTAGTGAGGTTCAACTCACACAACAAAACAGCATGGACTTGATTCTGGAAAACTTGGCGATTCAAGTCCTGTCGCTTCGGATCAGGATAATCCTGGTCACAAAAAACCAGAAACAACGGACTTGGATCCGTGTCGTCGGTGATATTCTGAAGAATAACAGTTGAGTTGCCCACACTGCCGGTGTGCGCATTGAAAGGGTTATCCCAGGCGTACACCACATCGGTGTCCTGCATTTTCAGTCCGTGGACAGAATGCGGCCCCGGTTCAAGTTTCGAGGTTCGAAGTTCGTTACCAAGACTCGTTAGGCATGAGTCCATGTGCGGCCTATCGGTATCCGGCACCACATAACAGAGAAGGCACTGCTGGAGTGGTTTCATTACTTCGGCGAAAGCGGGACCGGCGGCGAGAAGGTGGCCTCGCGCCTGCCTCGCGCTTGAACTTGCGATGGAGAACGACCCCGCTTTGGCTTCGATGTAGAGTGCTTTCTTGTCGCTATCACGACGCAACAGCACGTCCGGTTCGGGTGTCACGCTAACATCCAGACCGGTCGTATTAACGGAACGAACTGTCTCTTCGGGCAAAGGAAACGGGTTTTCGATGTAGACGAGATCAAAACCCAGTTCCTGAAATAGCGGTCGAACAAGATAGGCGTTCGCCGGCTGCTCCCTGGTCATCCAAAGCAGGAGATTGAGTTGAAACCCCGGATCCCGCAGGAGGGTTTCAGCGCTCATCGGTATACCCTCCCGACTTCGCGATGGAATTGTCCACGATTCCCTGAAATGCCTCACCGCCCAGCCAAGTTTCGATCGAGGGGCACACGTAAGCCTGGATATTCGTAACCAGACGGTGGAATGTATTCCCGCAGGTATCTTGCGGCAGAATGGCAATGAGGCTTTTTTCAGTCATCTCGATATTGATCGGTTGCCACAGATGGCGGTCGGCGCCATAGACGTGGACTTTCGTTGGTCCCAACCAGATCGGTTCGCCCCAAAGGCGGAACCGATTGCGTTTCTGAAAAGCCCGGGTGACCCAGTGCTGGAATGTCCGTTCGGACAATTCTTCCTTGAACCGGACAATGAGCGGAACCCCTTTCGCCCCGATGTTCGTGCGCATATGAGCAGGCGTAGCTTCCATGCGATGCCACGCCGTATCTTCGGTCAGGTCAAGCATGGCCCCATAGGTCCGGTATAGATAGCGCACCATGTTCCGGTGTTCCTCAAAACTATCGGAGCGATTGGTCAACCGGCCTTGTTGATACAGATCGTGGCAGCCCCGTCCTACTCGCGAGGGGAACCGTAATGCGTACAAGGCATGGAGAGGAGCATAGTTCTCCTGCAGACTGCTCAAGGACGCCTTGATTCTGCCGATGCGGTCTGCCATGTTGAACCGCGCCTTGCGCCGCTCAAAGTCCGGCTGGTCATCGGTCTCGCTGTCTTCACTGTCATCCTCGCCGGGCTCAGCATCCGATTCCTCGGCCGCATCCTCAGGCATCTCGAAAATGCTTTCGTGCTTGAACGTCAACTTTCCAAAACGCTCGTTGCCCCGCAAGCTGACATCCGTGTCCCACAAACGTTGGAGCAGCTGACTGCTGAACCATGAGGAGTCGAGATCCGGGGAACGTGTTATCCACCGGTTCACACGCTTGGTGGCGCTCTGTGATTCATCAGAGGTGTAGTAGGCGAAAAACCGTTCATTGAACTGCTCGATATAGCCGACGGTGCGTTGGCCTGAACCAGGAGCATTTGGCGCCGAATCCAGATCACGAACTTCCATGAATGTCTCATCGATCCGTCTGACTTCAGCGCCGAGGGATTGAAAAATGTCCGTTGGCTGACGGGGTGTTCTTCCGCCGTGAGAAGACACATGTTCAAGCAAAAAACTCTTCACCAGGGGAACACGCGAACGGCGCTGGTCAAGTCCTTCCTTGCCTTCCACCGCGAGCCCATTGAAAAACCGATAAACCTGAAAACGGTCTTGCGGTCTCGTTGGATATGCCATCTGAACCATTAGAATCGCCTCTTCCGGAAATTCGAACCCACTCGTAGAACCAATGGGCTTTAGAATACCCGGCGGAACGGCATTAACAAGTCATTTTCAGCCCGGAAAAATCACTCCCATTCAAAAATATCTTGGATTACCGGACGGCCATAGTGAGCGGCACCCGT
>CAZOZF010000333.1:0-2652 GCA_964584205.1 uncultured Verrucomicrobiota bacterium
CTTGACCACCCCCGCCCAACCTGTAGCATACGGTTATGCGATCCCTCGGCCTAATCCTGGCGCTGCTTTCCGTACTTCTTGCTCCCATCCGGACAAAAGCGCAATCCAATCTCCTTGCGGACTATGAAGACGCCGTGGGAAAATTGCGCCTAATCGGGGGAGCCTTGCGCGCCTATGCGGCCGACCATCCCGCCAACACCTGGCCGGCCCGGTTGACGGATCTCGCCACCCAGGGCTACCTCGATGCCAGCAACCTCATTTGCCGGGCAGACTATTCCCATGGAACGGAGGGATGCAAACCTGACGGCATCTTCGTACTGGGATCACAATATCCCGAATTAGATGAAAGCAATTGCAGTTTCTACTACGAATTCTCCGGCGCCATGTGTTCTTGGTACTTCCCTGGTTATGTCTTGGGTCCAGTGGATGACCCTCCGACATGGGGTGCGGTTAAGAAAAGTCAGCTTTTATACGGGGATGTTCTGCATCCACTCCCCTACGATCCCCGCCTATTTCCCGCCGTCCGATGCTTTTGGTTCGGAGTGAATAACACAAATGTTTTCGGGGCGCAAACGATGCTCAATTTAGGCGCCGACAGAACCAGCGTTTTTGCATCTGACTTATTTTCGCCGGGAGTTGACGAATCCGCTGATGGAACACCCGAACTCAGAGATGTCCTCAAGATCTACTACGATGTTAACTATGGCGTAAGACGGCCCCCGGGATCAATGAAAGCGGAAGTCGAGCAGTTGCTTCTGTTTCCCCTCTGGCCCAAATTTATCGATGTATCCAACCTGACATACCGCCTGGCAGAGCCCGCCGGTACAGGTCAAAGTCAAATCCTGGGCACGATTGACGCCAACATTTTCCAATGGACGCCGGACCACTTCACCCCGTCCAATGCCCTTATCAAGGTCGAGCTTTTACGGGATGGCCTTTGCATCACGAACAAGACGTATTCAATAAGCGTTTCAGGGACCGACGGCGACGGCATGCCGAACGATTGGGAACTCGAACACTTCGAGACGCTGGAGCGTGACGGGGTTCATGATTTCGACTCGGATGGGTATCCCGACTTGAGCGAGTATATCGCGGGAACCAGTCCAACCGATGACACCGCTTATCTGTCCATCCGGTCCATCAGTTTTGCACAGAATCCGGCAGCCACCGTCTTACGCTGGCCAAGTGTTCAAGGGCGCACATACCATGTGCTCAAGGCCGCGAGCCTTGCAGGCGGCTGGACAACCAATGCTCTTTCAATCCCCGGCAACGGAGGCGAAATCACCCTCACCAATCAAACGCCATCAAGCCAGGAATTCTACCGCTTGCAAGTCGGCCTGCCTGCCGAATAATAGCGGTGGCATACGCGATTTTCGTCCCATTTACAAAACCGGCTTACGCGAAGCAGGCGGGATAAACTGATCCCGCGCCTTCGACGCTTATCGTCGAGATACGTTGAAGTGACAATGAGTTATGACTGATTTAGCGATAAAAAGGCCTCTTAGATGAGCTTTGTGGGAGCGCAAATCGGGTTCCAACAATCGGGCAGAATCAGAGCTTTCAGATAGGCATCCACCCCATTTTCCGAATAAATGGGCATTGATCTCACGAACCATCCCCTACTAGACTTCCCAAGCCATGTTCAAGTGCTACGACAGCCTTCGTCGACGGGACGTCATCATCCTGGACGCAGAATACCGGGACTCACGGCTCGAGGATCTGCGGACCAGGGGCAAGGACAGGATTCTCCAGTGCCCGCAGTGCCCTCAGCCGGTCATCGTCAAGGTGGGGAACCGGAAACGGTCGCACTTCGCCCATACGGCCACCGGCGCGTGTCCCGCGCTGATGGACGAATCGCCCCGAGAGAACACAAAGAACGCAAAGACCCTCATTCTTTGAGATCTTTGTGTTCTTTTGCGGCCAACGGGCAAGTCTAGCGCATGCGGCGTCGTAGGAACTCCGCCCTCCGGAGGGAAGGCGCGAATTATACGCATTACGCGGCCATCGGCCGCATCCACAGCAGACCGATCACTCTCTTTTCTATTCACTCTTTTCTATTCACTCTAGACAATCGGGGGGCTTTTCGCCATTATAAGCCAGCTTTTATCACGTGTACGGAATGCAGCGCGGAGGAGCGATTTCAATGGATGCGAAGAAACGGGTCAAGGGCGGGCAGGTTCGGCTGGGCGTGATCGGCGTGGGCGGCATGGGCTCGCATCATGCCAACAGCGTCGGAACAAAGGTGCCCGAAGCCAAACTGGTGGCCGTTTGTGACATCAATCCCGAGACGGCCAAAACGATGGGCGAAAAGCTGGGCGTCCCCTACTTCACCAGCCACCAGGAACTGATCGCGGCCAGGCTGTGCGACGCCGTCGTCATCGCCACGCCCCACCCACAGCGGCCGGCCATCGCCATCGACTGCATGAACGCCAAGCTCCATGTGCTGAGCGAAAAGCCCCTCTCCGAGCGGGTCAGCACCGCCGACCAGATGGTCAAGACCGCCAAGCGCAAGGGCGTGGCCCTGGCCATCATGTTCCAGCGCCGCCTGGAGCCGCCCTTCGCCAAGGCCATCGAACTGGTCAAGTCGGGCGCCCTGGGCACCATCTGGCGCACCACGCTGATCTCCCCCGAATACCGCACGCAGCCCTACTA
>CAZOZF010000334.1:0-2628 GCA_964584205.1 uncultured Verrucomicrobiota bacterium
CGATACCGTCCCGGTTTCGTCTGTATGTCGTTTTCCATCTGACTTCCTTCTTTTACATACATATCCCGTGTATCCGTTCATAGACTTCCGCCTGCTCCGCCGGTGTCTCACAATATGTCACCACAATCAACTTCATTCCAGGTGCCCACAATCGGCGGACGATCCCGACCACGCGGTCAGGCTCCCCCACGATTCGGGCATTCAACACAATTCCCGTCCCGGCCAGCGCCGCCGGGAAGGGCTCCACCGGATTGGGGTTCGGATCCGTGGCGTCGCCAAATGCCGCGTCCACTGTCCGGATCCCCGGCAGCGTGGTGATGACCGGAAGTTTATCCGACCAGTTCCCGCAGGAGTGGAACACCGGGCCGCCAAACGGCGCACCGGAGGCGCATAGGGACGGGGCCGCCAGCTCGCCGTACATCTCATTCGACATCATCAGGAGGTTGTCGTCGCTCTGCCCCAGCCCCGAAAAAACCGGGCTGGAGGCAAACCCGTGTCCGGGCCACACCAGCCGGTCGCCAATGAGCTCCTGCTGTTTGCGGACAAACTCCACCTGGAGTTCCGCCAGCCGCCCGAGAAACGCGCGCACCGCGTTTGGATCGTCAATGCAATCGAGCAGGAAACTGCTGGTGTCCACCAGCATGCACGCCGCATTGAGCGGAGACTGCGTATCAGCCAGCGACATCGGCAGGCGCCCGCCGGTCTGCTCCATGAAATACCGGATCATCGCCAGGGTGTGCCGCCCGATGGCCGTCTCCGCAACCGGTTTGACCGGCGCCGCGAGGGCCTCCTGGACCGACTGGAAGGGATGTCTCACCGCCGGGGCCTGACCGTCCAACCACTCATAGTCCACACCATAGGCACTCGCCAGCGTCCCGATACCATACCAGGGCTCCAGGAAATTGGGGACGTCCGCCTCGAACTCCATGCTTTTCGCCAGTGCCCCCAGCTGCCACTGGAGGGACTCGTCCATGCGCCGGCAACCCGAGGAAAAACACTGCTGGACACGCATGCGCCGGTAAACCAGCACCCCCGACTGCGCCGCCCGGAACCGGCGACACCGCTCATGACGGGCTGCCTCATAGGCCTCGTAGGACTCATAAGGAAATTGCCCGGGCTCCAAGGGCTCTACCACCGTCGCCTGCGAATCCGCCTTCTTGTAATCAAAGCTCATAAAGTTTCCCTTACATCCAGTGCTCGCCTCTGGGCGAAAACCGATGTCGCCACCAGAATACTAAACATAAATAATGCCATTCTCATTGTTTCAATCGTCCTTATAACACAACAAGCAATTCGGAAGGCTGATAACCCTCTCATAACCAGCAATTCTCATTATGGCCGAAGACCGCCTGAAGGCGGTACACCAACGGGCTGAAATCATCATATTCCGGCGTTGGTGTACCGACTTTAGTCGGTCTTTGACATTGCCCAGCGGCCATAATGCGAATTGCTGTCTCATAACACCCTCTTTCTAAACTTAAATGTGGCAGATGGAGTTATTCTTATCACAGTCCGCACCGCCCGACAATGCCCCTGAGTGCAATTCGTAAGCAGTAGCGTGCAGGGAGGGGCGAGCAGAACGATATTCAGGGCAGAGGCATCTAATTTCGCATTTTCTGACCATTGCGGTTTCGAAGAGCGCGCCATCAAGTGCCTCTGGGAATAATCCGGACCTCCACGGATGGCCACCTTCCCTGGAGGGCGGGCGTCCTCGACCGCCGGTTTTTGCGCCCCTATGAGCACGGCGGCTGGGGACATCCGCCCTCCATGCGGCCGAAAAAGAGTGCTGGATGTCCAGAATATTTCAGGAATATTAGTACCCAGCAATTCGCATTATGGCTGAAGACCGCCTGAAGGCGGTACACCAACGGGCTGAAATCATCATATTCCGGCGTTGGTGTACCGACTTTAGTCGGTCTTTGACCTCGCCCAGCGGCCATAATGCGAATTGCTGATTAGTACCTCAGGATATTTGACAATGCCGTACATTTCAGCAATAATGACCGTACATTTAAAAAGAGGATCACCCATGAACGATGCCAAGTTGACCATACGCCTGCCGACAGCGGATCTCGAATTCGCCAAGTCCTATGCAAAACAGAACGGATTCTCCCTGACCGCTTTGATTAGTCGCTATTTGGAACGGCTCCAATCCTCTACAGAAGGGAAGATTCCCTCCGAGATCAAAGCCATAACAGGAATCATCCCTTCCACCGTGGATGCGCGGGAGGAACTCCGGCAGCATCACATGAGGAAATCCTGATGCAAATCATCATTGACCTGAATGTTCTGCTCGACGTTATCCAAAAACGAGAACCCCACTTCACGGCATCGGGCAAAATACTCAGCCTTGTCGCAAAACGGGCCCTCTCAGGACATATCCCAGCCCATGCGCTCACGACCATCCACTACATTGTCGCCAAATATGCCGGCCACGCGAAAGCCGGACAGACCATTGACTGGCTGCTGTCCACCCTGAAGGTCATCCCCGCCGGCCAGAAGGAATTCATGCGAGCTAGAAATCTTAACATACCCAATTTCGAGGACGCCGTCGTCGCGAGTCTGGCTGAATCAGGACACTGCCAATACATTGTCTCCCGCAACACTGGCGACTTCAAGCACTCCCCG
>CAZOZF010000335.1:0-2614 GCA_964584205.1 uncultured Verrucomicrobiota bacterium
ACTTTAATCGACTGGCCGGGCTCCGTTTCAAAGCTGGCGGTTTTGTCGCCCAGACGCAAATGGAGCGGGCCGCCGAGCGCGGAGTGGATACGGGCTTCGACAAGCTTGCCCTCCTTCCAATCGAAATCCACGGTGAACCCTCCACGGGCGCGGAGGCCGGAGACGTGGCCGGCCGGCCATGCAGCAGGCAAAGCGGGCAGCAGGTCGATTTGGAATTCCTGCCGGTAGGGGGCGGCATCCTTGCCGACGATTCGGATCTGGCTTTGCACAAGCATTTCGGCAATGGCGGCAGTAGCCCCGAAGTTGCCGTCGATCTGGAATGGAGCGTGCGTGTCAAAAAGGTTCGGCAACGTCTTATTCATCAGAAGATTCGTAAGCAGGATGTAGGCATGGTCACCATCGCCGAGCCGTGCCCACATGTTGATCTTCCAAGCGAGGCTCCAGCCGGTGCCGCCGTCTCCACGGACTTCCAAAGACTTGCGCGCCGCCTGGTAGAGATCGGGCGTCGCCTTTGTGATCGAGTTGGCCGGGTGCAGGCCGTAGAGGTGGGATGTGTGCCGGTGGTGCGGATCGCGTTCTTTATAATCTTCAATCCATTCCATAACGCGTCCGGTTGCCGGGCTGATCCGCACTGGTGCCAGCTTTGCGAGAGCTGTCTCACATTCCTTCCGGAAATCAGGATCGACGTTCAGAACCTTGCTGGCCTCAATGCAGTTCGAAAGGAGGTCCTGAATGATCTGTATATCCATCGTGGCACCATAGGTGAACATGGCCGACGTCTTTCCGTCGGCGAGGACGAAGCTATTTTCAGGAGAGTAGGACGGGTTTGTGATCAGCTTTCCCGCAACCGGGGTGCCAGCTGGAGCCTCGACCAGAAAGTCCAGAATGAAGCGCGCCGCACCCTTCATAAGCGGCCAGGCCCGGTTTTTAAGAAATGCCGTGTCGCCGGTATACTGGTAATACTCCCACGGATGCCGCGCCAGCCAGGCAGCGCCCATCGGCCAGATCCCCTGGACGCCATCCGCGCAGGCAGTGAATCCCCAGGCATCCGTGAGATGGTGGACAACCCATCCGTTCGCGTTGTATTGGACCTTCGCCGTGCGGGTTCCCGGTGCGACCAGGCTGTCCATGAGGTCGAAGAGCGGAAGATGAAGCTCCGCGAGGTTCGTCGGCTCGGCCATCCAGTAGTTCATCTGGATGTTGATGTTCGTGTGGAAATCCGCATTCCACGGGTTATTAATCTTCCAGGCCCAGATCCCTTGGAGGTTCGCAGGCAGGGTGCCTGGCCGCGAACTGCTGATCAGGAGGTAGCGGCCGTATTGAAAATAGAGGACAACCAGCCCGGGATCGGACTTCCCGGCCTTGACCCGATTGAGGCGATCAATGGTCGTCATGTTTTCCACGTCGGGTCCGGCGGAGCCGAGATCAAGCGAGACGCGGCTGAAATACTTTTGGTAGTCGGCGATGTGGTCTTTAAGAAGCCTCTCGTAGGAAGGGGCTTTTGCCAGGGTGTCGGCGGTTGTCTTCGCAGGGTCGATCGCGGGATCTGCATCCCCTTTTCCAAGGCCACGGTAGTTGGTCGCTCCCGCGATGAGCAGAGTCAGGGAATTGGCCCCTTTGACCGTGAGAATCCCGCCGGCATTGGTGACGCTGCCGCCGTCGTTCTGAGCGAGAACGGAGGCGCTGAACCGCATTCCCGGGGGAAGTCCGTAATGGCCCTTGATCTGGCCGACAAGCTGGATCGCTTTCGGATTTGAGGGATCCGCAACGCATTGGGCATCACTCGCGCGCTTGAGCGTCATCCTCAGAGCGATCGAGCCTGGCTTGCTCGCCGTATAGCGTATGGCGATAACATTGCCTGGCGCGGAGCTGAACGCTTCCCTTGTATATTTCACATCGCCGGATTGGTAGGTGACCTTCGCGACGGCGGAATCCAGATCGAGGGTGCGGAGGTAATCAGTGGCGGCAGTGGTGCCTGGTGCTTCGAGGTAGAGCTCGCCGAGCGTCTGGTAGGATTTGATGTGCGAAGGCACTCCCATCATGTTGGCCCCCGCGAGCTTGGTGGCCTCAATATTCTTTCCCTCGAAGAGGAGCCGACGGACCTCCGGGAGAACCTGTAGCGCAGCTGGGTTGCTGGCATCTTTTGGTCTGCCGGCCCAGAGCGAATCGACATTGAGCTGGATGCAGTCGTCGGCGACTCCGCCAAAAACCATCGCCCCAATACGTCCGTTGCCGAGCGGCAGCGCCTCATACCATTCCTTTGCGGGGGCGCGATACCAGAGGAGAAGATTCCCCTCTGGCCGGGACGTGCCGCCAGTGACCGTTGCCCGATCCTGCCAATGCATGATCTCCCCGGCTTTTCCAGCGGACTCAACGGGAGCTCGTTCAAGAGCGGGCAGAGGGGCGGGGGGGTTTTGGGCGCGAGCGCCGACGGCGAAAAAAATGGAAACGAGTGCCATGACCATATGATGGGAAATATTCAACGCCGAGCTCTTTATTTTCATATCGCTATCACTACTGTCCTCCTATGACTATCATTCCCCAACCATCACCCGGACGGGGCCGAGCAGACCGGATGGGATCAACTTGCTCGATTGAGTGTATTTAGTCATGT
>CAZOZF010000336.1:0-2599 GCA_964584205.1 uncultured Verrucomicrobiota bacterium
CGCCCTACCCGAAGACATCGATGATTTGTATAGATTTCCAGGTAGGGCGAAGCCTTCCAGCCTTCGTAGCCCCTCCGGCGGAGTAGGCCCGGCTGAGCCGCGTCAATACAGGGTATTCCGCTGAAAATGCACTGTCGTCGGCCTCTTAGGCGAGGATTTGGGACGGCATTCCCGCCTTGACCCGAAAGGGTCGGCCGTGCCAGACTATTTGCATGACAACGTTGACCCTTGACCATAGCAGCGCCGCCCTCGATACCGCCCTGCGCCACATGCGGGCAGATCATGAGGCCGTAATGATCGAACAGGACGGCCGTGTCATTGCCGTTCTTGTCCCTCCCGAGGAATATTTGCCTGTGCAGGATGCAGACATCCCGCCTGAATTCTGGCAGGGGTTGAGGGAAGCACAAGCGGGGATCGGTGTTGACATGGAGACGGCCCTCAATGAGCCCCCGCCCGGCGTATAAGTTCAAGGCAACGCCGCAATTCTGGAAACGCTTCTACGCCCTGCCAACGGCAAGCAAAGAAGCCGCGCGCGCTGCCTGGCAAATCTTCAAGGTGGATCCCTTTTCTCCAAGGCTGGGGACTCACAAGATTCATGGCCTATCGGCGCGGGCCGGGCAAACCGTTTACTCTGTGGTTCTGGGCCCCGACCTTCGGGCCGTCTTTTATATCCAGGGTGACACGGTGTGGACATTCGATATCGGAACTCATTCCGTATACCGGTGAATTGACGCCCTGGCAGCCTGTAGCCCGATCGGTTGCCGGTCTACACGAAGACACTACCCCGGAGCGGCGGGATTCTCAGAGCGCCCGATTGAGCGGCTGTTTTGTGGCTCGTTTGTGGCACGGTTAGAAGGTGAAAGGCATATTAACCCTTCACAACCTTGAACTCTGAAAATGCAGAAACCCCAATAAATACGAAAAAGCCCAATAAAAGCGTGGGTTTTAGGTGCATTAGAAATCCGATGCTCTATCCAGCTGAGCTACGGGGGTAAAAATGACGGCGGATGATAGGGGGGCATCAGGCGGCTTTCAAGTATTCAGGTAGCAGACGGCCCCCAATCCTCGCCTAAGAACGTTCCGGCTTCGAGGAACAGTCATTCGACACCCTGCCCACGCGGCTCGGATGAACCTCGCCCTCCAGCAGAAATCATCGAGAGAGACGGGATGATCTATTTGGAGGGCGAACTTTACGTGAGCCGCGTCACTAGTGGGTGCCTTAAATGTCCTTATGTCGCGTTCCTCCTCTTACCAGCCGGATCCAGTCGCCAGGAATGTCGCGCTGGGGAAGGGGGCCCCGCCTCACTCGCCGCAGAGGTTCCACGGGGACAATCCCTGTTCCAGTCGTTTTTCCTGGCGAAACTTGTGAATAAAGGCCGAAAACATAAAAAAGCTGGCCTGTATCGATGAATATCTGCATTTTTACTTCTCCTTCATTGCACCTCATTCATCGGACATTGTGTCAGGCAATGCACTCTACCCGCAGGTTGCCGACCATCGCAGTCTGCAGCAGTGGAGGGGCTATGCATTTGAGCGACTGTGCATCAAGAATGCCGTCGCAATCGCGGAACGGCTTCGGTTTGCAGGAATCAGGTACCGTTCCGGGCCATGGTTCAAGCGCGCACAGGATTCGCGCGGGGGTGCCCAGATCAACCTTCTGTTTGTTCGCGCGGACAAGGTGCTGACACTCTGCGAAATGAAATATGCCGGGAAGCTGTCTGCAAAGAGTCTGCAGTCATCATTGGACTCGAAGAAGTCGGTATTGGCGCAAGCTTTCCCGGACTAGCCATAGAGACTGTTCTTATAACCGGTAAAGCAGCCTCAGGTCGGGAAAGCGCAGGGAAAGCAGTTGATCACTGTTTTACTGCCGAAGATCTCTTCTTGTAGAGGGTCTGTGGGGAGCCGAAGATTGGTTTCGCTTCCGGCATTGCATAATGGAGGGTGGAGCCTGCGACGCCGCTGAAGCTAGGGAGTGACACCCCAGGTGCGACGGGCTCGCAAGCTCGCCCCTCCAGGGGAAAGAGCTGGCGCGAAGCACATTGGAGATGCCCTACGGCTTCCCTTTTTCAGGCGGGTGTGATAGCAGTACTTCCCATGGGACTCCTTTCAAAGACTATCCGGCTGGAGGGACGGGCTCTGTCCCGTCCGCTGGTGCCAAGACGGCCGACACGGAGGTCGGCCCTCCAGATCGATTTTGTGTGCCGACTTGTCATGTTCCTGGCTTTTGCGGTTGTGCCTGGGCTGGTGCAGGCGGAAGGGGCAGGGACTGTGAGTGCCCGTCTGGAGGATGGGGGGCGTACCATCACTCTCACCGCACCGGGTCTGAGCGGGTTCCGGGGTGGCTTTTCCGCGAGGGTCGTGATTGAGGGTGTCACCAACGTGCTGTCTTCGGCTTCCGGCACGCTGGTTGGCGTAAATTTCTACAAGGCGGAGGCAACGCCCTACGGCCAGGCTGATGTTTCACTTTCTACGATCCGCTTTGAAAAAGAGCAGATTGAGCTGCTCTTCCGCCTCGACCAGATTCCCGGCGTGCCTGTGGTGATACTGCAGGCGGGGATTCGGAACCGGGGAGACCGTCCGGTCCGCTTGTTGACGGTCT
>CAZOZF010000337.1:0-2592 GCA_964584205.1 uncultured Verrucomicrobiota bacterium
CTCGAATCCTTTGCGGTTCTCCTACTGCACGTTCAGGATAGCGGTTTGCAAAATCCGATCCGATGCCGCTCCAACCCGTAGCTCATACGTTCCGGAATCCACGGTATAGCGGTTCGCTTTATCATCCCAGCGGCGGAGGCTGTCCACTTTTACGGGAATCTTGACGTCTTTAGCCTCCCCGGCTTCGAAATGAACCCGGCTGAAGCCGACGAGCCATTGCCGAGGCATTTCAACCGGCGGCGTGTTGGCATGAGCGTAGACTTGCACGACTTCATCGCCAGCGCGTTGCCCGACGTTTTTGACGGACACTATCACATCCACGGTTTCGCCGGGTTTAGCTGCTTTCGCAGAAAGCGTCGCTTTGGTATAATTAAACCGCGTGTAGCTCAGCCCGTGACCGAAAGCAAAGAGCGGCTTCGCGTCACTGTATCGGTAGGTGCGGCCTTTCATGGAGTAATCCGTGAAGGGCGGCAGATCCGAGTCGTTTTTCGGGAAAGTAATGGGGAGGCGTCCCGCCGGATTGGTTTCACCCAGCAGCACTTCCGCCATCGCGTCGCCCCCACGCTGCCCGTAATACCATGCCTCGACCACGGCGGGGCATTTTTCGACATCAAAGCTGAGCGGCGAACCGTTCGATAAAATCACCACAAACGGTTTTCCGAGAGCGGCGATTTTGTCGATGAAATCGCGCTGTATTTTCGGGAGGAGAATCGAGGTTCTGTCACCGCGGCTAAACCCCTCGGCGTCCACGGTCATCTCTTCACCCTCAAGCGCGGGAGTGATGCCGAGGCAGAGAATGATGTGATCGGCTTGTTTGGCCATGGCCAAAGCATTTTCGTCGCCCCCGGGGATTTTCCAGCCGAGTTGAATCCTGGATTCCTCGGCGTCATCCTGGTAATGGAATTCAACCCGAATCGGGTAGGCTTTTCCCGCTTCCATGTGAACCAGAGCACTCATATTGGTGACCTTGCGCGTCTTTCGCTTCCCGGCGATTTGCTTGCCGTCGAAATACAGGGCCGCTCCACCATAGAAGTTGATGCCCAAGGTGTAGTCGCCGCTCGTTTTTGGCACGAGGACGCCGCTCCATCGGGCGTGGCAGCCTTGCACCGGGATGCCCGGCATGGGTTGGGCGGCATTCCAGCGGAGGTCGAGTTGTTCGTCCGTGCGGGTCTCCGTCGGGGTGCCGCTAAACTTTGCATCTGCGAAAAGCTCGCCCCTCAATCCCGGCGTCTTTTTGCTTTTGTCGGTAAATAGAACGCCCGCAGGAAATGGCTCGCCCGTTTCATTGAACCCCGCCACCAGCGGGATGGCTTTATCCGCCAAAACCGTGACGCCTTTGGATTCCAACTTGGCGGTGATGCCCTTCCGAAGGGTTACGGGATGGGTGGGCGTTCCGCTGTAATTGCCGACGAGCGCCCCAAAGTCGTCTGCCGTGGGTCCCAGGATGGCTACCGTCTTCAAGTCCTTGGGATTCCAGGGCAGAGCGCCGTCGTTTTTCAGAAGGACAATGGACTGCCGTGCGGCTTCCAAGGCGAGATCACTGTGTTCAGGGGAATCGTTGGCCGCTGCTGGAATCTTGGTGTAAGGGACTGCCTCCGGAGGATCGAACTGCCCCAACTCGAAACGAAGGGTGAAGAGGCGGCGAAGCGCATTGTCGAGGTCGGCTTCGGTCACCTGGCCGTTCTTCAAAGCCTCGGGAAGCGCTTTATAGGTGGGTCCGCTGCAAAGATCGTTGCCTGCCTTGACAGCAATGGCGCTGGCTTCGGCTCCGGTCTTCGCGTAATGATGCCCTTTCACGATGTCACTCACGGTATCCACATCGCCGACAACGGCTCCAGAAAAGCCCCATTCACCTCGCAGGATGTCCGTGAGGAGCTTGCTGTTTGCCGGTGCTGGCACCCCGTTAATCGCGTTGTAAGCGCTCATCAGCGAGCGCGCTTTGCCTTCCGTGATTCCCGCTTCAAAGGCAGGCAGGTAGGTCTCTCGCAGATCGCGATCCGAGACCACGGCATCAAACCTGTGGCGCAATGCCTCCGGGCCGCTGTGGACAGCGTAATGTTTTAAAGTGGCGACTGTTTTGAGATACGTGGGATCATTTCCTTGCAACCCTCGCACAAAAGCGACGGCGAGGCGTCCGGTGAGATACGGGTCTTCACCATAGGTTTCCTGGCCCCGGCCCCAGCGGGGATCGCGGAAGATATTGATGTTTGGGGACCAGATGGTCAGGCCACGGTAAATCTTACTGTCGCCGCCGTTTATGGCGATGAGGGCGTTATTTTTTGCCCGGACTTCTGTGGCGATCGCGTCTGCGATTTTCTGATGCAAGTCCGGATTCCAGGTCGCTGCGAGTCCCACCGCCTGTGGAAACACCGTTGCGTTCCCGTTGCGTGCCACGCCGTGGAGAGCTTCGTTCCACCAATGGTAGGCTGGGATTCGCAAGCGCGGAATGGCCGGGTTACCCATTATCATTTGCGCAATTTTTTCTTCAACGGAGAGTTGGGAAATGAGGGCGTCTACGCGGTCCTTCCGGGGGAGCTTTGGATCGCGGAAATCGACTGCTGCAAACGCCGTTGCGGAGACGCAGAGACAGAA
>CAZOZF010000338.1:0-2589 GCA_964584205.1 uncultured Verrucomicrobiota bacterium
CTCTGTTTCCCTGGAGGGTGGGGCGGGGTGTTATCGGGCTGAATCCGACAGAGTCACCGTAAACCTTGAGTTGAGTCCTGAGCCGCATGGTTATTCGTACGAACTTCGCGTCCGGACGTCGTTCGCCACCCGTGTGCGACTGCGATTGCGTCTGCCGGGGGCGAGGGATGTCTTCCATCTGATTCCCTGCAATATTTATGGCGACAACAACCTGGCGCTGACGGGGCCGGGAGAATACCCGCACCTGACCGATCAGTTTCCGGACGATCCGTTTTGCGCGCCCTTGTGGGAATTCCGGGCCGACCGTGCGGCGTTGCCGGTGTCGATTCTCTGCCACGCCGGCGGGGTTGTCGGTATTTCCATCGCCCCCTACTCGGAACAGGAGCCTGACCGGGTCACGCTGAATGATCGTGGTTTCATCCGCAATGGAGTTTTCGCCCAATTGCCGGATGCCTTCGGTGTCTCGCTCGGCTACGGCAATGATCCCGGTTCCTTTGTGGAAAAGCAATGGCTGGGTGTGCCGACCTGCCATGTCTTCCGCCAGGCGTCGGCTCGCGGGCGCATTCTCGCGTTTCCAGGGGATCGCCGGGCCGCCCACCGGATTATGCGCGAACTCTACGGGCAGAGCCGGGAATTACCGCTTTACCGCAAGACAGACCGCGAGGCGGTAGTGGGCCTGATGGATGCCTGGTTGAACGTCAACTGGGGGCCGGTCAGTTCCCTTGGCGGGCGGGAATACTACCGCAATGGCGGCATGTCCTTCGATGCCCGAGGGCCGACGGACGGGCGTCCGCTGTGCGAGATCGGTTGGACTGCCGGCGGGCCAATGCTCTACCCCTTCGCCCTGGCTGAATCTATCCTCGGGCTCACCCGCGCTGATTTTGGACCACGCAAGAACGCCGCCGATCTGATCGAGATGATTGTCGGCGCCTATAATCCCGCGTCCGGTTTCTTCAACGAACTTACGATCGATTGGCGACTTGCCAAGCCGTACTGGGATAAGGTGCCCCTGGATCCCGCAAGCCGCAACAACGGCTGGTGGGCGGGTTACGTGGTCGGTAACCAGCACACCGCCTACAACAACGGCAGCGCCTGCTATTACATCCTTAAGACCATTGATTTCTGGCGGCGGCAGAATGGGGTGGAGAAGCCCGGATGGATGGCGGTGGTTTTGAAGGTGTTGGATACGGTGATCGCCCTCCAACGCGAGGATGGCAACTACGGGTATGCCTACAGTGAGAAGGAGCCGAAGGTTGACCTCTGGGATGGGTTCGCCGGCTGCTGGTTCGCGGCTGCCTGCGCCTTTGCCGCCAAGATCACAAGTGAACAACGATATGCGGACTCCGCGCGCCGGGCAGTCGAATTCTACCATCGCTTCGTCAAAGACCTCAATTGCTACGGCACACCCATGGACACCCTCATGGCGGTGGACGAAGAAGGGGTGCTTGCCTTTATTCGCGCCTGCCGCGTGTTGCACGAGGTGACTGGCGACGATGCGTTGCTGGCGATGATGAACGACGGCGCCGAGTACGAGTATCTCTGGCGGTACGGGTTCAGGGCACGGCCGGAATATGCGCCACTGAAGGATTCGGGTTGGAACAGTTGCGGAGGCTCGGTCACGTCGGTCTCCAACCCTCACATCCATCCGATGGGCGTGTTCATCGCCGATGATCTCCGCTATTTGGCGGACCGGACAGGCGATGACTATCACCGCCGGCGTGCCGAGGATTCCCTGGCGTGGGCGATGCAGTGCCTGGAGGTTTTTCCCGACGTCGCCCAGTGTGGAAGCTACGGTGTCATGACCGAGCGCTTCTGTCCAAGCGATGGTTTGGTTGTTGAGAAGAACCGCGACGGCACACCCTACAGCATCTGGCGATGCTACAACGGCTGGGCCGCTGCGGCAATTCTGGAGGGGGTGGCGGAGGCATGGGTGGGGAGATCGGCAGGACGGAATTAACAGAGCAAGCGTAAAGTGATTGCCATGAAGAATGAATCGAGTCAGGGGCAGCCGCCTGATCCGGAGCTGCGGCGCGTGTTGTGGTACGAAAGTCCTGCCATAGGCTTTACCGAAGCATTGCCCCTGGGCAATGGCCGCCTTGGCGCCATGGTTTATGGCGGGGTTCAATGCGAACGGCTGGGCTTGAACGACGATACCCTTTGGGCCGGCGCGGCGGCTCCGGCGCCGTTGCCGGAAGCGGCAACGGTGTTGGGCGATGTTCGCGAATTATTGTTTCGCGGCAAGAATGATCAGGCGCAGAAACTGATCGAGGAGCGCATGTTGACCGGGTTCAACCAGCCCTATCTGCCGGCGGGTGATTTAATTTTGGAATCCCTGGGGCTTTCAGACACCCCGGAATCCTATCGCCGCGCGTTGAATCTGGAAACCGCTATTGCGTCCGTTCATGTTGCCGGTCAGAATTATCAACAGGTCCGCGAATGCTTTTGCTCCCATCCCGATCAGGTGCTGGTGCTCAACCTGCGGCAAAGCGGCTCCGGCCTGAGATCCATCAGCGTGGGGTTGACTGCGCTATTGCGGCATCGGATCGAGATTCTTGACGACGGAATCCGATTGACCGGGGAAACCCCGGT
>CAZOZF010000339.1:0-2579 GCA_964584205.1 uncultured Verrucomicrobiota bacterium
TTCAGTCTTCAGTCTAAACCGCTTCAGCCTTGGCGTCCCTATGGGACGCCAGTGATCAATTTTCTGGATACTGAACACTGAATGCTGAATACTACCGCCTCTTATGATGACAAACAATGCCACTGATTCCGAGATTCTTCGTCAGGCCCGGGGGAAGTTCGCCTGTATTGCCGCCGCATACGGGCTGGGGGTGTTCAATGATAATTTTTTCAAGCAGGCGGCGCTGGTGCTGTTTGTCGCGGCAGGCTTGAATGACATGCAGGGCTATGCCATGGCGGTGTTCACCGCCCCCTTCATTCTGTTTTCCGCGCCGGCGGGCTGGTGTGCCGACCGGTACATGAAAAGCCATGTGGTGATTTCCGCCAAGTGGATGGAGCTGATTGCCATGCTGTGCGGGGCTGTGGGAATTTGTAGCGGGTATTCGCCGTTGATCTTTGCCATGTTGTTTATCATGGGTTTTCAAGCCACCCTGTTCAGTCCGGCCATGAATGGCTCGCTTCCCGATCTTTATCCCGAACGCTTTATTACGCATGCCAACGGGATTCTTCGCATGCTGGTGACGCTTTCGATCCTGGGCGGTGTGGCGGTGGCGGGAATGATGCTGGATTACCAGGACGTCTGGTTCTGGGGAATTGAGCGGGGGCGCGTCCTGGTGGCCGGAACAGTGATCGGGGTGGCGTTGATCGGGGTGCTGGTGAGTTATGGAGTGCCGAAGCGGCCGGCTGCCAATCCTGCGGCGAAGTTCCCCTGGAGCGGACCCTGGCATACCCTTCAGGAACTCTGGGAGATTCGCAAGGATCCGTTGCTGGCGACCACCCTCTTCACCAATGTTTTTGTCTGGCTGATCGGGTCGCTTGGGATTCTGATCATTAACCCGCTGGGCATCCAGCAGTTTCAGCTGAGCAAGACGCTGACCAGTTTCCTGATTGTGAGCCAGTTGGTCGGCATTGCTGTGGGGGGTGTCATCAGCAGCCGCCTGATTCCGATCCGGCGCTGGTACCGGGTGGTCTGGCCGCTTTGCCTGGGGATGTCCGTGATTATGCTGGCCCTGTCCGGTGTTCCCTATCTTGCCCCGGCCCTGCACCAGACGGCGCTCTATGGGCTGACCTTTCTGTTGGGTTGCTGTGGGGGCGGCATTCTGATTCCCATGGAAAGTTTCCTTCAAATCCGGCCTCCCGTCATGCGTAAGGGAGCGGTGCTGTCGGCGGTTAATTTTATCGTGTTCATCGGGATATTGTCCTCCGGTCTATTCTCCAATTACCTGAACACCCACTGGAAGCCGACCGAGGCCTTTGGGGTGATGGGGGTATTTTCACTGGGAGTGACGGGGGTCTTGTTTCTTTTGTTCCGGAATCGGAATGAAGTCATTGGAGAGTAACGGCTCACGGGGGTGCGATTTCACTTCGTTGCATCGCCCCGAGAATCTCCTCTCTTGATTGTTTGCCGGTTTCTGGATATACCTAATCTTGTACATATGAGGGAGGTGGAGAATGAGTCAGACGGCGACACTGCATATCAAGGTTGAACCTGGGTTGGCGAGGGGGTTGAAGACTTTGGCGAAACATCGGGGGCAGACCATGGGGGAGCTTGTCCGCCAGGCGTTATCCTCCTGTTATCAACCCGATCTCGCGGGGATGACGGCACCCCAGCGCCAGGCGTTCGAGGCGTGGCGTGGCGGATTCATCAGTGTGGGCAAATTAGCGCAAGTCATGGGTCTGGCGCCCCTGGCCATGAGGGAATGGCTGGCCGGGCACGGGGTGGATAGTCCCGCCAGTTATCATTCCAGTGATGCCGCCCATGCGTAAAGCCGTCTGGTTTTTCGACAGTGTGACGCTCTCCAATTTCGCCTTGACGAACCAATTGGATCTGCTACTCCGGCGATATCCAGCCGGAAGACTGTGTGTGACCACGCAGGTGGTGGATGAAGTGTTGAATGGCCTCCAGTCCGGGCATGGCGCCTTGAAATTCATTCTGGTGGCACTGGAGCGTGGCGCCATTCATCACGTTTCATTGTCATCCGCCGAGTTTCGCCGTTATCAGGGGTTACTCGCCACGTTGGGAGCGGGTGAGGCCTCCCTGATTGCGCTCGCGGCGGGGCGGAAGGGTACGGTGGTGACAGACGACCGGCATGCCCGCTCAGTTTGCCGGGAGTTGCACCTTTCTGTTACCGGCACCCTGGGGATCCTGAAAGCCGCTTGCGCGGAGGGAATGCTTACCGAGGAGGGCGCTGACAAGGTGTTGGCCGACATGATCCGGAAGGGGTTCTATTCTCCTGTCCAGACGCTGGCAGACTTGGAGTAGGGGCGCATTTTTTTACAAAGGGCCTGTCCCGACCGGCATTTACTTAAGGCAGACGTTCAATGTTCCCAAGGCTGGTGTACCGGCTTTAGCCGGCTTTCTCTTGGCCGCCTGAAGGCGGTACACCAACCGTCTCCCCTCCCAACTTCCTTTTCTTTGTTTCCTTCTGTTCAGCCTCTTTTTTCCTGACAAAGAACCTGTTCATTGAGACTCCATCGATGAGAATTACTGGGGCGTGTTTTCTGTTGATTGCCAGCGCGGGGTTGTCCATACTTCAAACA
>CAZOZF010000340.1:0-2556 GCA_964584205.1 uncultured Verrucomicrobiota bacterium
GTGGCGGCCTGCCCTGACCTGTGGTGAGCCCTGTCGAACCAGCCTGCCTGCCCTGGCCTGTGGTGAGCCCTGTCGAACCAGCCGTGTCGAAGGGTCTGAATTAGTGGAAATCAGCCTGCCCTTCGTAGTGCCGCGTAGCGGGACGAAGGAGGGTGAAGATCAGTGGTGAAGTCCCCTCTTTTGCGGCACGGGATGGAACAGGGAAGAGATCTGAACATGAATAGTTGTAAATTACAGTCTGACCCCGCGCCCTCCGATATGCATGCCCTCGAACTGCGCGAGGACTGGGAACTCGCGCAGGCGGGTAAGGAAATCAAGAAAATTGCCCCATTGGATTGAGGTGCCACATGTGGAATTTAAACGATGTGCAACAAATTGAGTACAAATCAGATTATTCCTTCCTGATTATTTTCGATGATGGCGCCAGTGCGGTTGTTGATTTCTCTGAGTATCTACAACGGGGGCCCGTTTTTGCTCCGCTTAAGAATCTTGATTTCTTCCGGCAGGCGAGAATAGAAGGCGGCACAATCGCCTGGCCTAATGGGGCTGATATTGCGCCTGAAACTCTCTACGAGAAATGCAAACATTAACCCTTAACTGCGACGAAGACGCCCCCGTGGTCGGAATCCCGTCGTAAATCGTGAGACACTAAATCCGGGGTTCTCCTGTTTATAATTCATCACTCAACCTTCATCCTTTCTCCTCCTCATGTCAAGCGGTGGACGGAGTGAGAAGAACCACGCCGTGACCCTTCGGCAGGCTCAGGGCGGGTCCGGCGCGGCTACAACAGAAGACGGAGCGCGTAAGGGAGACAACGAGTTACTGTGGCGAAGCCATGGCTCTCACAGGGAATGATTGTAAATCAAAACGGGTCGAGGTATCATTCAGGCGGAGGTGGAAATGAATTTGAAAATTGTATTGGAACCCAGTGATGAAGGTGGATATACGGCAATTGTTCCAGCTCTTCCAGGTTGCATATCCGAAGGCGAATCAAAAGATGACGCCATGCGGAATATCCGAGAAGCGATTGATCTCTATCTGGAGCCTGTTGAAGACGATTGGGACTTTGCGCCTAATGCAGAACTTATGGAAGTTGCCGTATGAGCAAGGTGCCTAACCTGCCATACGACAAAATTATACGAGCTTTGCAACGGGATGGATGGGTCGTCGTGCGACAGAAGGGCAGTCACATTCGTCTTCAGAAACATACGCCATACGAAACTCTCAAATTAACTGTGCCGGCACACCGCCCGGTGAAACGTTCTACGCTGTCCCATATTCTTAAACAGGCGAGAATCGAAGTTGCGGAATTCATAGAATTGACGTGAAGCGGGATCCGCGTGGTCTCGTCCTATAAATCCGGGAAGTTGTAATATACAGTCTGCACCCCCGGGCGACCAGAAACTCTCAACAGCGTTGAGAGAATTCCCGTGTCTCCAGATGATCGACATGGATAAACGTTTAAGTAAAGTCAGTGTTTGTTTCCCTGTCGGTTTCGTTTAAGACGATGAGTATATACGCCACATTGTGGAGCCTGAAATTCCCCAAAGAGGGGGATGCTTATCCGGGATGTGATTGGGTTGAAATCAAGGCACAGGGCGTGCCTCCCCACATTGGCTCACCAACACCCGGAATGGGGTATGAGGACGGTGATCCGTATTCCGGATTTCTGCCGCCTGCGGTGACGACTGATAAGAGGGGTGACGCCCCATTCATGCGAGCGGTCGTATTGATCAAGGAGCACACCCCTAAGGGCACGGAAAGAAGCACGCAGGAATATGCGGCTCCCTTGCTTGTTCTGACCGGCCAGGAGTATGCCAGTATGACCTTCGAGGAGCTTTATGCCCGTTTGTGTAACGTATTGCGCGGCAAGGAAGCCCCAGTGGTGATCAGGATCCTGCGCCCGGATGGAACAAGTAGGGTAATCAGGGAGGATAGTTTGCAGGTTCCAGATAGCCATCTGGTTCCGGCGGGTGCGCGGATTCCTGGACTTCATGTTGGAACGATCTCTGCTAGTGCTGATTTTGATGCACCGCTTAACCTCGCCCTCCAGAATACGGCTCACATGAAGTTCGCCCTCCAGAAGAAAGCACCCGGCGATCACCAATAACCAATAACTGATAACCTGTCCCCCCAATGTCCTTTATGTGGCGGCCTGCCCTGAGCCTGCCGAAGGGGCCGAAGGGTATTCCCGACACAGAAAAATACCGCAACATCCTGTCCTTCGTAGCTTTAGCGTAGGAGGATCTCTTCATCTTTGCGAGCTTCGTGTGCTTCTGTTCGAACTCTTCTCCGGCCTGCCCTGCGTAGCCTTGGCGAAGCAGGGATTAGTGTGAATCAGCCTGCCCTTCGTAGTGCCGCGTAGCGGGACGAAGGAGGGCGAAGATCAGTGGTGAAGTCTTCTCTTCGGCGGCACGGGATAGAACAGGGAAGCGATCTGAACATGGATCGACAGGATGGACAGGATAGGCTGAAGGCATTTTAGAGGTGACCACACATCCTGGGTTGGTAGATGGGTTGGTAGATCGGTTATGCCTTGGTGCCTGGCTGGCACTC
>CAZOZF010000341.1:0-2545 GCA_964584205.1 uncultured Verrucomicrobiota bacterium
AGATCAAGAAGGAGCTCGGCGACGAGAACGACCTGAAGATCGAGATCGTCGAGCGAAGGACCGCGCCAACGGCATAGGGATCGCGCAGCCGGCGGGAAAAGCCTTCCGCGGACGGGGTGGAACCCGACTGCGGAAGGCTTCTTTTTTCAGGGTCTTCCGCAGAATCTGTGGGTGGCTTCCCGTTTTTCCTGTCCATGGTTGACCGACGAAGCGGGTGGATTAAGCGTAACCAAGTAAGAGTGAGTTTAAGGGTACGATCAAGTGTGGGATTAAGCGTCATGTTCAGCCTCGTTCCCCGTAGTCGTCGCCGTAGTCGTTAACCGGATCGTGCAGGAGCGGGGTATCGGACGACGACCACGGCGACGACTACGGAAGACGATGAAACGCCTGTCGACGGTTATTTCGCCAACACTTCATCGAACACTTATACCCCGACTTAATCCCCACCCTTACTTGGTTACGCTTAAACCACTATCTTTATCGATCTTTGCAGCCCAAACAATTCTGGTACGAGATCATTCCGCCAATTCTACGCCGCCAATTCACGCAATCCCACTGCCAGCAGGCCAGTTTTACAGAACCCCGCGAACATACATACCCACAGATTCTGCGGAAGGCTTCTTTTTTCAAGAGCCATGGGTTGGTTTCCGGAACAGGCGCTTGATCACCGCCGCGTGCTCGGCGATTTTCCAGAGGCCCAGTACCGCCAGGTAGCCGGTGACGGCCGCCAGCGTTGCGAACACCAGCGAGCCGCTGGTCAGGTAAAGCCCCTCGCGGATGACCGTCCCCATCTTTCCCTCCGGAGTGAACAGGGTGATGAACGCCACGACGGGCTCGTGATGCGTCAGCATCGCTTTGCCCACATTGCGGGCAGCGATGAAGATGGGTACGGCAGTCAACGGATTGTTCACCCAGGAAGCCGCCAGCGCCAGCGGCATATTGACCTTGAAGAGAATGGAACCGACGGCGGACAACAGCATATGAAAGGGGATTGTCGGCGTAAAGGCCGTGAACAAGCCCACCGCCACGCCGCCGGCGACAGACCGCCGGTCGGACTTCCAGAGCTTCGGGTGAAAGGCGCGTTTACCCAGGATGGTGTAGACATGGGAGTCGCGCAACGAGCGCTTGAAGGACCGTTTCTTCAGGAACCATTTCTTTCGCCAGGGTTTAAGCATGTTTCTTCTTCCTGCAGGTCTGCCTCTGGAGGCAGACGCGGCAACGGCTGTCGGCACAATGGTTGCAGCACCCGCAGTCCGGGCAGTTGTGCTTCTTGCGGGAGGCGGGAGCCTCCTCCGGCACCCAGACCAGGCCGTTGACACCTTTTTTCTCGACAAACGGCATAGTCAGATTTCTTTATGCAGGATCCTGCTGCGGATCACGACGCCACGGGTAATGAGGATGAAGGCGGCGGTGATCAGCCCGATGCCGCACAGCAGCAGCATGTGCGGCACGATGAGCTTGAGGATGAGTTCCCGCGCGGTGATGCTCTGATACGTGTGGACAATGCCCAGGAATCCGAACGTGCGGACGCCACCGAAAATGGCAAGCCCGGCCCCCGCCACCAGGCAGAGAGACCCGGCATTGATAAATCGGCTGAATTTCAAACGCTCCCGCATGGTGAATCAAACACTCCTCGCCGACAATCTCGTTTCTTTGCGGCCCGCCGTCAATATTTTTCCAGCGATGGAATCAGAATGGCACTGGACGCGCCGCGGGGATTGCATTAAGGTATGCAGCGGCGTTGAGTGAACCCGAATCACAAGGAGGAACGATCATGGCGTGCAAGACAGGCGCAGGGACGTGCAAGACAGGCGCAACTCATTCCGGTCATCTATGCATTCTGGTTGGCGAAGGCAAGCTGGACGAGGTGAAAAAGCTGGTCAAGAAACCGAAATTCATCTGCTTCAACTGCGGGCGCGTAGCGGACGCCGAGAAGAATCTTTGCAATCCGATGCAGCTTGACGGCAAGTAGGGGAAAGGGCCGGGTCATTCCCGGAAGAAATACCGCCAGGCGAGAGAAATAACCGCGGCAATCCCAAGGAAGAGGGACACGAACACAACGCTGGTGGTTACTGCTCCGATATACTCCATGAAAAGAAACTCCCGGTTTCCGGACGCCTGAATGACTCCATTGAAGCGCGATACGATCACTTTCGACACTGTAGCACAAACACCCGGCCATTCAAAGAATTTTCATTCCAGGTCCTCCCTGAATCTGTCATCAGGGAATCCACTAATACTGAAATATGCATTCCAGGTATTTCGATTTCTACCCGTTTCTTTTTTTTCGAACAGGATTTTGACTGCCAAGAGCAGGATGATCGGCCCATCAGGAGAATATCCATGAATTCAGAATCATTTGCGGATGCCGACGCCCCGAAAGAGTTTTGCGGGCTGTGCGGGGTCTACGGTGTTGAAAATGTGGGAGCAGCCCTTTACCAGGGGCTTTTCTCGCTTCAGCATCGTGGACAGGAGGGTGCGGGGATCGCCACCGGGGATGGGAAGAATGTTCACTCCGTGCGCGGGCTCGGGCTGGTCAACGAGG
>CAZOZF010000342.1:0-2544 GCA_964584205.1 uncultured Verrucomicrobiota bacterium
AATTGATCAAGTCCAGCGGCCCGATGGCCCAGATCAACCCGATCCGCTACGCCACGAAGTATTATGACAGCGAGACCGGCCTTTACTACTACGGAGAACGCTACCTCGATCCGATCACCGGACAATGGCTGAGTCGTGAGCCGCTGGGGGAAAGTGAAAGCGTCAACCTGTATGCCTATACCGGAAACGATCCTATAAACTTCGTGGATGCCGGTGGCTTGGCCAAAGTCGCCCTCGATGCGAACCACAATCTGACCACTTTCGGCAAAGCCATTCTGGGCATTGCCAAGGATGATCCCGAAGCAGCCCGCGCCATCCTGTTGGCCGCCCAGGTCAACCGCGAGATGGCCGGTGCGAACGTCGAGGGACTGGTCGGAAACGGCGGCGGCGGATCGGTCGCCAATGTCCTGCGGGCCATCGACACCGCCGTGGGAACCGCCCGGCACGACGGGCGCGAGGAATGGAAACACATCGTCGCCGGAATCAGCGGAGCCAGTCGCGACTTCGACGACGGCCAGGCCACCCAGGATATTCTGGTGGACAGTATTTTCGCGGACTACGCCCCCGCCATCGCCGCCAGCGCGGCAAACGCCGCATCCTTCAACGCGGCGCGAAGAGCGGCCAGCGACAAGGAAACCGCCTATCAGAATTCCCCCGGCTACAAGCTCCGCGAGATCGGCGGGGCAATCGCCAACATGCCCGGCCACATCGCCGCCTTCGGCATCAGCGCGGCGATGGCCACCGATGTCACCACCGGCAACACCCTGACATGGAACGGCTGGGGCAACGGGTTCGGCCTCCAGGAAGTCACCCCCGGCGAACGGGCTTTCGCCGCCGCGATGGTGTTCCTTCCGATAGGCAGGCTAGAAGGCGTCGCCGAAGACGGCGTGAGAATCGCCGCGAACGGTCGCTCTCTCGCCGGAACGGCTTTGAGACCGTGGGGGGCGAGAACAGAAACGACCGCTCTTGCCAAATACTGGCCTGGGAATAGTGGCTTCGTCGGCTCCATGGAAAGAATGCATCTAATGCCTGGCACTCAGATTGATCGGTTCGGTTATTCATCAGGAAAATTCGTTTCCCCAGTGGGAACCAGTTTTGAAGCGCGGGCGCTGCCTGCCGATTATCTTGCAAATAAACCGTTTCACTCTTACGAAATTATCAAACCTATCGAAGTGAACAGCGGTAGCATTAGGCCTTGGTTTGGTCAGAGCGGCATGGGAATTCAGTATGAACTTCCGGTGTCAGTTGAAGTGTTATTGAAGCGTGGATTTTTAAGGGAGGTGGGACCATGACTCGAAATGAATTGATTGCAGAACTACAGACTCTAGGGATACCAAGCGATTCATATTGCTTTGACGGACTCGGAGCCGGGGAGTGTTACTGTGCCGAATTGGTTGGCACAAAATGGCTTTGTTTTTACAGCGAACGAGGGCAACGCCAAGGCGTGCATTACTTCGACAGCGAGGAAGAAGCATACGAATATCTTTTGATCACGCTTCGTAGGATCTTCAAAAAATCACTGCCCTCCGGTTCGTGAACTGGACATAACCTCGTCGTTGAGGGGACGGCCACAACGGGCCGACATCAAAGATTCAGGCACCGCAGAAACCACGGCGAGCGCCGGGTTTAGGAGACCCAATATTGGGCCAGCTACGTTATCGGGTCCCCGATAACTACTGGCAAGGGGGGCACTCCCCCCTTTGATCCCCC
This sequence comes from uncultured Verrucomicrobiota bacterium, assembly GCA_964584205.1. Classification (GTDB taxonomy): domain Bacteria; phylum Verrucomicrobiota; class Kiritimatiellia; order CAIKKV01; family CAITUY01; genus JAABPW01. Next base: position 1,711 of record CAZOZF010000342.1, read on the forward strand.
TGGAGACACCCCACCCTTGAGCGGGTGAGGCTGCCGGAAAAATCCAGGCGCATGAACGCGCCCTCCCCGGAGTCATCATATTGGTGCGGCTTGTGGGAGGAGCCTGTCTATTATCATGAACAACTCAACAGCCCGGCCCGGTTCGCACCGCTTGTCGGGTTAGAGCTAAAAAATGGCACCTTGCGATCACCGATTACCCTCCCGCCAATCCACCATGGGACTGACGGGAGGGCTTGTGAGGCATTGCCACGGGCATCCCGTTATTCACGCGGCGATGGCCGGGACCGGGGCTTGTGCAACGCCTGCTTTCGGATCCTCAGCATCCTCCTCAACCTCCGCAGTCAAGCGGCAGGGCATGACCAGGCAGTAGTTGCCCGAGGCGGGATCTGTGGCGACGGCGGGAGTCATGCCATCGATGAGGCGCAGGGTGGAGCCGATGACCAGGGCGTCTGCTCACATCCAGGGTTTCAACTAACAAGAAATAGTCACCGTCGTCCGCACTAGCGGAGCACACCTCCCCGGCACTCCACATCTGCGGAGCACCGGGGGCAGCAATATCCAGCATCTTTCAACACGGCACGGGCTTCACCGCGTCCGGCCCGCTGCCCGCATGGCACAGGTGCAGATGCCGCTCCCGCGTCATGCGCAGATCGGATTCCCAATCCGGGCGACAGCCACCCAAAAGCCGTCTGATCACGTCGAGGCCGAAGAACTCCAGCAGATCCCCGGCAATCCTGCGTTTCAGGCTCGCGGCGGCCGAGTCTTTCAGTCCGCAGCGCTTGCCAGCCTCGCGCATGGTGCCGCCCGCCACCAGAACGCTGATCGCGGCACGGT
>CAZOZF010000343.1:0-2540 GCA_964584205.1 uncultured Verrucomicrobiota bacterium
GCGTTGAAGGTCAGGGTGAGGAGTGATAACGATGTCGCGGCGAGCCATCGGCCGGGCCGCGCGGTGGATTGTTTTTCAATGTCTGTTCTTTTCATGGTTTGTTTATTGGTTGTGTGGATTGGATTGGAGAGACTGGACGTCGGAAGGCGGGAGGGGGCGGAAGAAAGGTTGAAGGTTGAAGGTTGAAGGTTGAAATGAAGAGGAAGAGGTGGAGGAGAGATTTGGGATTGGAGGATGGGAGGCTGGATGTCGGAGGTGTTTTCTTTGTCTCGGATTTCCTGCTTTGAATTTAATGGTTAGAGCGGAGGACGGAGGGATTTCGACGATCAGGGCCTCATTCAAAAAGTTTTTTTGGCGGGCGCAAGATTATTTTTCGGGAATTTGAATTTTTTTTGGGGGGGATGGGTGCGGAGGCGTAGCGGAGGATAGCCGTCCCGGCTGTCTCGGACAACAGGGCGTCCCGCCTGTTGGAATTCCGCCATGGAGATGAGGCCGGCGGCGCGGAGCGGGCCTACTTCGCTAAAGCTACGAAGGCCGCAGACGCTCCGGGCACGGTCTGGAGCCAGAGGCTCCAGCTACGCGGCGATTTCCGAAGCCCCACCTGTCGGGTTTGAAATTGAAGGATGGTCATTCGCGCCAAGGGGGGGGGATTACAGGCATGAAGGCCCGGAGCGTTGTCAAGATAGATCCGGAAATCAGGGCGGCACGCCGTGCTTTGTCGGCACGCGGTTTCCCGCCCGCACACGCTGATTGATTATCTTGAAGGCAGCGGATCATTGGCGGCGAGTCTGGAGCAGAAAAAAGAAGAGGGGAACGGGCGGCCCGCCCGTTGGGGAAGAAAATCACGGGCGGGCCGCCCGTGCCCCTCTTAAATGTGCCTCTTGCATGCCTCCTTTCCGGCGCGTGAATCGTGCGTGATCGCGAAAGAGCGCGGAGTTGTAGCGGCGTCTCTGTGAGTGTCGCTGGCTTTCCGGTGTGTGGATCGCCGGGATCGCGAAAGAGTGCGACGGTCACAGACCGCCGCTACAGGCATAACGCAGAAGGGCCGCCGGATTGCTCCGGCGGCCCTGGGGTTGGTTAGGGGTTCAGGATTCCTGATTATTTGTCTGATCAATGGTTTGCCGGTCGGGGTCGGTTGAATTGACTAAGGTCGTCGGGCCTTAGGCCCGACGACGACGCCTGCCGTAGGCCAGCAGACCCAGCAAGCTGGTCGCCAGCAGAGCCATACTCGTCGGCTCAGGAATTATGGTCAGCGTGACGCCGTCGGCAACCCTGTCCAGGCGGCCTAGGCCGCCATCGACGAGAACGCCGTCCGGCCAGGCATGGGGATGAAACAGGGCGGAGTTCATGTCCTTCGCCAGATAGAACGTGTCGCCCATGGGCTTAGCACCTGCGGCGTACGTCGCAATTCCAGACACGTTAATCGTGACGAGACCGGGGTCGTTGCCGTCAACGTGGGAGTCGTTTCCGTGGGCATTGAACTGAAATGGAGTGACCCCTCCTGCGTCCAGAGTAAAGCCGAGAGTCGGTAGAGAGTTATTCACCCATGAGAAGTAATCGCTCACCTGCACCACCGTTGGGGTGGAGCCGAAAATATTGATCGTGGCGGACTTGACGTATGTGATACGAGAGGCTTGGTACGTGCCGCTGTAGACATTAACGGTACCGCACACGCCACCTGGGGCGGTGCCGGGACGCAAGTCCATGCCGAAAGAGCCGCCCGTCACGTTGATGACGCCGCCGGCGGGATTGTACATCTGGGTTCCGTCGTTGTTTCCAAGCTTGCCACCGGTAGGGATATTCAGGATGGTGGTGGCGGACATAGTCACCGTGCGGCCACCGCCAAACCAGGGGGCGACCTGGGCATTGATGTTCACGGTGGAGTTGTCATCGGTGCCGAAGTTCAGCTTGATGGCGGTGGGAGTTGGCCTGGGATCGCCGGTTTGCCAGGTAGTGTGGCCAACGTTCTCCCAATTGGCCATATCGCCCCAATTCACGCCGTCCCCGTAGCCAGTCCACGTGGCGTCAGCTCCCATTGCCGGGGTCGCGTTGAAGGTCAGGGCGAGGAGGGTGAACGATGTCGCGGCGAGCCATCGGCTGGTCCGCGCGGTGGATTGTTTTTTCATGTCTGTTCTTTGCATGGTTGGTTGGTTGTCTGGATTGGATTGGAGAGACTGGACGTTGTTTGATATAAGTTGGACGGTAGAGGTTGGTGGTTGCGGACGGATGGTGGATTGTTAGATGTTAGGCGAGAGCGGCGGATGGAGGGATGCCGACGATCTGAAAGAAGAGAAACGTTTTTTTTGGGGGATGGCAATACTTTTTTTTCAGAATCGTTCTGTAATTCGTTATCTTTTATTATCCATTACTTGACCGATGGGCAACACGCGGTGCTTGAGGTGGCAGGGGTGTAGCTCTCGCAACTAACTTGGGTATTTACCCTAAAAAGGAAAATGGGAAGCGTTAGGGAGGCATAATTCCTCCTTCCGCCCGCCTTCGGGGCGGGCGTTTTCTGGTGGGGGCGGGTCGACGAGGGCGAG
>CAZOZF010000344.1:0-2540 GCA_964584205.1 uncultured Verrucomicrobiota bacterium
ATGATTCCCGCCACCAGAACCAAAATGCACACCAGCGCCACCACGAATTCCACCATGGCTTGCCCTGAGCATCTCTGATCTAAAATCTCAGATTTCATATTTCAATGCCCCCGACGCGATCCACCGTGCCGGCCTCCGCTACCGTAAATCTCGCATGACCCATTGTTGAGCTTCAGCCAATCAATGCCCGTCTGCCGAAATACAGGGTTCCCCCAAACCAGGAGCGCCATACAATAATAACACCCGGGAACTGTCGTCCCCGTGGCCAGGTAATCATCCAGATGGCTTTCGATGTGATCCCGCCAATCCAGATTGAAGCCCCCCCCCGCCGGCGCCGAGGAGGCGTCGACGGGAATGAGCCGCACTTCGCGAAAAGCAGGCAGGACGAGCCCGTATTCGTTGGGTTTAATCTGTTTCCCGCCCGCCTCCAGATAGCCGAACGGCTTGGCGGCGGCAGTCCAGGTAATCTTGCTGGTGCCCGCCCCGGGAGTCAGGCGGGGCGACGAGGCCATAACCCGGGCGACCGCATCCCCTCCGGCATAATCATACCAGGATTTAACCAGCCCCGTGGCTGGGAATTTGTTCTCCCCATCCGGAGAAATCGAATCCCATGGCCCCCAGAGCGATTCATCATAGCAATACCAGGACGACATCACAGAACCCAGGGTGGGACTGAGGGAATCCGGCGAAAGGTCGCGTTCCACCCTTGCGGAGTCCATCGCCGGAATGGCGCGGACATCCCCAATCAGAGCCTGCCGCCTGAGCCCGAGCCCGAAGTACTCGCAATTCAAGGGTTCCGGTGTCGGGATCACCTCCGGCAGGGGGGGCCAGGAATGATAGTCAACATAGGTCTTCAACAGGTCATAGGCATGGTGGTAGAACCAGCACCAATCGGCTCCCGACACGGCGTCATAGAAATCCGGAATCAACAGCAGGCTACCCCCGGCAAAATCGGAATAGTACCGGGCATTGTCAGGCCCGACCGCTACGCCGTTCGCAGCAACCGCCTGAATCATTTGAGCATACTCGGTCCAGCACCCCGGAAAGGGCTCCTGGAACATCATCCGCCCGTCAGGCCCCGTCGCCCTGTAATCCGTCATCACCGTATCGGCATGCTTCATCAGGCGGGCGGTAAACCGGTCATTGTTGAAAAGCCCGTTGTTCTTTCCGGCCTGCTGGGCGGCCTCGAGGCCGATCATGGGGCCGACATAGCACAGCCGGGCCTGCAATTCACTGATGGCGGCCGCCTCATTGGTGTCCCCTCGGGTCAACGCCACCGCCTGCATCACATTCAGATCGCCAATCAGGTTCAGCGAAGTCGCCTGCCAGCGGGCTCCCGCCAATGCCGCCGCATCCCCGGCATTCTGACTCAGCGATTTGACATAGATGATCTTGTGCAGGTCGAAATTCCATAGCGCCACAAAGGCCAGGATCACCAGGATCATGATGATAAAAATCATGGCCTGCCCTGAGCGATGTCGAAGGGCCTGCCCTGAGTGGTTTGATGATCGGCTCACAATTCTCCTAATCCGGCATCATCCATGTAAAGAGTGTAATGCTCGTCCAGAGTACATCCCCCGTTCAGTGTAATGGTATCAGAAGCATAGAAGGCGCGGTGGAAGGGATTGTTGGTGAGGGAGACCTCCTGTTGAATGTCCTGCCGCAACGTTCCATCCCCCAGCGAGGAGGAGGCTCCGAAAATGATCGTCCCCCAGGCCGCATAATCCAGAATTGCCCTCAAGCGGCCTTCATTCTCACCCGCGAGATAAAGCGGAATCCGCGCCGACTCGAGGGCATACTGGCCGGAAGGTCCGCCGGTGGGAACTGGGTTGACGAGCCGACCGGCATTGGGGATGGCCCCGACCCGGATGGTTTTCTCGATCATGAAGTGATTGAATCCCACCGTCCGGGCACGGGCACCCCGCCCGGCGGCGTAATCCAGAACCTCCTGAGCCGAAAACAGCTGCGAGATCTGGAAAACACCGAAAAAGATAAGGCAAACCAGGGCGACCACAATGCAGGATTCAATCAAACCCTGCCCGGAACGGGATCCGGAAATTGAATGGTTACGGTTCAAGGCTAGCCATGTAACGCAAATGGCTTACTTCAAATCCTTCAGATACTGCTCGGACTTGGTCGAGACAGCAGCATCCGCAGCGCTACTGTCGCTATCCAGTTGCTTCACCCCGCCCGCCATCTTGGCACGGATCGTGTCGCCGAATACGCCGAAGATCGCGATGGCCGCCAGGGCAATCACAGCCACGATGATAATGTACTCCACCATTCCCTGCCCGCTTTTCCGATTCTGCTTCATATTCGCCTCCTATGGATATTCCGACCCGACCAGATTCAACACCCTTGTCCCGTAATCCCGAAATACACTCAGAAAAAGAGTCATAATCGCGGTAGACGCCAGCAAAATCCCCATCACCACGACATACTCAACCATGGCCTGCCCTGACCTGTCCTGAGCAACGCCGAAGGGGCGACGTCGAAGGGCCTGCCCGCGTTTTGATGGTGTTCCCAAAATCATGATGGCT
>CAZOZF010000345.1:0-2538 GCA_964584205.1 uncultured Verrucomicrobiota bacterium
TCCTTGACAATCCCCTCCACCGTCGTCAGCACACGGCGATGCAACTCGCCCTCTTCCACATGGGAGGCCGTCAGACGCTTGATATCCATGCGCTCCAACAATTCCTTATGAATCTGCTGTTTGACCGCCTGCCGACGGGCCACAAGGCGCTCATCACGCTCCACCCGCAATGGCACACGCACCGGAGGAGCAGGTGCCACGGGTGGCGGGAGGGACACAGGGAGAACCGGCTCAGGCTCAGCTCGAACCGGGACCGGCCGCGGAAGCTCGGAAAGAAGCCGGAGCGTATAGCCTCCTGCCTTCAGACGCTGTCCTTCCAGAAGTTCACACCGGCCATGAATTACCGCACCTTCCAGAAGCGTCTCCCCGAATGTCAGGTCTTCAATCCAGCAGGCGCCCCCCCTGAGATTCAGGATCAGATGACGACCAGAGACCCCTGCTCCAGGAAGCATAATTTGATTTTCGGGCTCGGATCCCACCGAATAAAGCCCGGCAGGCAACTCCGTTACCTTCACGTTGTCATCAGGCTTTCGTATTTCAAGATACATTATCGACCGCTCTTGTTCCGGATGATCTGCTGACGGTAGGCGTTCAATTCAGGCAATGCGGCTTCCACCCGGTCAAAGTTCACCTCGGGAAGATTTTTTTCAAAACTGATGTCTTCCGGGTTCCGGAGCGACAAGGTCAGATGCCCTCTCATGTTCTCCACGAACACCAGCAACTCCGCCTCACGGGGCGTCACCGCGACCGTCACCGTATTGTACCCGGTATTGGCACGCCCCCGATCCCCAGCCTCGGTCCTGCCCAGCGTCTGGCCGGTGGCCAGGAGGGTGACATCCTGCAACATGGTCAACGTCACCCACTCCGTTTTTTCCGGATCCTTGCGGGAGGGGAAGGTGAAGGAGCCCAACACATCCACACGGTCATTGGGTTGCAGCAACCCGCTGACTCCGGCGGCGCCGCTGATGGCGAGCGAAATGGCGCGCATTCCCTGGGGAATCACGGGAGCGAGGCCGGATCCGGGGCGAAAGGGCACATCCACATAAGACCACATGAGCGTCTCTTCGGCATCCATGCTGTACTTGAGCTTCTTATTGAAGATCCGCTCAGAATCCTCAACCGTGATGGTATTTTTGCTGACATCCCGGCCGGGAATACTTTTGGCGGCGAGATCTTTCTTGATCAACACCGTGCCGGCGGGAAGGTCCCGTTTGGCGGCCAAAACATCCACACGTTTCTCGCTGGAAAACAACCGTTCCCGTTCCCGGTCAATTTCCGCCAGTCGCGCCTGGAAATAACTCCGCGTCATCCAGAACGCCAATAATCCGACTACCACCGATAGGATCAACACCATGCGTTGTTTCATGACTGCACACTCCTGTCGCTCACTTCACGGCACCCCGCTTATGTAGCAGGGTCACGCGGCTTTCTCCATATGAATCTGCGGCGCCGACCCCGACGCAACACACCGTCGCCCCCTTCACAAACACCATCAGTCCGCCTTCCCGTGATTCGGGAAACAGCCGGGACCAGCCATTCCGGGTCAGAATGGCATCATAATACCCGCGCACCCCGTCTGCCGCCATCCTGACGGCCAACCGTTCCAGGGAGGTTCGCGACTCGTCATTTCTCTGGAAACTCAACACCCGCGCCCCGGAGGGAATGGGGATCTCGTCAATCTGATGACGCCCCTCACCGGATCGGGAGGCCTGCTCTTCGCCAACCGATTGCGACACGGCCACCATTAGTGGAGGGGAGGCGAGGGAAGGCTTCAGGGTAACCAGGCGCAGGGTTCGGCCGTCTCCAGCCGCCTGTTCAATCTTGAACGCGGCGGGACGGGGAGCCACACCCTCATCGCAGGCGATCACACTCACCTCAGCCCGACCGCCATTGATCTGCATCGCCGCCCGGTAGAGGCATCGCCCGAAAGAATCGGGATTGAGAAGATCGCCACCCGTGCTCCCGCCCGTTTGAAAAACCGCCGCCTGAACCACAATGGCGGACAGACCCGCAATGAATGCTGGGATTCCGATTTGAAGTGTTCGTGTAAGGACCCGCATCAATACAGCCCCTTTGTCCAGGTCATCCAGACCGTTCCCTTCAGCTCAATCGAGTCCTTCCCGTAAACCAGTTCCCGGATAATAGGAATGAGATCAACACGTTCCGTCTTCTCGCTTTCCACAAGGCCAAAAAGGAAATGAGGAAAGGCACTTCCGGCCACCGTTGAGACAAGATTATCAGGACAAAGGTCATTGAGGGCATCCGGCTTCGCGTGGCTGGCCACCCCGACCGTCAGATCCGACACATCCCCGTCAGTCTTCCCATCATCCAGGGAATAAGCGATTTCATCCGATCCGACGGTACAGGCGGAAATAAATTGAGGCCCCGCGAAGGAGGACGCCTCAAGCATCGCCTTTTGGCCCGCCTCTTGTCGGGCTTCGTTCATGAGCTTGGACTGCTTGAACCCGAGCACGGCAATCTGGATGATTCCCGCCACCAGAACCAAAATGCACACCAGCGCCACCACGAATTCCACCA
>CAZOZF010000346.1:0-2521 GCA_964584205.1 uncultured Verrucomicrobiota bacterium
TGCCGATAACGAGGAACAGGCCATGGGTACCAGTCCCGTGAATCCAGTCGATCCCGCTATTTCACGAGCCGTTGTGTTTGGCGGGTCGGCAGGAGATTTTCTGGAGATTCCTGTCAATATCAAGCAGCGGCTCACCAGTTGGACTGTGGAAGCGTGGGTCAACCCGACCAACACGGTTGATGGGGCGGGAATTCTGATGCGGCGGGTTGTTGAGAATCTTGCGGGTGGAACACAGGCTGTCAATTATGTCGTGGGTCTTGAAACCAATGGCGCCGGACTCAGGGCTTACGCGGGGTATGTTTTACCTACGGGCAAACGATATATTGTTTCAGGAGGAGTCATCTCTGCCGGTGTGTGGACCCATATTGCCGCTACGTTTGATGAAACGAGTGCCATCCAGAGCCTTTATACAAACGGAGTCCGGGTGGGGAGCATTACAAATCTTTTTGAGAAGCCTCCAGTCAATGGACGGGGCGGACAGACGTTTGTTCGGATCGGAGAGAATTTTGGCGGCATGCTTGATGAGATCCGGCTCTGGAGCACCGTGCGCACGGAATCTAATATCCGGGCAAATACCAATGGGGTGATTTCGGCCGCAGACATGACCGGAATGGTTCACTATTTCCGGTTTGATGACGGACAGGCTATTACCAACAATAATTTCCCCTCGTGGAATGAATTCCACCAACCGGCCGGGTTCCAGGACTTTACTTATGAGCGCGATTGGAGCGAGCAGTGGCGGCACGCGGCCATTAGCCACGGGAATCTCCAGACAGTGATTCCCGGTGCAATTGTTCCTCCTCCTTCTTTGAGGATTATATTGCAACCGGAAGATGCCGTTTTGGCAGGGGCACAATGGTGGGTGGATGGAAGAGGGTGGCAGGAGAGCAGTGCGAGTGTCCAGGGGCTGGCACCGGGGCCCCACACCATCACTTATAAACCCATTACAGGATGGACGGAGCCCTCTGGCGAAACGGTGGTTTTGAGCAATGGCGTTGCCACCACCTTCATGCGTCAATATGTTCAGCAGGCGAGCGTTGTCGTGTGGTTCAATAACCTGACAACACCCCCGGGCGCCGGCTGGCGGGTGAATGGCGGGGTATGGATGCAAAGCGGAATCGTGGCTTCCAATGTGGTTGCCGGAACTAATGTTCTCTCCTATGCCAAGGTTGCCGGGTGGTTTGAGCCTCCTATTGAATCTGTTGTCATGGATCCGGGTACGACTACGGAACTGCTTCGAAATTATACGGTCATGACCAGTGCTGTTACGGTGATTATTATTCCAACCAATGCGGCTACAGGCGGTGCCCAGTGGCGTGTGGATAGTGGCGTGTGGAGGAATAGTGCCGAGCAGGCCGGGGGGCTTTCCCTGTCGGAGCATGTTGTTGAATTTTCACCCCTCTCCCGGTGGATTGCCCCTGCCAACATCAGCTTTACGCCGACCAATGAAGTTCCAATCGTTGTCACGGGGCGGTACGCGCAGATCACCGGATTGGCCGTGGATATTGTGCCCGCGTCCGCAGTAGCCACCGGCGCGCAATGGAGAGTCTCGGGCGGGGTCTGGACGAATAGCGGGGTGCTCCTGCCGATGTCGCCGGGAACTTATACTGTCCAGTTCAAGGCGGTTGGCGGAAACTGGCTGTCTTCGGGTGATCGCACAGTGATGGTGGTTGACGAGCAGGTGACGGAATTGGTGGGAACCTATTTCCAGGCGACGATTATCGGCGGAAATATTTCCACCAATCTCGGGGATTTCTGGCAGCCTCGCGGGGTGACGTTGGATGCCATGCACCGGTTGTATGTCGCGGATACTTTTAATGACAGAATTCAAATGTTTGATCCCGTGAGTCAGGCCTGGAGCCTTGTCGCTCCAAAGGGAAGCGCGACCGGGCAGTTCATGAAACCTTTTGGCCTGACGACTGATGCCCTTGGAAACCTTTATGTTGCCGATCAAATTAACAGCCGAATTCAAAAACGGATTGCCTCGAATAGTGTCTGGGTGGTGTTGGGATCCAATTCATTGGGAAGCGCCATCGGACAGTTTCGGTATCCGGTCGATGTGGCCGTGGATTCGGCGCTTAACCTCTATGTCGCGGATTTCATGAATGACCGGGTTCAGCGGTTAAGCTCCTCCGGGGTATGGTCGGTCTTTGTCACGAATGGAATGACGGCAGGACGCGTTATTCGGCCCCAAGGGGTAATGGTCGATGGGACGGGTGCGGTTTATGTGTCCGATCTGGGGTCGGATTCCAATTCGATGAACCGGATTCAGAAATTTTCCAGTAGCGGGGCATATCTCGGCTTGGTGGGAGATAATCAGGCGGCCACCGGCGGGTTAAACAGTCCGGCGGGTATGACGATGGGGGGGGGGAGCCTTTATTTGGCCGACGTTCTCAACAACCGGGTTGCGGTGACGCCAACCAATGGTTCCTCCTGGGCCACTCTGGTGGGGGGGACTGCCCTCAGCGGTCCGGAAGATGTGGCTTGGGATCCACGGGGATTCCTTTTCATCGCTGATTCA
>CAZOZF010000347.1:0-2514 GCA_964584205.1 uncultured Verrucomicrobiota bacterium
GTAAGCGTCCGGCCAACCCCGTCTCTCCCGCGCAGGTCATTTGAGTGAATAATTGGCCCAGCGGGTCGGTGGTTGAAAACCCCCTTTTAATTGTGTGACCAGGCTGGCCTTGTGCAATGCGTAAAAACCGCCCCCCAAACATCGAAATATAAGGGTTTTTCGCGGAGCGTTTAGCGAGCTGCGGGAGTCAACATGAGTTGGCTTTCCAAACGTCCGGCAAAAGCTCATCCAGTTTCTGGCTGGAGTGCGACAGGATTCGTCCAAAAATATCCCGAAAGTATTCATGCGAATTCACCTGGGCCCGTTTGCAGGTGGCGATCAGTGTCATATATACCGCGGCGGCTTGTCCCCCCCGTTCACTTCCCATGAAAAGCCAATTTTTCCGACCCAGTGCCACGGGACGAATGGCTTGTTCCGCCACATTATTGTCCAATGGCAAACGGGGATTCTCCACATAGCGGATGAGATAGGTCCAATTGTTCAGCGCATAAAAGACGGCTTTACCCAAAGGCGACCGGGGCGGTGTTCGTCCGGCCCATTCCTCCAATCGCAGCCGGAGATCCGTCAATTGGGGCTTGGCCAGGTCTTGCCGCATAAGGGCTCGTTGAGGGTCGTAAAGCGGGTCAGAATCCACGGAGGCTTCCAACTTATAGAGCAATCGAATTCGTTCCAGAACTTCAGCGGCCTCCAAGGGACTAGATCCTTGCGCCTCGAAGAATTTTCGCCGGGCGTGAACCCAGCAACGGAGCTGCACAATCTGGGCTTCCGGGAGATGTCCATATCCGGCATAGTCATCGGTCATCAGGCTCCCGTAGTAGTCCTTGAAGAAACGATCCACATGGTGGGCCTCCCGGCTGGTGGTAAATTGAAAATAGGTCCAGGGACCTTCGCGGGCCGGAACGGTGGATACCCAGAACCGGGCTTCCTTGATGGATCGCGGAAATGCCATCCCTTCCGCCTGCAAATCCACCGGCGTATCGTCGTGATGGACCAAGCCACCCGCCAGAATCTTGGCTTTCACGCGCTCCGATAAAAGACTCAACGGCTCTGCGGCCGCCATCAAGTTGTCACACAACGTCTGGCGGCTCAAAGCGACTCCATACCGCCCGAATATCTTCTCCTGCCGATAGAGCGGAAGATGATCTTCGAATTTGCTCACCACCACATGGGCCAAAAGTCCGGTATCCATTACGCTCTTCGGCACCAGGCACTCCGGTACCGGTGCCGTCACCACACCGGCCTCCTCCGCATTCGCCACACTTCCCCGTTTCTCGCGTTTGTAAACCTTGACGACTAATTCCGGCTTCCGATAATCCAATTTCTTGCTGATCTCGTAGCCAATGACCGGTCGTTCCTGCCCCGTGATCGGGCAGAGGCGGTCCGCTTCCGGCACGGGAATCACGATCTCTTCATGCCGTAACGTTTCTGGGAAAATACTTCGCCCATGCGGGGTTACTTTTCGGGTATGGGACGGAACTTGGATCGTCGGAGTAACCCGCGGATCGGTGGTCTTCACCAGCCCTTGTTCCAAAACGGGAATCAACAGGTCCTCCATGACCGTCTGGTTGGGATCCCATTTCTCGCTACTTCGGCCATACAGACGGCGGGTCAGTTGCTCGACCTGATTCTGGAGAGTTTCGATTCGACCATTGGCGGTCGCCAACACCTGTAACACCTGAATCAAAACCCCGCGCAAAAGGGATGGATCATCGGGCAGGTCGTCAATCCTGGGTAGCGATATCGTTGCGGTTGGAGGTGCGTTCATGGGGTTTAACGCACTATTTTAACTACCGGGTTGCGCCTGTCCAGCGCGGACTGCGAAAAAGAACGCGGGCTTTGACTCCTTCCATCAACAAGGCCAATGTCGCACGATCCACTTCCGGCTCCGAACTGCTCGGCAGCATGAAACGTCCCCGCTCCAACCGTTTGGCCCACATCGCGAATCCATCCCGATCCCAATATAAGATTTTAACCAGATCTCGTCGCCGGTTCATGAAGACGAATAGATCCCCGCTCAAGGGATCACGATCAAAGGTTCCCCGGACTAAACCGCTTAATCCATCGAAACTCTTTCGCATGTCGGTCGCCGTCCGACATAAATAAATCCGGCCTTGCCCCGACCATCCGATCATAAGTCACTCAAGGCAACAACCACTTGACGAAGATGGTCCGCCTCGAAGCCCGGTTCCACCCGTATCCGGCATCCCTTGACCTCAACGATCAATCCTCCGACCGGCTTAACTTTGAGTTCAACAAATCCGGCGGGTTCGGGTTTTGGGCTCAACACCTTTCGCCAATAAAAGAATTGATGAATCTTTAAACCGGTTTCCGCGCAAAAGGTCTTAATGCTTTTCCCGCTCGCCTGCCACTGATCCAGATGTCCGCCCCAGATCGCCCGCTGGGCTTCCCGTGCCTGCCTGCATTTCGTCATGTCCATACCCACGCTCCTTTCGTGGGTATCAATCTCGCACGTCCGTCCGCCCCCCGCTAGACGGGGTTCGCCGGACGCTTACG
>CAZOZF010000348.1:0-2507 GCA_964584205.1 uncultured Verrucomicrobiota bacterium
AAACGACCGGGTTCCCTCGAGCCTGGTTGAGTCACAGGGAATGAAGCGCGGATCGGCTTGGAATCGGCTTGAGAAATACCGGACAGCGTGTTATATCTACTATGTGATTGACACTGACAGATACCGGGAAAATGCCTCCGCCGTGGCCGTTTTGATGGAGGCCGGCATTGAATTGATGCGCGAAAATCTTAAGCGCCGTCATCCTGCGGAGACGGGAGAAAAGATCAACGCCTTGCTGGGCGCGTGGTTGCATCGCCAAGACGACCCCATTCCGGGCGACATATCTGGTTCAGTCCGGATCCGGAGACAGGTTCCATGACTCATTTAGAGGGGCTTTTAAGAAAGATTGCGGCGTTGTTTCATGAACGGCGCCAGCCCTGGGCCTTGGTGGGTGGATTGGCTGTCTCCGTGCGAACCGAGCCGCGATTTACGCGCGATGTGGATCTCGTTGTCGCCATTTCCGATGACCACGCTGCGGAGGCGGGTCCTCCGTCGGAAGCGACGGTTGACCGTTCCCTTCGTTATGACAAAAGAAATGTCAGCGCATCAGCTCTAGCATGACGCAAATGGGCGGCAGGTAGGCATTGTCGCAACCAGTCTCTTGGGAATAGACGCAGAACCGGCCAGGATGCTTTTTGCAGTGCTTCTATTGTATACTTGAAGGCGACGTCCGGTTTGGCAAGTAGGAGTGGCAACATCTCCGGGGTTGGATGTTTGAGAATTCCCGGCACCACGGGCAATTTGATTTCCTGTCCGGATGGCATTTTGCAGGTCGCAATTCCAATGCTTCGGGCGAAAACGCAGGTTTGTTTCATGACTGAGGCTCCTCCCGTGAGGCAGATTTAAGCCATTGTAATAACATGTCCCTGGTTTGTCTTGCCTCTTCAGGAGACACATCAACATAGGCCTCCAAGTCGGCCGTGATGCGTTCGTCAGTCCATGACAGGAGTCTTTCCGCCAACAACAGGGCATCCTGTTCCATCAACAGGCGGCGGGCAAGGGGCTCCATTTCAGGGTGACGATGCAGGACGGCGAGGATATCCACAAGATCGCGCGCCTCGGCACGCTCCGCCACGCATTGGATCTTGTCAGCCAGATATCGGAACAGCGAAACCCGAAGGATTCCAGGAGCGGTTGTCGACGGCACCAGATCAGTTTCCAGGACATCTTCATAGTTTGACATCACTTCAACGGTGATCTGCGCTCCTCCTGGAAGAGTAAGGATTCCGCGAAAGCTGGAACCGAACTCGTCCGGTGCCTGGATCACCTCGAATTGTCCGGGGAAAGCGTGCTGGATCTCGCTCATGATCGGCCGCACATTTTTGAGTGCTTGTCGTGTGTGGAAATCAAGGTCAAAGGAAGTCCGGTGATGAAGCTCCTCGATCGCCATTGCGGCACTTCCAGCCCAATAGCAAAGGCGCCGCAACCTGGGGCATTTCTCACCCAGCAAGCGCAACGCCTGTCGTTGCACATCAATTTGTTTGTTTTCATCATTTGACACACCTTTATTAGAGTCATGTTCTGACGGGCATGTCAAATTTATAGTTTCAGGTGGCGTTGGGCGCATTGCAGATTATGTTGCGCGCAACTCAGGCTCCCCGGCTGTCGCCGGGAAAGCCTGTCCTACAAGGTGGAAACGATATAGGGTGTGCTTCCACAATCGGCCCTTTGTAGACCACGCTCCCGCCTGCAGGGTCAGTGGCACAGCTTCTGCGGGCAGGGTCCCGATCAACAGGCGGGAGCTTGTGATAAAGATGGATTTCGTTTGCTTGTCTGGTGAAACAAATGTACTGTCTAGTCTGACTAGGTGAAAGGATGGTGAGTTATGGTTGGATGGGCTTTACAGGATGCCAAGGGTCGGTTTAGTGAGTTGGTGGACTGCGCCAGAAGCAAAGGGCCGCAAATGGTCACCCGGCGTGGTAAGGAAGCGGTAGTGGTTGTCGCGGTTGAACAATTCAGGCAGTTTGTCAGGACGAGGGGTGAGGAAGACATCGTTTCCTTTTTCAGGAATTCACCACTGGCAGATTTGGACCCTGCGTGGCTTGAGCGGGATCGTGACAGTGGGCGGACGGTGATGCTGTGAAGTACCTTCTGGACACCTGTGTTGTATCTGAATTGGTTCGTCCGGCGCCGATCAAGGGGGTTGTGGATTGGATCAGCCGCCAACAGGAGGAAAGATTATTCATGAGTGTTCTCACGCTCGGGGAATTGCGCAAGGGAATCGACCGGCTCACGGAGGGCGCCAAGCGAACCCGGCTTGAAAACTGGCTCGACGGCGATTTACGGCTGCGTTTCTCCGGCCGCTGGCTGGCGGTCGATGAGGAAGTTGCCGAGCGCTGGGGTTTGGTTACGGCCACCGCGGAAAGCCAGGGTTTGACGTTGCCGGTTATTGATGGCTTGATTGCGGCGACTGCGCTTGTACACGGCATGACCGTTGTTACCCGCAATGACGCGGATATGCGAGCCACAGGCGTGCCACTGGTGAATCCCTGGAACGGCCTGGCAGA
>CAZOZF010000349.1:0-2506 GCA_964584205.1 uncultured Verrucomicrobiota bacterium
AATATCAGTACGCCCCGGTCATCATTCGGAAGTCCGAGATACTGGCGTTTGACGGGTTCGATGAGAGGTGTCCACATCAGTCCCGCCACCGCGACGCCCCGGTAAGGCGGATGCCCGACATCCTCTACAAAGCGTTTCAGGAGGGCGGCGGGGAGTACCATGCTGGTTTGGCTGGCCTCGTCGTATTGCATGACCAGACCGATCAGGAGGCCCTCATGAAATGCCGGCGCTCCGACCCGATCCAATTTAAGATCCGTCAAGGCCTGAAAGGTGAGAAGGCTGTGGACGGAGGAGGGGAGCGTGTCCACTTCAATTCCGGTAATGCGGCCTTCGCCATTTTGCCGCTGGCCGGCCCCATCGAATTGCACGAGTTGGATTTTGGCTCCTGGTTTTACCGGGTTCGCCCATTCAACGGGGGTGAGCCCGGCTGTCGGGGCCGCCAGCAGGGCGGCATTTATCCGTGGATCGGCCTCGATCACCGTTGCCGTTATTTTGGTGGCCCCGCCCGGGTGGCGCAGTTCGACGAGCACCGCGTTGCGAACCAGGTCCTCGGTTGTGATCAGGCGGCCCTCGGCGACGACCACCGCGTAGCCGCCCCGGGTTTCCTGCTTGCTCTTTCTCCAGGGGACCGCGGGATCAAAGCGCTGTGCGGTGACAATGACCTCAACCACGCTCTGGTGGGGCGGCGGGACGACGGTTTGGGCGATGGCTGGCAAGGCGATTGCCAGGGCGCTGAACAACGGGGCAAGCATGCGTCTCACTGGGCGATCTCCTGTTTCTCGATATGAACGGGACTGGGGATATTGTATTGAGCCAATATCTCCTGGTCAGATTTCTGAAGCATTCCGGAATCCAAAATCAGGGGGTTGTCGTTTCCCTCGAATCGAAACACGATAAACCCGCCGGAGGTTTTTTTCAGGGCTTCGGGAAGGTCGCCGATGTCCCGGATCGGGTGGCCGTTCACGGAGGCAAGGATCTGGTTAAGATGGGTGGCGCAATAGGTATTGATCGGGTGGGGAAGGCGGCCTGCCAGTACCACGAACTGCTTTCGTCCCTTGTGCAGGTTGTCAAGTTTGGCATAGCGGGAGGTATAGAGAAGGCGCTGGGCGGCGGGCGTGTTGAGCTCGGATCCCAGCGTTGCCAGATATCCTCGGCTGAGCGGACAGAAGACCAGTCCGCCCGTCACCACATATTCAGGTTGCCGGTCGTAGGTTTGCCGGAAAACAAAGGGATCGGGTTTCCGGGTGAGCGGCACGATGACCGCTGCCGTTTTGCGATCCCGCCAAACGGTGAAGAATATCTTCTCGGTACATTGTTTGCGCTCAATGAATTCTGCATATTCCACGCTGTTCCCGTCGAGGCCGACCGACCCGTCGTCGGCGATGGTGTTCCCATCAATCGAAAGAATTACATCCCGGGGCTTCAGAAGACCGGCGGCGGCTCCGAAGGGATCCACGTAGGCGACCACGACTCCGCTGATTCCAGCGGGAAGTCCAAGATCGGCACGCAGGGCCGGGTTCCGGCTTTCCAGATGCTCCACGCCCAGTTCCGGATACCCGTTATAGACGCCATCCTCGATATCCTTCAGGAAATGTTCAATGACGGGAAGCGGAATGGTATAGCCGAGATTCTGGGCCCCCATGATGCCCTGGAAGGCGACGGCCACCACCTTGTTGTCGAACAACACGGGCCCGCCGCTATTGCCGGGATTGATGGCGGCATCCACCTGCATGACGAGATGTGAATCCACCGTGCTGTGGGCATACAGGCTGTAGTCAATGCGGGAAACCACGCCTTTCGTGAGGGACAACCGGTCGCCCCCCATGGGATAACCGAGCGCCAGAACGGAATCGTTCAGGGTGGGAAGGGATTTTCCAAAAGCCATGGGAAGGGTATCGGCAAAAAAGGCGGGATCCTTGACTTGCAGGATGGCGAGATCGCAGTCGTGGGCAATAAAGGCCACCGTTGCCGGATATTTCCGGGAATTCCCCTCGCGTTGTACCTCAATAAACCGGGCATCGGAAACAACATGGGCATTGGTCATGATCCGCTTGCCCTTGATGATAAATCCGGATCCATTGCTGTTCATCAGGGAACGGGTCTGCCAGGGTTGAAGGAAATCCTCCTGTTGGAGCGTGACATGGATTTTAACGATGGACTCGCGAAGATCCCGGAGTCCGGCGAACCCCGGGTGGGGAAGTGCCGTGATCAGGCTGCAGACCATGACGACCAGAACAGCCTTGTGAAAAAGTGTAGGGGACGTTTGCATGGGCGGGAGGATATCGAAGCGGAAGGGGGATTTCAACGACTCTTCTTCCGGGAGTGACCCCATACGCTAAAAACTCGCTTTCGCTTGACTTGAGGCTGGATCCACGTAGGTTTTACGCATGAACGAACTTTCCTCTTCGTCGGATGTTTCGGCTTTCCGGTTTCGGATTACAGTGGCCTATGACGGCACGGCCTATGCCGGGTGGCAGGTGCAGCCAGCGACGATGACCGTGCAGCA
>CAZOZF010000350.1:0-2453 GCA_964584205.1 uncultured Verrucomicrobiota bacterium
TCCCAGCCCATGGCCTCGCAAATGCTGGTGGCCGTGGAAATCGGCAGAATGGCCGCCCCGAACAACGAAGCACTCATCAAGCCGAACGCGAAAAGACCGGCGCAATAATTCCCCGCTACCGGCTTCAAGGCCTTGGCGGCATCTCCGGCGGTTTCGATGGTGATGCCTTCCTTGTGAAGGGTCGCGGCGCAGGCGAGCACGATGAAATAGCAGACAATCGTCACGACAATGGCCCCGGCGATGGTGTCCCACTTGGAGTAACGGTAATGCTTCAGCGGAATGCCTTTTTCCACAACACTGGCCTGCTGGTAAAACTGCATCCAGGGCGCGATGGTGGTGCCCACAATCCCCACAATCATGTAAAACGAGGCGCTGGTCCAGGAATTGGTCGGCACCACGCTCTGATAGGCCGCCGTCGACCAGTCGGGTTTCGCGAGGAATCCGGAAATCAGGTAGGCCACATAAAAAACACACGCTACGAAAAAGACCCGCTCAATCGTTTTGTAGGATCCCTTGATGACCATGTGCCAGAGCAGAAAGGCTCCGATCGGGACAGCCCAGAACCGGTGCAGACCGAAAATTTCGGCACTGGCGGCGAGACCTGCAAAATCGGCGACCACGTTTCCGAGATTGGTGAAGAACAGCGCAATCATCAGATAAAAGGATACGCCCAACCCGAACCGTTCCCGGATCAGGGCGGACAGGCCTTTTCCGGTCACCACTCCCATGCGGCTGCACATTTCCTGGACGAGCACCAGAAGCAGACAGGTGGGTGCTAAAACCCATAACAGGGAATAGCCGAAGGTCGCCCCGGCCACGGAATAGGTGGCAATTCCGCCAGCATCGTTGTCCACATTGGCGGTGATAATGCCCGGCCCCACGACCAGAGCGAACAGGGCCAGATGCGCTTTAAAGTTTTTCCACCGTGTCATAACACCCTTATGAATCCTTTAGAAAATCAGCCAGTTGTGACAGCACGCTATCGTAGCGGACAATCCCCTGGAATAACCCGTTTTCGTCAACTACGGGAAGAGCTTGGAATCCGTACTTGGCAAATTCCCGGGCCACTTCCTTGAGGGGGGTGTCCGGCGAAACCTGAACCAGTACCTCGTCCATGATCGTTCCCAGAAAAGCCTCGGGTGTGGCGCGGAAGAGTCCGCGAAGGCTGATGACGCCCTTGAGCGCCCGGTTTTCGTCCAAGACGTAAATCAAATTATAGATTTTAACGTCCTCGGGAAGGATTCGAAGTTTTTCCAGAATGGACGAGGCTGTTTCGGTGGTCAGAGCCTCCAGGCAGTTGGTATCCAGTACGCCGCCAGCGCTTTCCTCCTTGTGCGCCAGAAGTGTCTGAACCTCGGCGGCCGACTCGTGATCCATTTGATTAATAAGCCCCTGAGCATCGGGTCCCAGATCGCGCAACACCTCGGCGGCCTCATCGGGAGGCATCTCTTCCAGAATGTCCGCCACGCGGCCGGGTTCCCCCTGCGAGACCAGAGTTCGCTGGAACTCAGGATTGATCTCCTCGAGCGTGTCGGCAGCGGTTTCGACTGACAGGGAATTGAAGAGAACCTGACGATCCTTGACGCCCAATTGCTCGAGAATGTCGGCCAATTCCGCCGGATGAATGTCGGCAAGCCGTTCCTCGGATAATTTGGATACTTTAACGCCTCCGGGAATTCCGCCGGGTGACATGACCTGGATATGGCGCCAGGTCACAAAGGTGTCCTTGAGGGTATAGTCAAAAAGCCATTGCGCGAGAAAAGCAACGAAGCGTTCGAATCGAAGTCGGCGCAGGATGCCCCGCAGACCCACCTCCACATGCCCGAAAATCAATTTGTTTTCGGAGTAGACGAGATGGACATCGTTGACCCGTAACACCTGGGCGCCTGACACATCCACGACCTGATCGTCCAGCACATCGCGGCGCGCCCAGAAATCCGCTGGCGGCGCCTCCTCGGAGACTCGCGTCAGAACGGTTTCCTTCTCCGTCATGATCTTCACGGCGCTCCAGGGCAGAATGATGTGTCCTTGCCGGGTTGAGATATCTAAGCTTGTGGAAAGTGGGTAAGAGGTCTGAGTCGAGGCGCCGATGTCGTACAGTTTTCCGAATGGGCGGACTTCATCCTCGTAGCGCACCGGTTGACTCAACAGGTCGGAGAAGTTGTAAAAGACAACCGCTGGCATGGCGTTTTCGCCGATGCCGTTGAGCCGCGGTGAGGCGGCGTTCTCCATTGTTTTGACGGTTTCTGTCATGGCTTGGTTTCCGTCCTTTTCCGAAGGGTGGAAATGAAGGCTGGGATGCTATGCAAGAGGCTGAACCTGAACAAGGAAAAAGGAAAGATTAGGTAATGGGTCACTGACAAGAGGGTATTCTTTGGAGGGACGCGCTTTGTCGCGTCCGGAACACCGGAAAGGCGGCCACGACGAAGCGTGGCCCTCCAGAATTCGGAATA
>CAZOZF010000351.1:0-2448 GCA_964584205.1 uncultured Verrucomicrobiota bacterium
CGGTCGAACACAAACCGAAGCGGCTGATGAATTGGGTGCGAATCGTCCGCGAAGAGTGTGCCCACGCTTGAATTCAGAATGAGGCAAACGGGATTTTCCGCTCAGATTCTTCCTTCCGCGGTTACGGTGCATCGCTCTCAATTTGAGGCATTGGTCCGTTCCATTTGGCTTTTGCATGCGGCTTCAGAGTCAGATCTCACTAAATTGACATCGCCATTGGCGAAGGAGGCAGAGCAAGCGGCAAAAATATGGGGGTTTTGACTATGATTAAAAGGGTAAAAACACCTTAATTCAGGTAGGTTGGGCACCTTGACAATACACCCGCAAAGAAGGTACATTTCAAAATAGTATAAGATTTATTGCCATGACAGAATATTGAGAAGAACGGTGACGGAATATAAGGCGGGAGATTATGATGTCGCGAGTTTTGCGTTTAACGACGGCGATGGTGGTCTTGACGGCTCTGGTGCAGGGGAGCGTCTTGGGTGGAATCACGAATGTGGCGGTCGGGGGCTCGGTGTCCCGGCCCGCCGTGGAGATCAGCAAGTCGACTAACACGGTCGTGCCGTATCGTTGGAAGGTAGCGATCTATGGTGAGACGCAAGGACTGGATTTTAATGGACACACCAATGAATTCCAGGTCGTCAAATACATTGGCATCAATAATGGATCGGCATTCGACGAACAAGTGAGCGACTATCTGACGGCGGATGTCATCTGTGTCGGGGGCGACGACACCTTCTCGGCCTCTACGGCACAGAGCATCGAGCAAGCCGTCTACAAGGATGGCAAGATTCTCCTAATCAACTTCTATAGCGATGAGTGGTTCTCCGAAAGTCTTCCCGCCGTGAAAGACGGCACGGCTCTCTTCGGTTCTGCCATCCATGCGGAACCGCGGACCGATCCTATTGCAGCCAGCATTCTCGAAGGGTTGCCCGATCAATGGGCCAGTAGCGTCGACTACATGACCAGGCGTTCCGTTACGGCGAAAGCTGGAGCAACGGTGGTAACCCATTTTGCGGATGACAACACACCTGCGCTGGTGGTCTGGCGGTATGGGACAGGAGTAGTTGTGTACCAACCGATCGAATTGATGAGTGTATTCTATGGCGGGCAAACGGACCAGATTGCGTACCAAGCCCTCAAATGGGCGCTTGCACAGCTCAATCGTGGGCAAGTTTGCTTCTCTTCGGCGGATTTCACCGTTTACGAGGGAACTAAGGCGAAGGTACGGGTTAAGCGCATTGGCGGTTCAGAGGGTGTGGTTTCGGTTCAATATAAAACAGCAAATAAAACGGGGCTTGCCTGGCAGGATTATACTCCAAAGAAGGGGCAAGTAACATGGACCAATGGGGATGCCGCAACCAAGACCATTAGGATCCCCATTACGGCTGATGATAGTTCGGAAGGGAAGGAGAAATTCAAGGTTGTTCTTTGTGGTCCGGGTGGTGGCGCCACATTGGCCGCTCCATCCAGTGCAAGTATTACGATTGCCGCAAGCACAAAGGGTGGACCTGTCGCGAAGGATGCCGTTGCCGTTCGGATGACTAAATTAACGGCGGCGCTTGACGATGAGAGTCTGACTTGGTTTATGTCGGAACAGGCTCCCTGGGCAAAACAATCAGACGTAACGGTTGGCCGGGTAGATGTCGCAATAAGCTGTACCGACAGTTCGAGCCCTTCCTGGCTCCAGACAGATCTGGAAGGTTCAGGGACGCTCGAATTTGACTGGATGTTGAAAGCGACCGGTAAGGCTACCTGCCTGGTCTATGTCAACGGCAAGGTAAGGCGAACGCTGACTCCGGGACACGATTGGGATCATGAGACCTTGTCTCTTGGGGATGGCGAACACCTTGTGCGCTGGGTGTTTGTGGGAGATAGCAGCCTTACACCGGGCGCGGCGTACTTGGATCAGGTGAAGTGGACGCCCGAGGAGAATGCTCAGTAGGTGTTCGGGCCACGGCGAACGACCATATATGGCTGGATCTGGACGAGGGATCGTCGGCAGAGCGGCTTTAAGCGTCGAGCGCATCGAGCGCGTCGAGCGCAACGGTAGCAGGCATAGGTTGATTAGACTGGAGGCGCCTGTCTTCGTCAAGCGTTCCAGTGCGGCCTGCCGCCGTTATTCCGTTTCGTTCGATGCGGGCGCGTCGGACTCCAGCCGCACCATCAGCAGATCCCGGGGCGGCACCTCCGCCGTGAAGGCCCCCGATTCCAGGTCCAGCCGCGAGTAGGCGCCCAGGGCTTTACCGGTGATGAAATCGGCCAGGCGGTAACGGGGATCGAACAGACCGCCGATTTTGACGTTCATCCGGAGCGGCACGTCGGCGTAGTTGAACAGGAGCAGCAGCCGCTCGCGGCCCTGGACGTCCTTCAGGAGTTGGATCGCGTCATACTGGTACCAGATGTCCGGCCGCCAGGCGGTGCGGGACATCAGGTTGTGCGAGA
>CAZOZF010000352.1:0-2438 GCA_964584205.1 uncultured Verrucomicrobiota bacterium
CTTATTAGTAACATATTGTGCACCGCTGTACGGTGTAAATAGTTTCTAGCCAGAGCGGTGCGCAGCGGAACCTGCGGCCACCGGCGGATTGTGGCGCGGGCACTGTTCTGGGGCTTGGACCTAGAGCACCATCTTGTGTGTCTTTGTGCGCCCCCTTGTGCGCGCCGTCGAGGAAAGCCCTGTAATCATTCACCAATTCATGGTTCAAAGGTCCAGCATGCCCATGATGCGGGAACACCATTCTCTATGCAGATTGCATAAGAGGCGCTGTAGCGCCTTTAATAAGCACGTTTGGCCTATAACAGGCATGATGCCGCCTGTTATGAGTTGACATTATGTAGCGTATCCGTCACTGTTCAATCGCAATCGGAGGTGCGTGATGGGTCTTGCGGAATCAAGCGACAAGGCCGCGATGGCGCTGATCGGGGCGCGCATCCAGAGAGAGCGGCTCAACCAAAACCTGACGCAGCAGGCGCTGGCCCAACGTGCAGGTATCGGCGTGCGCACCGTTCGGTCCTTGGAAGCGGGACAGAAGCCGACTGTTGAGACGCTGATCCGGGCGCTCCGAGGTCTCGGCAAACTGGGCACGATAGATGCCTTCCTGCCGGAACCAGGACTCAGCCCCCTGCAGCTAGCCAGGCTCCAAGGTCGCGAGCGACAGCGGGCGAGCGGGCGGCGACAGGCCCCGCCCAACAAGGATGGGGAGTAGCCGATGGCCAATCTCCGGAGAGTCAATGTGGCCACCGTGCGGCTTTGGTCTCGGGACGTGGGTGCGGTAGCGTGGGACGCCAATCGTGGCCTCGGTGCGTTTGAGTACGAACCAGCCTTTGTTCGACAAGGGATTGAAGTCGCCCCCCTGACCATGCCATTGCGTCCCGGCGTGATGACCTTCCCTGCATTGAACCGCGAAACGTTCCACGGTCTACCGGGCATGCTTGCAGATGCCCTGCCGGACCGGTTCGGCAACCGGATCATTGACGCGTGGCTGGCGCGCCAGGGCCGCAATGCGAGCGACTTCACGCCTGTAGAGCGACTATGCTACATGGGCGTCCGCGGCATGGGCGCGCTGGAATTCAAGCCAGCCATTGGCCCCCTGACCACAAAGGCGATTCCTATTGAAGTGGCCGAACTCACCAAGCTTGTTGCCGACATCTTCCGCCATCGGACAGACTGGGTCGTCAACCTCAGAGGAAGCAAAGCCGATGCGCTCAACACCATTATCCGTGTGGGCACGTCGGCGGGAGGGAACCGGGCCAAGGCGGTGATCGCGTGGAACCCGAAGACGCATGAAGTTCGATCAGGCCAGGCAGCCTTACCACCCGGTTTCGAGGCATGGATGCTGAAGTTCGACGGGGTGGCGGATAAAGCGCTGGGGGATCCGCATGGCTTTGGGCGGGTGGAATACGCCTATCACCAGATGGCTCTGAAGGCAGGGATCACGATGACCCGCTGCTTCCTGTTGGAGGAGGGCGGCCGGGCGCACTTCATGACCAGACGTTTTGACCGGGATGACGATGGCGGCAAGATCCACGTACAGTCCCTGTGCGCGCTGGCGCATTACGATTTCAACGCGGCGGGTGAGTATGGCTATGAACAGGCTCTCGCCACGATCCAGCGGCTTAACCTGGGACATCCCGCGTTGCAGGAAATGTTCCGGCGCATGGTGTTCAACGTGGTGGCGCGAAATCAGGACGACCATACGCGCAACATCGCTTTCCTGATGGGCCGCGAAGGGACATGGGGCCTAGCTCCCGCCTTCGACGTGGTCTGGGCATACAACTCGAAAGGCGATTGGACGAACCGCCACCAGATGACAGTCAACGGCAAGCGCGATCACTTCGTCCGCGCAGATCTCATGGCCGTGGCCGGGACGTTCGGCGTTAAGGGCGGCGCCGAGATCCTCGATGAGGTGGTCGAAGCAGTCGCTGGGTGGAGAGGCATTGCCAAGGAGTGTGGCGTTGATCCAGAGCTGCTGAAGAGAATTGCCGCCACACATAGGACAACACTCTTGGGGAAGTAGCGACCCAATGGTGCAGGACGGCATCCGTCGGGACCTCGTCCGCTCAGCCGTTTCCCGGAGCAGCCACTACGCTCCGAGGCACCGATCTTCGCCCTTGTGTATGTCTTTGTGCGCCTATTTGTGCGCGCCATTGCGGAAAGGCCTGTAAACATTGGCTGATCCAGTTGCTTCAAATCCAACCCCCGCTACCAACGAAAATCTTCCCTGGTTCCGAAAGAATCCGGGGATTTTTGTTCCATAACCCCTTGAAGCGACGATATTTCTCGTCAAATCGCCGAAAATTCTCCTCGATTGGTCATTTTCGGGGGTTCCGGGCTTCCGGATGATTCTCCGGATGATCCGAAACTCCGGGAGACGGGTTTGGGGCGATTCGTACTGGTAGACCGAGGGTAATCACGGCGACACGCATCGGCCCGGG
>CAZOZF010000353.1:0-2435 GCA_964584205.1 uncultured Verrucomicrobiota bacterium
CGGGACCGTGCCCGCCTTCCAGCGTCCGGTGGAGTGGGTGCTGGGCCACTTTACCGCTCATGCTTATGCGGTCTCGGAGTCCACCCGGAAATTCACCATTGAAAAGCGATACATCCCGGCGGCGCGGGTAGAGACGCTGTACAGCGGAATTCCCCTTGACCAGATCCATAAGACTGAGCCCGGTTGGGTTGAATCATTCCGGAAGGAGCAGGGTCGTAAGCCGGAGGACAAAATTCTGGGCGTGGTCGGGCGACTGGAAAGCCACAAGGGTCATCTTGACGCCTTTAAGGCGCTTCAATTGATCCTGAAGGAGCGCTCTGATGTTACTCTTTGGGTTCTGGGCAATGGCCGGTACGAGGAGACGTTAAGGCAGTGGGTCAAGGACAACGCCCTGACGGACCGGATTACCTTTTTGGGGTATCGCTCCGATGTGGTCAAGGTGATCCAGTGCCTGGACGTCCAGCTATTCCCAAGCCATCAGGAAGGCACCCCCAGCACTCTTTTCGAGGGTATGGCGGTGGGGAATGTCTGTGTTGCGTCCACGGCCGATGGGCAGGGCGAAATTCTGCGGGATGGGGAAGATGCCCTTTTGTTTGAGCCCGGCGATGTTGCGGCGCTGGCCCGCCTGACACTCAAGGTGCTGGCTGATTCCGATCAGGCGCGCCGCCTGCGCCTGGGTGCCCTTGCCCGGATCAAGGATTTCGACATGAAGCGGTGCATTGAAGTGATGGAGAGGAAATACGAAGAGCTTGACCGCCCCGCCGCGTTCTAGCACCATGGTGCCATGAACAGCCTTTTTCATGATGAGGCGCAAGAAACACACCCCGGCACTGTTCATGTCACTTCCTATGCGCTCCTCCTGATTTTTGTTCTTCTGGCGGCAGGCATCATCACCCTGAGCTATCTCTACTACCAGCATTTCAAAGCGAATTACCGAAGGGAATACGAGAAACAGCTGCTGGCAATTGCCGAGCTGAAGGTGGGGGAACTGACTCAGTGGCGTACTGAACGCTGGGGAGACGCCGCCATCCTCTTGAATAACGCGGCCTTCTCGTCCTTGGTGCGGCGTTACTTCGAAAATCCGGAAGCTTCGGAACAACTCCGCGAGTGGCTTAAAAAATATCAGATCATATTTCAGTACGACCAGATTTTCCTGTTGGATGCACGCGGCACCACACGGATGACAATTCCTGAAAACCTGACGAACCTGGCGTCTGTTATTTCGCAACGCCTTCCTGAGGTTCTTCAGTCGGATCAGGTGACGTTTCAGGACTTCTATCGGGACGAAACCGATCACGGCGTCTATCTGGCTATTCTCATGCCCATTTTTCAGGAACTGGATTCCAATCGACCGCTGGGTGCGCTGGTTTTTCGGATTAATCCGGAAACCTACCTGTATCCCTTCATTAAGCGGTGGCCGACCCCCAGTTTGACTGCCGAGACCCTGCTGGTTCGTCGGGATGGCAACGAGGCTGTTTTCCTGAACGAACTCCGGTTCGCGACGAATACCGCGCTGAATCTGCGCATGCCTTTGGATCGTGTCGCATTACCCGGAGCTCAGGCCGCTCTGGGTCGAGAGGGAATCATGGATGGCGTTGATTACCGGGGCGTTCCGGTGGTGGCGGCCCTGCGCACCATTCCGGATTCGCCGTGGTCGCTGGTCGCCCGAGTCAACACTACGGAAGTGTATGCGGCGGTTCAAGAGCGGCGCTGGCTCGTGATCGGCATGATGACGGTTTTACTGTTCAGCGCGGGAGCCTGTGTGGGCTTGATCTGGCGGCAGCAGCGGGTTCGGTTCTATCGGGAGCGGGCGAAGTTGTCGAAGGAGCTTGCGCAAAGTGCGAAGGAGCTTCAGGAGAAGAACGCCGAACTGGAACGATTCCTCTATACGGCCTCCCATGACCTGAAGACTCCTGTTGTGACCGTTAGAACCTTTCTGGGCTATCTGGGAAAGGACATTGTCTCGGGTGATGCCGGGCGGATCGAGAAAGACATACAATTCATCCGCTCTGCCACGGACACCATGGCCCGGCTTCTGGATGATCTGCTGGATATTTCACGCGTCGGCCGCGTTGTCCTTCTGCCGGTGCGCGTCACCTTGCAGGGGTTAGTGGATGACGCCCTTGGCGCCGTGGCGGGTCGTCTTTCCTCACAAGGGGTGGCCGTTACGGTGAGCGATCCTGAGGTGAAGGTGTTTGGGGATCGGGTTCGGCTGGCTGAGGTGTTTCAGAATCTGATTGATAATGCCGTCAAGTTCATGGGCAACCAGCAAGAGCCGCGCATTGTGATCGGCGTGGAGAGGCGTGGTGCGGAGAAGGTGTTCTTTGTGCGCGATAACGGCAGTGGCATTGATCCGCGTTACCATGAGAAAGTGTTCGGCCTGTTTGAGAAACTGGATCCCCGGGCCGAGGGAAGCGGTATGGGTTTGGCCCTCG
>CAZOZF010000354.1:0-2417 GCA_964584205.1 uncultured Verrucomicrobiota bacterium
GTGAGAACATTCTCCAACGGGACATCCTTTGTGACGGAGTTGGTGGGCTCAAATATGTAGCCTCCGTCCTTGCCGATAACAGTGACGAGGCGCTCGGCCTCCCGGCGGCATTCTTCCACAGTCCCATTGGTAAGCGTTTTCTGCAGGCCGAGCATGCCTGAAAATGTGATCCTGTCACCGAAGTCCCGTTTCAGGCCCGCCGGTTCCATGCCTTTCGCTTCCGGCTGACAGGCTTGCAGGATATCCAGCCCCACATCTTCAATCAGTATGGGGATGATTTCCCTGACAGAGCCGCAGGAATGCATTATGCACGAGGCCCCGTGGTGGTGCGCCAGGTCCGTAAAGCGTTTCAGGCGGGGTGCAAAGAAACTCTTGAAGAAGGTGGGCGGAAATATCGGCGCATGTTGATGCCCGCAGTCTTCCCCGATGGCAAGAAGTTCAATCTCTCCATTTCCTGCTTCCATCCCTGCCTGACAGTACCGAAAGTCATAATCCAGGTGTTTCTCAATCAACGCCAGAATGACCGGGTCTCCGGACATCATCCCGCTAAGCAGGTCCTCGATCCCCATCCCGCGCGCGCCAAGCCCATTCACAATATCAAATATGCCGTAATTGCCGAAAATCCTTACGAAGGGTCGTGCCGCCCGGCAGGCTTCCAATATCCCGGAGAAATCGAACGCTTTCGGATCGTTCCCCGGCACGTAGCGTTCAACATCTTCCAGCGTCTTGATCCACGCCAGTGGTTTGGAGACCACATCTTGATAGATTCCCGCTTCTGTCGTCGTCTTCATCACATTCAAAGGCTTGCACGGCGCAGTCGCAGCGGCAATGGATATTGGGTTCACGCCTCTAAAATCTATTTCAAGGGCTCTTTCAATACTGCAATCTCCGAGTCGGCGTTCAAAGTGGTCTTCCAGTTTCGCACTGATTTCGGGAGTGGGCCAGATATTGACAGGAGGGCGGTCGGGCTGTTTGTGGGTAACGGTCAGTTTGAAACGTTCCTGCGGAGTAAGATTAGTTACCGACATCTTTGCGCCTCCATCCTTTGGGCGAATCGAGTAGCCGGAGGAGGTTATCCTCCCCCAGCGCTCACACCACCGAACGTACGGCTCCGTATTCGGCGGTTCCCAAGTCAATTATAAGTCACAAGCTAGCATGTCCGGGCACAGGCTCAACAGGCCTTTTTGCCTGAGAACGTTGGACTCAGGTGCTGCGTCACGGCAGGCGTGCCGGCGCACCATCACGGGCCTCGTCGCGAGTTGGCAATCAGCGCCAGCTCCAGCGGACACCCCAGCTCCCGCAGATTCTTGAACCGCGTGGACGGAGTCTTCCATGAGAATCAAGGGGTCACGTCTCGACATGCGACACATTACATTCATCCGCTTTCCCCCTCACTTCTTATTTGTCGCTTGCCGAGACGTGACCCCGTTGCCTCGCGACCCCGTTGCCTCGGTTCTTGCAGGCCGCGTGCGAGCGGACTGAAATAAGGTGCGAGGCGTTGTTGGCGGTCTTCTCCGGTCTGGCAGTCAGGCAACACCCTCAGCGGAACGATGGGTAGGCTGGTTTCTCAGTTGAATGCCAAGACCGAATCCAGCCGGGCAGGTCGGGACCCGGCATCGGCTTCGAGATAAGAAACCCTTGGGCAATATTGCACTCTGTCTTTCGTATGAATTCCCAATCAGCCTGGTCTTCAACCCCTACTGCCACAACAGACTTCCCGAGTTGCTTTGCCAAGCCGGTGGTGGAGTTGAACTTTGCCTGCAACTTTATGTTGTTCCATGCGCCATGCACAAAACTCGGCGTAATCTTGATTTCATCGAATGGAAGGTCACGCAGCTGAGCCACCGAAGCATTTTCAATATCAACATCGTTGATTGAAAGTCGAAATTGTTGTTGGCGCAGTCGGGTTAGAACTTCAAGTGGAGCACACAAGTCCTCCTTCAGACTGTTTGCCGGCATTTCCAAGTCAACCAGTTGCGGCGGCACCCCTGCTTCAGTCGCAGACTCGACAACCAAATCCACAAACTCTAGCGAAACCAGATTGCCCGCCGACAGGTTAACGGCTACCCGCAGCATAAGCCCTGCTTCCTGCCAAACCTTGGCTTGAGCAAGCGCGTTAGCCAGTATCACCCGAGTCAGGTCATTGATCAATCCGTGCGCTTCCGCCACACCGATGAACTGGTGGGGATATACCATTCCATCTTGAGGGTGAAACCAGCGCGCCAGAGTTTCCACACCAACCACCTGGCGGGTGGTGATATCCACCTTGGACTGATAATAATTAGCCAGTTTGCCGGTGGTGATTGCCTCGCGCACTTCGTCTGCGCCGTAAATCTTCGCCACAC
Organism: uncultured Verrucomicrobiota bacterium; assembly: GCA_964584205.1. GTDB lineage: Bacteria > Verrucomicrobiota > Kiritimatiellia > CAIKKV01 > CAITUY01 > JAABPW01. Next base: position 2,346 of record CAZOZF010000354.1, read on the forward strand.
GGGGCGCGTCTTGCTTCGATAATGTGTCCATTGCGCCAACCCTTTCTGCGCGGTAGATGTCACGACGCCAAC
>CAZOZF010000355.1:0-2412 GCA_964584205.1 uncultured Verrucomicrobiota bacterium
ATCGCCAACGCCTTCAGCGAATTGATTGATCCTGTCGAGCAGCGCCAGCGTTTTGAAACCTGGGCACGGGAACGGAAAGTCCTGGGGGCCCCCGTTTATCCGCTGGATGAAGACTTCCTCGCCGCCTTGGAACTCGGCATGCCCCCCTCCGGAGGCATCGCCCTGGGCATTGACCGCCTAGTCATGGTTTTGGCGGATAAAACATCCCTGGATACCGTCATGGCCTTCAGAGAATAAGAAGGGATAAAGGGATAAAGGGATAAAGGGGTTAAGGGGTTCAGGGGTTAAGGGGTTAAGGAAGAGACCGAAGGACATACCTGAACCCCTTAACCCCTTAACCCCTGAGCCCCTTAACCCCTGAGCCCCTTAACCCCTGAGCCCCTGAGCCCCTTCCTCTCTCACGCTTCGTGCCGGACGATCTGAAGGAGACGGGTCTTGAGGAGATCGAGTCCTTCACCGGTCTCGGTGGACACAGGAAGGGGCTTTGTTTTGGTTTCCTTGCGAAAACGCGCCAGATTTTCTTTGGCCTCCGGCAAATCCATCTTGTTGGCCACCACTAACGTGGATCGCTGAAGCAGATCTTCGCGATAAAATTTCAGTTCATTCTGGAGAACCCGGTAATCCTCAACCGGATCGCGTCCCTCTGTCCCATTCATATCGATCACGATGGCCAGACAGGAGGACCGCTCAATGTGACGGAGAAACCGGTCGCCCAATCCAACCCCCTTGTGGGCATCCTTCACCAGTCCCGGAATATCCGCCACCGTATAGCTGACGGCCTCAAAATCCTCACCCACCTTGACTGTCCCGATGATCGGATTCAGGGTGGTGAATGCATAGGGAGCGATCTTGGGATGGGCATTGCTGATCTTGCTCAACAGGGAGGACTTGCCGGCGTTGGGAAACCCTACCAGGCCCACGTCCGCCAGAAGTTTCAAATCGAGCCGGATGTTTTTTTCCTCGCCCAGTTCCCCGTCGGTATGTTCGTACGGGGTCTGATGCGTCGAGGTCTGCCAGTGGGGATTCCCCAGTCCGCCCCGGCCGCCCCGGGCGATCCGCACTTCCGTCCCGGGATCGATGAGATCACTCAACAACTGATCATTGGACAAATCACGAATCTCGGTGCCGCAGGGAACCGGAATAACCAGGTCTTTCCCATTCTTGCCATGCATCCGCTTGCCCATGCCATGCTGGCCTTTTTCGGCCCGTTGCAGGGGATTGAAAAACAGGGAAATCAGGCTGTCGGTATTCAGGTCCGCCCTCAGGATGACATGCCCGCCATGGCCGCCATCGCCGCCGTCAGGACCGCCCTTGGGAACATATTTTTCCCGCCGGAAGCACAGGCACCCATTGCCGCCATTACCGCCTGCGGCATGAATCACCACAGAATCAACGAATTTCCGGGTTTTCATGGACTTTCCTCTTTCCCCTCTAAAGACAAAGGCCGCGCCCAGGGGGCCGCGGCCTGTACGAATCGAAAATTACAAAGACCCACGCTTACGCCGTGGCCTCTTCCGCCACCACCATCACGCGGCGGCCTTCTTTTTCGAACTTCACTTTGCCAGCCACCAGCGAAAACACGGTATTGTCGTTGCCCAACTTGGTGTTGCGCCCCGCCTTAACCTTGGTTCCACGCTGCCGGACAATGATGCTGCCGGCTTTCACGACCTCGCCGTCATAATTCTTGACGCCCAAACGCTGGCCGGGACTGTTCCGCCCGTTAACTCTACTGCCGCCTGCTTTCGACATATCTAAACTCCTATTCAGCCAACACTGGTCACACGCAACACGGTCAACGGCTGGCGGTGACCCACTTTACGGCTATATCCCTTGCGGCGTTTCTTCTTGTACGCCACCACCTTGGGGCCTTTGGTCCGTTCCACAATTTCAGCAACAACCTTGGCGCCTTTCACCAAAGGAGTACCGATCTTGAGGTCTGTGCCATCCGAAAGCGCCAACACCTGATCCAACGTCACGGAACTACCCGCTTCGCCCTCGAGAATTTCAACTTTAAGGGTGTCACCGGCCTTTACCCGGTACTGCTTACCACCCGTTCCAATCACTGCATAGGCTTCCATAATTCACATCCTTACCCAAGGCAGGGCGCCGCTTGCCGACTTCCTGCTCACAAAAGGGGGCATAATCTATGATTCCACCCCCTATTCTGTCAATGCTTCTTTTGATCACTCTTTGAGTTTTTGAGTTTTGCACAAGCGGGAATACTAGACTTTTCTCCCTGTTCACGCTATAGATGATCGCCGTGAGTCATCATAAACTCAAACTCTTATCCGTTGTGGGGGCACGGCCGAATTTCATGAAAATCGCGCCGTTTGTCAGGCAGCTGGAACGCTTTCCCGATGATTTCGCCCACACCCTGGTTCACACAGGCCAGCATTATGACGCCTCGATGTC
>CAZOZF010000356.1:0-2406 GCA_964584205.1 uncultured Verrucomicrobiota bacterium
ATTTTCAGACGAAATTCTATTTCGGATTGCGCAAACGGTTGTTGAAGAGCCGAGCATTTCTCGGCGACGACTTTCATTGCGTGTTTGCGAATGGCTAGAATGGCGTAATCCTGCAGGGAATTTGCAGGAGATGAGTTGTCGTAAAGCCATGCTTCAACTGCATCGGCGAGGGATGATCAAGCTTCCTGAGATCACGAAGCGATATACGTTTCAGCAACCTCGGCGAGTTGAGGCCCCGCCGCCAGTAGCGACGCTGAATTGCGAGTTTGATGAATTGGGAGAGGTAGAGATTGTGCGCGTTACTACACCCGCTTTATCGAAGCAATGGCGGCAGATGATGGATACCTATCACTACTTAAAGAGTGGGCCTTTGTGCGGGGCGCAACTGCGCTATTTGGTGAGAAGTCCGCAGGGCGGATGGCTTGGGGGATTGAGCTATAGCGCCTCAGCCAGACGGGTGGAGTGTCGAGATGTCTGGATAAGTTGGCCTGAGGCGGCGCGTGTGAGGAATCAGGCGCTGGTGGTGAATAACAGTCGTTTTCTGATTTCTCCGACCGTGAAGGTAAAGAACTTGGCCTCGCATGTTTTGGCGAAATGCCAGGAACGTCTGGCTGATGATTGGGAGAACGTGTACGCTTATCGCCCCGTATTGCTGGAGACTTATGTGGAACGGGGACGATTCGCCGGAACCTGTTATCGAGCGGCCAACTGGATCCATGTGGGGTCGACGAGTGGACGAGGACGACAAGGAACAGGAGCGACCGTCAAGGATGTTTATGTGATGCCGCTGAGACCGGCGTGGCAAGCCGAGTTGTGCCGGCATGCCGATGGCAAGCTGCAACTGCGCGAGGTGGAGGAGCCGCGCCCCCCACGCGATTGGATTGAAGCGGAATTGGGAGGGGCGAACTTGGGTGATACACGATTAACAGCCCGCTTGCTGGAGATGACGGGCCAGTTTTATGCCAAACCGACCGCGAATATCCCGCAGGCGTGCGGCTCGGTGATGGCGGCAAAAGCCGCATACCGCTTCCTGGATAACGAGGACGTGCAATGGCAGGCGATTTTGCAGCCGCATTATGAGGCGACAGAGGAGCGCGTGCGAGCCCTTCCCTTGGTGCTTGTTGCCCAGGATACAACGACCTTGAATTACAGTTCTCATCCCAATACACAAGGATTGGGACCTATTGGCACTGACAGTGAGAAAGTCCGTGGCCTGCTTGTACATGACACGATGGCGTTTACCCCGCAAGGGACCCCGTTGGGCTTGCTGAACATTCAATGCTGGGCACGGGCTGGCATTGGAAGTCGTCACGAACGCTATGAGAAGCCTATCGAGGAAAAGGAGAGTTACAAATGGCTGGAGAGTTACCAGGCCGTGTCGGCAGTGCAGTCGCGGTGCCGGAAAACCCGTTTGGTGGTCATGGCTGATCGCGAGGCAGATATCCACGAGGTTTTTGCCGAGCAAGCCAACACTCCCCGCGGAGCGCAGTTGTTAATCCGCGCGGAACGATCACGCAATCGCAAGGTTCTCGATGACGAGGAAACGTGTGATTTTCTTTGGCCCATGCTGGAGCAGCAACCCAGCCTCGGGACACGCGAGATTCTGATCCCGCCCAATGAGACCCGCGCGGCACGACAGGCCCAGTTGGCGGTACGCATGCTCCCCGTCACCTTGCGACCACCCAAGAGAAAATCACAACTTGCCGCCGTTCGGTTATGGGCGGTATTGGCACAAGAGGTCAATCCTCCTGCCGGGGTTGATGGCTTGGAGTGGATGCTGCTCACAACGGTCGAAGTGAAAACCAAGGAGGATGCCTTCGAACGACTGGAGTGGTATGCCCGGCGGTGGGGCATTGAAATCTATCATCGTATTTTGAAAAGCGGTTGCCGGGTCGAATCACGCCAATTGGAGAATGCGCACCGCCTGACCAACTGCATGGCTATCGACATGGTCGTAGCCTGGCGAATCCATCATCTCACGTCCCTGGGGAAGGAAACCCCTGATGTCCCTTGTACCGTATACTTCACCGAATCCGAGTGGAAGGCGCTCACCACCTTCGTCAACGAAACCAAAACACCGCCAGCGTGCCCGCCCACCTTGAATGAGTCCGTACGCCTTCTCGGTAAACTCGGGGGTCACTTGGGCCGTGCCAGTGATGGGCACCCGGGCAGTGAGGTGTTGTGGCGCGGTATGTCGCGTCTGACTGATATCGAAAACGCTTATAAACTTTACAATTAATGGGGTCGCGGTAATCATCAAAAATGATCCCGCCACCCTGTGCATGTAAAAGATGTGGGTAAAGATCAGCCTTGAGGGAGAGGGTTAGGGTGAGGGGTTTCAGGAATCGACGGACTTATTCGACTTCGGGGCGGTAATCGTTTTCAGGAGAGCCGTAAAGGCCTTTT
>CAZOZF010000357.1:0-2388 GCA_964584205.1 uncultured Verrucomicrobiota bacterium
GGTTGATCCCGGCACCATTATCAATGAATATTCCCCACACAAACCCAGAAGCGCCGAATCCTTGAAGTGTTGTTTTCAGGAGGATTGTTGGGATACCCAGATGCGGGATCTCGCGCATTATGACGAGAAGCTTTCGTATGTGCGCCAGAATCCCGTGCGTAAAGGGCTTGTGGCGGATTGGCAATCCTGGCCCTATCGCGGACAAGTGAATCAACTGGGTTGGATGTAAGACCTGGAGCTGGCCAGGTTGGAGCCGGCCGTCCCCGGCCGGTACCGGCGGAGACCGCCGGCTCCAGAAAGAACGCTGGGGATAGGAAAGTTGTTCGCTTTGCATTATGTCAGAACTCATTGCTTAAACTGTTAAGCATGGGGTGTTCTGAGATTTATCCAGGGGGCGGTTGAACCGCTTACTCCTCTTCGACGATGCGGGGCCAGCAGCCGCGCAGCGAACCAAAGTGGGGGCGGAGCGTGGAAAGGGTTTCGCGGGTGGGGGTTTGCGGTTCGCCCGGCTCGTCCAGAAAAAAACATCCATAGGGCGCGTCCAGGTTCAGCAGGAGATCGAAGAGGTTCTGCGCCTCCCGCATCGCCGCCAGCCAGACACTTTTCATGGCAATTGGATCCACAGGACGGGACCACTTCAAGCTTTCATAGGTCTGCTGATCATAATGATGGGTCCTCATCATTTCCGCTCGCATAAAATCAGGACTCAAGCCGGGATCCTTTGCCGCTGCCGCCCAGATCAGAGCTCCCAGGGAAAGGCGGGTCTGGTGCAAATGAATCAAATCCACATAATCCCTTACGACCCCCCGACCCACGCCGGCCAATACCTTGTTTGTCGCCGCGTCCCACATGTTGAGGCGGTAGCCCATGAGGGCGTCCGCCTCCACTGGGAAAAAACGGAAGGCGGAGTCGTGCACCCATTCCATCTTGGTGGATTCCTGCCTTCTCGACACCTGCGCACGGTGAAAACTGGGGCGGCTCAGTAGAGTCGCCATTGTGAATCCGTGTTCCCGCAATGTCCTCTCATCCAGCTCCACGCCTTTCAGCAGGGAGGTTTCGGAATCATGGAAAACATCAATGTCCTCGGAGGTCCGTGGAGAATCCTTCCCCTGATTCAAGACCGTCGCGCCTCCGATAAAACTCTCTGGATTCCGGTTGGCGGCCAACACACGCAGGATTTCCGCTTCAAAAGGACCAATGGGCATGGTTACGCCTCCTCGTTCGCGTGGAGCTTGTGTAGCCGTTTAGCAAGGGCGAATGCCTGCGCGTTGCCCTCATTCCGCAGGGTTCGTATCACCAAAGGAACCTGCTCATTCTGGATGTTCCATTCTGGATCAAAACTCCAAAAGCATTGCGTTTTGTAGTCTCGAAACGCACGCCGCGCCTCGCGGACGGCCACCATGCGCCGCGCCTGGGCGGGATCGAGCCTCCGACGGCTTATCCGGCCGCCTTTTGCGCCGATCCCCCTCAAATAAGATTTCACCTCGTCGCTGATGGGCTCACTCATGCCCCTAAGTTATTATAAGTCGCTTATGATGTCAAAGCCCGTTATGGGTTTGCCGGCAATTTTGTTGTCGGAAACAGAACCAGTCGGAAACAGAACCTTGCATGACTCCATGGAGTACTCTATAATGAGCGTATGAAAACTTTATCAATTACAGAAGGCCGGGGGCGGCTCGGCTACTGGCTCAAGAAAGCCGTTCAAGGTGACGACATCGGATTCGTGTTTGAGGGGAAGATTGTCGCATTACGCCCGGTGGAAGTTTATTCCGGAGATTACGCGCTTCAGGAATACGGATTAAGTCCATTCGACATGGCGGAGGTGGAAAAGAAGATTGGCGCGACCATTGAAAAGGCGCGCTCTCGCGGTGAAGTCACGAAATTTACCGGGGGCAAGAATGATTTCAGTTGAACTTACAAAGCGATTCAAAAAACTGGTAAGGGAGTCGGGACGGGAGGAGGAGGTTTCCGCTACGCTCAGATGTGTGCTGGAGGGATTCGGAGATCCGCATGCGCATGCAGGTCTTTCCATCCGGAAGTTGGGAAAAGGGCTTTACGAATGCCGGACGGGTTTGGCTTTGCGGTTGATTTTTCTGGCTCAGAAGGGGGTGTTAACTTTTGATTTTGCCGGAACCCACAACGAAGTGAGAGTCTATCTTCGCGACCACCGTTGAACCTTCCCGAGTCATGGCTGTTGTGGAAGAACTACTGACACGCGACTCCCCTGAAGACAGGGAGGGACCGACACTTTGGAGCCGGCCGTCCCCGGCCGGTACCGGCGGAGACCGCCGGCCCCAAGACCGCCGGCCCCAGGAGGAAGACAACAGGCACCCGGAGCCGGCCGTCCCGGCCGGGAGCGCCAGGATACCGGCGGAGGACCGCCGGCCT
>CAZOZF010000358.1:0-2376 GCA_964584205.1 uncultured Verrucomicrobiota bacterium
ATCATGACCATGATGCGACGAATTCAATTCGTAAGGGACTAATCGTAATCATAATCGTAATCCTTATACTTCAGCCCCAAGCCAGAGGAGATTATGATTACGATTACGATTATGATTACGAACAAATCTTTGCCGACACTCGACGGATTCGACTCGTAACGGATTAATCCTCTTGCCCGGATCACCGCGTTCTGAACGGGAAAGCCGGCAGACCTTCCTTGTTATACAGGTTGGCGGTTTCCGGATTCATGGCCCAGGCATAGCACACCTGCTTGGGATTCTCGATCCGGTCGCTCCACACCACCACCGTATCGCCTTCAATGACCGATTGCGCCCGCAGGAACCGTCCATCCGTGCCGGCCACCACAAAGCCCCTCAGCCTGGCGCCTTTCGCCATGAGCCCCGAACCGATGTGGCTGAATTTCAGGCGGATCCGGTTCTTCTCCACCGACATCGAATCATAGACCGGGCCGGAAGAAACGGCATTCTGTCCATAGAACTTCTTCAGCGCCACCAGGGCGAGCCGGTGTCCGACGTCCCGCTTGTTCTGGGGATGGATGTCATACGCCTCCCCGATGTCGATCGCCGTGGCAATGCCGCAGTCGGGCACCGACTCCGCCACCGAGAATTGCGCCTCGCGCAGGACCGCCCAGGAGGCATTGTCCTGGAATTCACACGGATTGCCATGGCCGGCCAACTGGACGATGAGGAAGGGAAACGCCTCGCCCCAGTCCGCGCGCCAGCCATTGATCATCGTTTCCAGCAGTTTCGCATATTGGCCGGCGTTCTCACTGTTGGATTCGCCCTGGTACCAGATGACGCCTTTGATGGCGAACGGGATGAGCGGCTTGATCTTGCCGTTATACATGACCGCCAGGTTGGGGACCCCGAGCGACACAAACGGCTTGATCGGCCATTTCAGCGCTTTCGGGTCGAGCGGCACCTCGACCTTGTAGTGCCAGGCCCCGGCCAGCGACAGGGCCTCATCCTCGTCATCCTCGTAGAGCTTCATCATCATGGGAGAGCCGGTGAATCCCCCGGACCCGAAATGATCGAACGCCCGAACGGCGATCACCGCCCTGCCCTTCTGCACCAGCCGGGCCGGGATGGCATATTTCCGCAGCACGCGATGGAAGCTCGGCGTTTCCAGTCCGATGGCGCCGACTTTCTCCCCGTTGAAGTACGTCACATCGAAGTCATCCACCGGTCCGAGTTCCAGATGGAGTTGCCGGCCCTGCCATTTTTCCGAAATCTCCAGATCCTTCCGGAACCACACGGCGCCATCCGTCTCGATTTCGGATTCCAATGGCTTGGGGATGTCCATCGTCTTCCAGGCCGAATCGTCGAACGTCGGACGCGCATAGCCCTTTTCGAAACCCTGGTCGCCGGGATCGGTCTGCTGCGACGGTCTCCGATCCTGCTCCCAGGCCGCCATCTCCGCCTCAATCTTCTTCTTCCGCTCCGGGAGATCCTGCAGGGCCTGGTTGTAGTTCTTCACCAGAACATTCAATTCCGGAACGGCGTCGAGGGCCTTCACGGGAGTCCACAATTCGATCGCCGTCGCGCCGACCGAGGCGCTGATCAGCCCGATCGGGACCTTCAGGGTCGTGTTGAGTGCCCGCCCGAAATAGTACCCGACGGCCGAGAAGGTTTTGACGGTGTCCGGCGAGCAGACGGTCCAGGGCGTATAACCCTTGAACAGCCTGATGTGAGAAGCATTTGCGCCAGCGATGTCGGCCGTGGCGTTCAGGCATGACCCGAGCGGCATCTCCATGTTCGACTGACCCGAACAGACCCATACATCACCCACGGCGATGTTCCTGAAGACCAGCGAACTGGTTTTGGAGCTGACCTTCAGCTCAAGGGGGCCGGCAGCGGCTTCCATGGCCTTCAGCCGCACGCGCCAGTTGCCGGCCGAATCGGCCTGGCCGGTCACGCTCTGCCCGTTACACTCGACCTTCACGTCCGCGCCGGGGTCAGCCATCCCGAACACCGGGACCTCCTTGCCCCGTTGCAGAACCATATTGTCGCTGAACAAGGCCTCCATCTTTAGGCCGGCCCAGCCTGACGAAGCCCAGAGCATCATGAGGGCAAGAGACAGCAGTCCGCGCGGGACCCGTTTGATCGAATGCTTTGACATTTCCACTTCAGTCTCCCGCTTTGTTGATTGTGAACCGTTCATTTTGTGTAACTACTCAGCTACCCGGAGATTCAACCACGAAACACGCGAAATACACGAAAGGGGAATCGACTTGTTGAACCGGTGCTTTCCCTTTTTCGCGTACTGGGGTATCCATTTGACTGGCGTCACCACAACCTGTAGTGCGAGGGGATTCACCACCCGCTTCGCCCACCTTCGCCAAGGCTTCGGCGGGC
>CAZOZF010000359.1:0-2371 GCA_964584205.1 uncultured Verrucomicrobiota bacterium
TACCTCCTGTGGGGTGTCGGGAACCATGGCGGCGGGCCCTCCCGGAAGGATCTCAAGGATATCCGGGCATTATTGGCGGAATCGAAAGCGGGCGCCTTCGCGATCCGGCATTCGACCCCCGAAGCCTATGCCGCCGAACTGGTGCGGAAACGCGATCAGTTGCCACGCCATGAGGGTGATTTGAACGCCTGGGGCGTGGGCTGCTATACCAGCATGGTCCGGATCAAGCAGATGCACCGGCGGTTGGAAAACGAGCTGTTCATGGTGGAGAAAATGGCGGCCTGCGCCTCCCTCCAGAGTGTGATGGCCTATCCAGCGGCGGAACTCAAAGCGGCGATGCGTGACCTGTTGTTTTCGGAGTTTCACGATATTCTTCCCGGCTCCTCCATCCAGGCCGTCGAGGAGATGTCGTTGCGGGTCATGGGTCATGGTCTGGAGGAACTTTCCCGAGCCAAGGCGCGCGCTTTTTTCGCGCTGGCGAAGGGGCAGCCCCGTGCGGTCGAGGGCGAGATCCCCGTGCTGGTGTTTAATCCCCACCCGTATCCTCTCAGGACGTTGGTGGAATGCGAATTCCAACTGGCCGACCAGAACGACAGCGGCACCTTTACCGATTTTACGGCGTATCATGACGGGAAACCCGTGCCCACCCAGATCGAAAAGGAGGCCAGCAATATTCCCCTGGACTGGCGCAAGCGCATTGTCTTCGAAACCGAGTTAAAGCCCATGCAGATGAGCCGGTTCGATTGCCGTCCCATGGTGCGGCCCGCCAAGTCAAAACCGGTGCTGAAGGTGAAGAACGGGCGGCTGTTGTTTGACAATGGCCTGTTGCGCGTGGCGATCAGCACGAAGACGGGGCTGGTTGACAGTCTGAAGATCGAGGGGCAGGAATATCTCGCGAAGCCGGGCTTCCGCGCCTTGATTATGGTGGATGACGAGGATCCCTGGGGCATGCGGGGCCAATCGTACCGAACACAAGCCGGCCATTTCGAGTTGATGAGTACAAAGCGGGGGTCGGCAGTTTCCGGGGTGAAACCCGGCGTGCTGCTCCCCTCGGTTCGGGTTATTGAAGACGGGGCCGTGCGGACGGTGGTGGAGGCGGTCTATGCGCATAACGATTCCTTCCTCGTGCAACAGTTTATCCTGCCGAAGCACGGAACCGAAGTTGAAGTCTTTCTGCGCGTCCATTGGAATGAAAAGGACCGGTTCCTTAAACTCTCGGTTCCGGTCAAGGATGCGGCTCATTATCTGGGGCAGGTTGCCTTCGGGGTCAGCCCGTTGAGGGAAGACGGGGGGGAGTGTGTGGCCCAGAAATGGGTGGCAGTGACGCGCCGGGATGATCGGGCGTTGACGGTGGTAAACGAGGGGTGTTATGGGTCGGACTTCAAGGACGGGGAATTACGTCTCAGCCTCATGCGTTCACCGGCGTATTCCGCGCATCCCTTGAAGGATCGTCCGACATTGCCGCAGGATCGTTATTCGCCCCGTAGCGACCAGGGAGAGCGGATCTTCCGATTCTGGATCAACGCCGGGCCGCGTACCGACCGGTTGGCCCTGATTGACCGCGAGGCGTTGACACATAACGAGAAGCCGATGGCCTTGTCATTCTTTCCGTGCGGGAAGAAGGCCGCCCCGCCGAAGCCCCTGGCGATATTGGACGACGAGGTGATCCAGATGGTGGCCATCAAGTCGTCGGAACGGGGTGGAGGAATGATCATCCGGTTGTTCAATCCGACGGATCAACCCCGCGCCACCGTGTTAAGATTGCCCTTGAGCGGGGAGCGGCATCGTCTCCTCCTTACCCCTTACCAGGTGCGTTCCTTCCGGTTCGGGGTGAAGCGCAGGGACTGGTGTGAGGTTGATTTGATAGAGCAAAGGGAGAAGGAGCACTATGGGTCATGATTACGATTACGATTAGGATTTCTATGGGATGCTAATGATAGGCTGTTTATGATCGGCCGCCGCGGCGCGCAAGGGCCCTTCGACAAGGCTCAGGGGAGCCCTGCGCGCCCTACCAGGATGATCATATCTGGTCAATTTCGAGACGATTGCTGAAAACTAAAACAATAAGGCATGTGTTTCAATATTGATGCAGGAAAATGCGCCGGTTCGGCGATAGAGATGGCGCTGGCGAGGCGGGAGCTCGTATCTTGTCATGGCACAACAAGGAGCTGATAAATAATGTCAAAACCACGATTGCCCCGGTTACTGGGGTCTGTCCTGATCACGGGAGCGTTGATACTTCACGCGCATGCCCAGAACGCGATGGATCCGAAGACGATCAAGAAGAACCCACGTGTGAGCAATGTCACCGGCTGCAATTTCGAATGTCGGGAGATTACCGGGCGGGATTGGCCGCGGACGCTGGTGACTT
>CAZOZF010000360.1:0-2366 GCA_964584205.1 uncultured Verrucomicrobiota bacterium
CGCGACATTCAGAATCACAATCTGACGCTCTAACCAACTGAGCTACATTCGCCATGCTGTTTGCAGCCGCGAATCATCCACACCCGGGGGGCTTGAATCAAGCAAAAACACATGAGAACATTGGCGCTCGAACTTTCAACGGATACCGGTTCACTGGCATGGGTCGAGAATGGCGCCGTGCTGATGGAGCGGGAATGGCTTGCCGGGACGCGGCAACGCCGCCCGGTATTCGCCGACCTTCACCAATGGATTCAGGCCGAAGCTTCACCCTGGACCCGGATTGACCGGCTGGCCGTGGGGATCGGCCCCGGGGCTTTTTCAGGCCTTCGTCTCGCCGTTTCCCTGATCAGGGGAGTGGCACTCCCGGACGGCCGACCGGTGATGGCGGTGTCCAGTGCCCGGGCCTTGGCCCGTTCGGTGATGCAGGAAACGGGCGCCGGCCGGGTCGTGGTGCTGGGGGATGCCCGGCGGGATGAAGTGTGGTCGGGTTGTTTTGAGCGGGAGGCGGGCGTGGTTCGGCTCCAAGGCGACTGGCGGGTCGATCCCGCTGTGACGCTGCAGGAGAGCCTCAAGACTTCAGGGACGGTCTGGGTGACTCCCGATTGGGACCGCCTGGGCGCGATCCTGACAGCGCAGTGTCCGGACTCTGTGAGATTGATCCGGGAATCGCGAATTCCCCGGGCCGTCATGGTGGCGGGTATGGCTGACGAGCTGGCGGATCGTGGACTGGCGGGCGAACCGCTCGTGCCAATCTATGTCCACCCCGCCGTTTCAATTGCACCACGATACTAGAGAGAGGAAGAAAACGATGACATTACGAGTGAACGGACAAATTGTTCCTGAGAAGGCGATTCTTGCCGAATTAAAGCGATTGCTTGAGTTTTACAACAATCACATGCCGCGCGAGGAATTGGGGCGGCATATGGCGGAACTGGTCGAACGGGCGCGGGAGCACGCGATCGGGACCCAGTTGCTCATCGAGGAAGTGAAGCGGCGTCATATTGAAGTCGCTGAAACCGATGTGGATAAGGCCCTTGAAGACATGGCCAAGCGGGTTGGCGGCGATGAACAACTCGCGGAAATGCTGGCCCGGCAGGGGCTTAATTGCGACCAGTTCCGCGCCAGCATCCGGGTGGGGAAACAACTTGATTCTCTCGTTTCCCGAGTGACCTCCACCGCGCCGGAATGCACGGATGCGGATGTGAAGAAATACTACGACGACCATCCCGACCGGTACATTGCCCCGGACCGGGCCCAGGTCCGGCATATTCTTATGCGGCCTGCCTCCTCCAGCGAGGGTGATCAGGCGACCACCCGGTCGACGCTGATGGGCTTCAAGCAGAAGATTCTCGAAGGGGAGGATTTTTCAGATCTGGCGACCGTTCATTCGGAGTGTCCCAGCGGAAAGGAAGCCGGCGGAAGCCTCGGCTGGATTGCGCGGGGCGTAACCGTTCCTGAGTTTGACCAGACTGTGTTTGATGATCTTGAAGTCGGGGAAATCAGCGACGTGGTGGAGACCTCGCTCGGATTTCATCTCATTGAGTTGCATGAGAAGGAATTCGGGGATCCGCTTCCGTTTGAGGAAGTCCGGGATGGAATCCGTGATTTGTTGACCCATGAGCGCAGGGGTAAGGCGTTGTCGGAATTTGTCGCCCGCCTGAAGGAGAAGGCGAAAATCGAGGACGATGGGGCGGCGGACGGCAAAGAATGGTCGGCGATTTTTGATTCGTTCCTTGACGGTCAAAAATCCAACTGATACCTTGCCACGCGTTTGAGATTCGGAAGATGGCGACCCCAACACCGTCTGAATCCCGGTCTCAAAAGGTTTTCATCTCTCTACATCGGGCCGTAGCGCAGACTGGTAGCGCGTTTGCTTGGGGTGCAAAAGGTCAGGGGTTCAAATCCCCTCGGCCCGACCATTTTAAACCTCAAAACCCGCGTATTTCCTAAGAAATATGCGGGTTTTTCTTTTTCATGGTTTTCGCGCATCACTTTGAAAAATGGCGAAATTTTACGGGCGAAAGCACACACATTTTGAGATTGAAAAGTGCGATTTCACCCGCGTCTGCTATGAAAAAAAACAGTAACATTTGAGCGTGGCGAAAAGGACACGGGCACAAAAACGCACCCACAAACGCACCCACACAACAAAACCTGAACAACGGCGAATGATCGCGTTGCCAGGATGATATGGGTACAAGAGTCAATGCATCGCGCTTTGAGTAGGGCGGGTGACTTTGGGTGGCACACACAAAGCACACACATTTTTTTCGGTAGCAACCTTATTGCCACCACTTGAACCAGGCATACCACGAGGCCGTGACGCCTATGAAACGGGTGCCGGCCTGCAGGGCCGACATCCGATA
>CAZOZF010000361.1:0-2361 GCA_964584205.1 uncultured Verrucomicrobiota bacterium
GGCTGGTGCAGGCGGAATCGGTCGTGACTGTGAATGTCCGCCTGGAGGGTGGGGGACGTACCATCACTCTCACCGCACCGGGGTTGACCGGATTCCGGGGGGGCTTTTCTGCGAGGGTTGTGATCGCGGGTGTCACCAATGTGCTGTCCTCGGCTTCCGGCACGCTGGTGGGCGTCAATTCCTACACGGTGGAGACAACGCCATACGGCCAGGCTGACGTTTCGCTTTCCACGATCCGCTTTGAAAAGGAGCAGATTGAGCTGCTCTTCCGCCTTGATCAGATTCCCGGCGTGCCTGTGGTGATGTTGCAGGCGGGGATTCGGAACAAGGGGGACCGTCCGGTCCGCTTACTGACGGTCTCGCCGCTGGCGATGGATGAGCGCATGACGAAGGGCGGGCTCATAGCGCCCGCCCTGCCTGGAGCGAAGCACCAGGAGGTCGCGCGCTATGAGCGCGACGTTGTCCCTGGCGGGCTCATAGCGCCCGCCCTACTTGGCGGGTTCGGAGTCGTTGGCAATCCTGCCGACTGGCTGGTCACGGGACTGAACAACAGGACGCCGGTTTTGTCCCCGCTCGGGGAACTGAAGTCTGGACTTCTTGAAATCTTTGAATGCGGAGGCTGTTACCGCCAGGATGGGGTGGGGTTCCTTTTCGGACCGGTCGGAACGCCTGTGGCCTATGTGTCGGCGCGCCTGGTGTCGCTGGGGGCTGATAGAACCGGACTGACTCTGATTTCCGACATGAGTGGAGTTCGGGTGGATCCAGGCGATACCCGGTGGGGGCAGCAGGTGGCGCTGTTCATGGAGCCGCCATCCGAAGCGATGGGCCGATGGATGGAGTGGGTTGCAAAGACCCACGGAGCCCGAACATTCAAGGGCGCTTTGTCGGGATGGAGTAGTTGGTATTTTCTTGAAAGAAGTGTGACCGGAAAAGATGTGCTCGATATGGCGGATCAGGTGATAAAGTCTCATGGGCGCTTGCGGCCGGACGTCATCCAGATTGACGACGGCTATCAGCGGGCGCCTGGCAAGTCTATGGAAATGAATTCCAAATTCCCGCAAGGTCTGTCCTTCTATGCCAAGGAAATTGCCGCGACGGGGGGCAGGCCTGGCCTGAGGTTGAATTTTCTTGTTACCAAACCCGTTGCCCTTAAGGACATTATCGCGAATGTGAAGTGCGCGGTTCAGGCGGGATACAGTTACCTGAAAATGGGACAGTTTGTTTTGGAGGCCTCCGATGAGACAAATAAGACTACCTTCGAACGCTATCGGGAAAGTTATGAGGCAATCCGGAAGGCGGCGGGGGATAACACCTATATCCTGCACAACGACTGGAACCAGAATCGCGCGGTGCTGGGGTTTGTGGATGCAGGCCGAACCGGTTTTGAAGCAAAACGAGAAGGCGTCAGGGCCATCATTGAACAAGTGTTGCGGGCTTATCAATTCAACGATCGCTGGTTCGCGGTGGATAACGACAGCTACTACATGGCGACGGAGTTGAAGGATGTCAGCCCGGTGGTGGGCGGGTGGCCTTTGGCGCGGACGTGGATCAGCATGGTCGGCTTGTCCTGCGGCGCGGCGTTCACCTCCGACCCCTGGAACGAGGAACGGTTCAAGGCCTACTGGCGGAATGTCGAGGTCCTGACCCCGCCCGCACAGGAGCGAACCGAGGTGCTGGATCTCTGCACGGGGACCGAATGGCCCCGCCTTGTCGGGCATGTAAACCGGGAGTGGGGCAACTGGACGGTGGCGCTGTTGTGGAACCCGGCCGCGAAGGAACAGGCCGTGGCTTTGGATTTTGCCCGCATCGGGCTTGACCCTAAGCGCCGTTATGCGGTTTGGTCGTTCTGGGATAACCGCTACGTGGGGGTGTCGGAGGGGAGCTATACTACCCCCTCCCTGGCGGCCTCGGCATCCCTGCACCTGAGTATCACCGAGTTGCCACAGGATTTGTATAAGCCGGTGTTGATCGGCTCGAGTTTGCACATCTACTGCGGGGCGGCGGAACTCAAGCGGGTGACATCACTGCACTCGGCCATGCAGATTGAACTGACGGATGCAGGGGCGCGCGCTGGTGATCTCTTTATTTACAGTCAGTTCAAGCCGGTTGTGAAGGATGTAACGGGGTGTGTCGTGGAGGGGCTTACGGCTGCCGGGGAAAACGTCTGGAAACTGTCCTTGAAAGAGCGAAAGTCCGGTGAAATCCAACGGGTGGAGCTTGGTATTCAACTGCCGTTGACCCGGCAGGCCTGGTTCTGGATTATGTGTGGCGTTTTATCTGCCAGTCTGATTTTCAGCGGGTGGAGGTATGTCGTCTGGCAAAGGACGCAACTGGCCCTGTCGCGGCTGGAAAGAAAGACGG
>CAZOZF010000362.1:0-2340 GCA_964584205.1 uncultured Verrucomicrobiota bacterium
GCACTCAGACTGGACCCTGTGCGAAACCTGTCAGGCGAGCCTGGAACGATTTCTGTGATAGCGCCCATCACGTAATAACCAATGCTAAACAGGTTGCGCATGATGTCAGATCACCTAGATTTCCGCCTTCAGCCACTCCAATAAGGCGGCGCGGTCGGGAAGGATTCCCTCCAGCTGGGCGTCGTAGGCTTTCTTGCGCCAGACACCGATCTCGGGGCCTTCCTGGATTCCCAACGCCATGATGTCGCGGCCATTGATCCAGGGTGGCGGCAAGACCGGCTCGCTTTCCATCTGTTTCCGGAATTCACCCAGATAATCATAATTCGTCAAATCACCATGACAGGACGCGCAATCCAGCCGGTGCAACTCCAACTCCATCGGAAAGGTGGGAGCCCCTACCAGTCGCCGCAGGGTGGCACGCCGCATGGACTTCACGTCCACAAATCGCATATGGTTGCCCACCATGAACGCAATCGCATCCATGTCGTCATTGGAAAATCGCAATCGCTGCAGGATGGCCCGGGCGGCGTCCTGCCCCACATTGGCGTGGCACTCGAACCGCCAGCGGCCTTCCTTGAGCTGCGCGGTGGGCGGCTTACCGACATCATGAAGCAGCACCGCCCAGGCCAGCCGGTAGTCATGGGTGCGCATCTCATTCAACATCACCACGGTATGCTGGAAAACATCTCCCTCGGGGTGATATTCGGGCGGTTGTTCAACTCCCTGCATCGCGGCAATTTCGGGGAGAATCACCGGCAAAAGCCCGAGATCCCGCAGTAGAATCAGAGCGTCGCCTGCCCGCTTCGCTTCAACCCATAACCGGCTGAGTTCCTCCCGGATCCGCTCGGCGCTGATGACGGTGATGCGGGGTGCCGTCTCGCGAATGGCGGCCGCGGTCTCCGGCTCCAAGGAAAATCCCAGGGTGGAGGCAAACCGCACCGCCCGCAAGAGGCGCAGGTGGTCTTCCCGGAACCGTTCGCCGGGATTGCCCACCGCCCGGATCACGCCCCGGGCAATGTCTTCACTGCCCGCCACATAATCCAGGACCTGTCCCTTGAGCGGTTCATAAAACAGGGCATTGACCGTGAAATCGCGGCGCTGGGCGTCGGTTTCCGGATCAGAGAACGTTACCTGGGTCGGATGGCGCCCATCCTCATAAGGCGCATCTTTCCGGAAGGTCGCCACCTCATACCAGTTTCCCGCCACCGGCACCCGCACGACTCCGAAGGATTTGCCAACCGACACGGCCTCGGGGAACAGCTCGATCACCTTGTCGGGAATGGCATTGGTGGCGATATCGAAGTCTTTCGGCTGGCGGCCAAGAATGAGATCACGGACACACCCGCCCGCCCAATAGGCAATGAAGCCGGCCGCTTGAAGCCGGCGCACCGCGTCAACCGCACCTTCTGCTGCGGAGCAAACACCCAAAAAGGGTAGCGGGTAAGGGGTCATAAGAGGGGTCAGGGTTCAGGGTTCAGGGGGGATAAGAGGGAGCAGGGTTCAGGGTTCAGGGAAGAGGGTTCTGGAAATCCGGACGGAGAGGCTCCATATGAATCCGCAGCCTCCTTCACTGCTGATTTTGACCAGCGCCGATCATTCTCCGGCAATTGAGTCTCAAGAACACGTTCCACTCCATTGAGCATCCGAATACATTCTTTATATCGGGCTCGATAATCCTCATACGTTTTCTGATCCTCATAGCCCTTCAAATGCGCCATATACAAATGATGTACGGTCTCGGCTGCCTCACCCCGGCTTCGATTAATTCCTTCAACCTTATTCCGAATATGCCGATCATCATACTTCTCGGCAATTTGAGCAGCAGCACTATTTGATGAACGTCTTGCCTGTGACCCTAACTCGTATTTCTCTTCCGATGGCCAGCCATGGGTAAGTCTACTGATCTCGATATGAAGGCGACAAAGCTTCTGATAGACAATCAGATCCTCCAGCTTTTTATACCCTTCTTCCATACCGCTCCTCTCCTTCTTCCCCTCTTCCCTGAACCCCGAACCCTGACCCCTGACCCCTCTAAAATTTAAAGGCATGCGGCAGAAGATCCCCGAGCGTGAGCCTCTCGATCCGGCCGGGTTTATCCAGGGAGGCAAGAGTGACGGGGAAATCCGGGCCGCAGAATTCGGCAAGAACCTGGAGGCAGGCGCCGCAGGGACGTGCCGCCTTGCCGCGGCCGCCGACGACCGCCAAGGCCTTGAATGTCCGATGCCCGGCCGCCACCGCACTGGCCACCGCGACCCGCTCAGCGCACATCGTCAGGCCATAAGAGGCATTTTCAACATTGCACCCCGTAAACACCTTGCCCTTGGCCGTCATCAGGGCGGC
>CAZOZF010000363.1:0-2336 GCA_964584205.1 uncultured Verrucomicrobiota bacterium
GGGGCATGGCGGCGTGCGACATCATGGCCGGATAGGACAGGATGCTTTCCACGCCGCCGAGGCTCACGGCGGGAAGTGTAAGTTGGGTTTGTTTGAGAAGCTTAAGAACCTCTGGCCTTCCCCGAAGTTCAAAGGAGATCACCGCGCCGCTACCGCTGGCCTGACTCTCATGAATGGCCCGGCCTGGGTGATTCTTAAGGCCTGGATAATGAACCGCGCCTACGGCGGGATGACCGCTCAGCCATGTTGCCAGGGTTCCGGCAGTTTTTTGCTGGGCATCCATCCGGACGCCGAGCGTTTTGATGCCCCGTTGTACCAACCATGAATCCTGGGGGCCGAGAATGGCGCCAAAGGCATTCTGGATGGACTTGAGACGATGCCCCAAGGTTTCCTCGCGGGTTACGGCCACGCCGGCAATCAAGTCGCTGTGTCCGCCCAGGAATTTGGTTGCGCTGTGCACCACAATATCAAAGCCGAGTTCTAATGGGCGTTGTAAATAGGGGGTCATAAACGTGTTGTCCGTGATGGCCAGCAGGGTGTGTTCCCGTGCGATTTTCACCATGGCCTGGAGATCAGTGATATGAAGCAGCGGATTGGTGGGAGTTTCAACAAATAAGGCCCGGGTGGCTGGCGTGATGGCCTTGCGAATGGATTCAGGATCGGTGCTGTCGGCGAAGGTGACATCCAGTTTCCACTGTTTGAACAGGCCTGTCAGCACGCGGTAGGTTCCGCCATAGATGTCTTGTCCCACAACCAGATGGTCGCCGGGTTTGAAAAGGAGAAGTACCGAGGAGGTTGCGGCCATTCCTGAAGAGAAGGCGAATCCATGGGTTCCGCCTTCCAGCAGAGCCAGAGAATGCTCCAAGGCCTCACGGGTGGGATTTCCGCTGCGGGCGTAGTCGTAGGGCCCCGGATGCTCGGGATCCGGCTGGGCAAATGTTGAGGTCTGGTAAATGGGAATACTGGATGCCCCGGTATAGGGGTCTCGGTCTTTTCCCGAATGAATCAGTTTGGTGCGGGTGTTCATAAGACCGTCTCCAGGTCATGGATCAAGTCATTCACATCCTCGATTCCGACTGATAGACGCAACAGCCGGTCGTTGATGCCTAGCCGGTCACGCGTTGCGGGATCCACATCGGCGTGGGTCTGAACGGCGGGGTAGGTGATGAGTGATTCCACGCCACCCAGACTTTCGGCGAACAGGAACACCTTCACTCCCGAAAGAATTTCAGGGACTCGGGTTGCTAAGTCGATTTCAAATGAAATCATGCTCCCGAAGCCGATCTGCTCACGGTTCAGGATATTTCGGCCTGGATGGTTTGGAAGCCCGGGAAAGTGAACGAGTTTCACATGGGGATGCGAGGATAGCCAGGTGGCGATTTGAAGGGCATTCTCCTGTTGTTTCAGAAGTCGAAGGGGGAGTGTTTTCAACCCTCGAATGACCAGCCAGGAATCCTGAGGACCAAGGATGCTTCCGATGGCATTCTGGAAAAAGCCTATACGTTCGGCTAGTTCGGCGGTGCGTGCCACAACGGCTCCGGCTACGACATCATTATGACCGGACAGATATTTCGTGGCGCTGTAAACCGCAATGTCAGCACCCAATTCGAGGGGTTTTTGAAATACGGGCGTGAGGAAAGTATTGTCCACGATGGTCAGGATATTCTGCGCGCGGGTCCATGATGAAATAGCGCGGATATTTGCGATTTTCAGAAGGGGATTAGTTGGGGTTTCAATGAAGATTCCCTTGACCCCCGGCAACTGTAAAGCTTTCTGAACCGCTTGAAGGTTGGACGTGTCCACATAGAGAGCATCCAGCCCGAGGGGTCGAAATACGTGTTCAAAGAGACGGAATGTTCCACCATAGAGGTCTTCAGTTACAACGATCCGGTCACCGCTATGGAAGAGATGAAGCACGGCGTCAATGGCGGCAAGCCCTGAGGAAAATGCAAATCCCTTTGCCCCTCCATCTGCAGCGGCCAGAGTTTCTTCCAGAACGAGGCGTGTTGGATTGGAGGTTCGGGAATAGTCAAAACCAGTACTTTGCCCCAATCCAGCATGACCAAACGAGGCCGTCTGATAAATAGGCACCGAAATAGCACCCGTTTTGGGGTCTTTTCTATTTCCAGCCTGCGCCAATAGTGTCGAAAGATTCGTTTTCATGAAAATTACTCTACTCAATTGATAGACAAGGTAAAGTATTTTTACTTTCCTGTCAAGGGGATGGGCGAAATATTATGTTTTCTTTACTCTATCGATTTGCTTGTGATACTATGAAAACAATCAAATTACGGCAAGGATCATTCAATGAAAATTTCGACTAAGGGGCGGTATGG
>CAZOZF010000364.1:0-2334 GCA_964584205.1 uncultured Verrucomicrobiota bacterium
GGTGTACGAGTTTGATCTCGATGATGTTCCGGCGTCCGCCGTAGTCGATCATCAGATCCACGCGGTCGCGTCCGACGGCAGCATGTAGTGCATGTGGGGCATGCAGGGGCCGGTGGTATTGAAATAGCGGGGCATCACAACATCCTTTTCGGTGGAAACAACGGTGTCACCCTAGTACAGCCAGGCGGCATTGGCCAAAGAAATGTGGGGAGAAGGGATCACTGACGAGGGGGTGGAACCCTCATCGCCCCGGCCTGATTTCCTTGTGGGAGGGGCGCTGTGCGCCGCGACAGGGGCTGGACAGGCTCCAGGTAACGGAGAAGGACACAGGCTCCCCGGCAGAAGCCGGGGAAGCCCGTTCATCTACAATGAGCCTTTGAAGAAACCTGAATCCTTCAAAGAGTTCACCAACTGCCTACCGTCCGCTGCCAAGGGGCAGTAGCTGCGGAAACGAAATTAACGCCACATTCACCGTTGCGAGCTTCGGTGTTCAAATCTCTTGGACTGGTTAGATGCGTCTGCCCTGGGAGTCGCTGCCATGGGCCCGGCCCGCCAGAATCTATTGAATCATGCTCAACATTTTCGTATATTCAGGGACACAAAACGACTTGTTGCGCATTGAACGTGCAGGTCCCGCTCAGCGCAAAAAGATTTAGCCAACATTGGAGAGATAGCCATGCCGATGACTCCGTTCTTTTCGAAATTCCCTGAACTCGCCCCATGGGAGACCAGGACAGTACAAGTCAGGAACCACCCCAAACTGCCCGACGGCAACTACGGCTTCCTGGAGTCATATTGCGATGAAGACGGGTGCGACTGCCGCCGCGTCATCCTGGCGGTTTGCCGCGAGGATGACCCGGGCACCCTCCTTGCCACCATCAACTACGGATGGGCCAGTGTCGCCTATTACCGGAACTGGGCCCGATGTTCCCGGAAAGAGGCACGGGAGTACAAAGGTGCAAGCCTGGATCCCCTTAACCCCCAATCGGAACATTCCCCCGCGCTGCTGGCTCTTTTCCGGGCGGTGGTGTTGCGGGATGACGATTATGTCGCGCGCCTCACACGCCATTACCGCATGATGAAGGGCAAGTTATGGACCTGCGATGCCATCCTTGGCGAATTCCGGAAAGATCAGGATGTTTTCGCGCGGGAAGCTGTCCAGATGGCCGTCATCCGACAACAGGAGATCACACCACTCCTTCTGGGCGTCCTGGAGGAGGTGACCCGCCATCCCGAAGAGGCGATAGAGAGTAATGATTACGCCATCCTCTACGCCCTGCATCTGCTCGCCCAATTCCGTGAGCGGAAGGCCTACCCATTGCTAATCCGATTCCTGTCCACGGCGGGCGAGCACGCCGACTATCTGCTGGGAGACACCGTCACCGAGGGCCTCAAAAGGATTCTGGCCTCGGTCTATGACGGCGACATCGCCCCGCTCCAGGCGCTGGTGGGCTGTCCAACCGCCAACGAATGGGTTCGTTCGGCCGCCGTGAAAGCGCATACCATACTGGTCCTGTCGGGCTTGCTGGACCGATCCGTCATGGTCGAATTCCTTCGCGGCCTCCTCCACACCGGTTTTGAGGAGCTCCCCCATCCTGTGCGGACCGCCGTTGCTGATGAGGCTTTGGATATCCATCCCGGCGAACTGATGGACGACTTACGCGCGGCCTATGACAGGAATCTGCTCGACAGGTTCTGCCTCTCAGTCGAGGAGCTTGAAAACCAAGCCGCCCTGACCGTTGAAGCGATCCTGGAGGAGGGCAGGCGCAACCCCCATCTGGCACTGATCTCCGATGCGGCTCAGGAAATGGAATGGTGGGCGTGCTTCAACCCGAACACCCGGAACGTCCCGGCGTGGTCATCGAAGCAGTGGGACGACGACGAGGACCAACTTGCGATCCCCACCCCGCCTCCCGTTCGCGGCTATGTTGCCGGAAACGATTTCTGCCCCTGCGGCAGCGGCAGGAAATACAAGAAGTGTTGCGGCGCCCAGGCGGGTGGGAGTGATCCCGTAGCCCGGCGGGTGTTGACCAACTTGTTGAGGTGAGGGCGCTAGTCGAGACCGAGTGGTCATTTTGCCATCTGAAACGTTTCAGATGATGTTTTGGTGGATTTTTTAGGGCAGGGCAAAACTCCCCTGGCGGGGAAGCTTGGGCTACAATGCACTTTCTGGAGTCGTCCATCCGTCCGGTACTGGAGCCGGCGGTCTCCGCCGGTAGTGGACGAAAGGCCTGAAGGACCACCGGCGGAGACCGCCGTCTCCAAGTCCAAGGTTTCCTCAGGGACTGTCCCTGTCGTCCTGGGGCCGGACGTCCCCGGCCGGTAGCTACCGAA
>CAZOZF010000365.1:0-2333 GCA_964584205.1 uncultured Verrucomicrobiota bacterium
GCGATCGCTTTCGAGAGCTCGGCGGACCGCTTGTTTGCCTCTTCAACAGAGGGACCGGGCTTTGTCCCCGGACCGCCTACGACCCCGGGGCGCTTGTGGCCGGTCTTTGTCATCCAGGCTGAACGCAAAATGCCACTGCGTTCGGCAACGAGTTTTCGGATCTCATCGCCCCGTGCAGGAAACAATTGTTCCGCCGATGTTTTGCCGTCGAGTTTCGCCCCAAGATATTGAGTCAGGAATTCACGGGCCATCAGCCAGCTCCCTTCCCGATTAGGATGAACGCCATCGCCGGCTAATGTGAACCTTGGGTTTTTCACGCGGTTTTGATCAAGGGCTTGACGCATGGGGCCATGAATATCCACCACATCCCAGTGTTCCGCCTTTTTCGACATGATCCAGGCGCTGTAGCGCAAGAGATTCTCCTCCCAGACAAGGATCTTACCCCTCCAATCACGGACGGTGGGCGTGCAGACCACAACACGCTTGGCGCCAGCTTTCAATGCGGCGTCGCGTAGCCGTGTCATGGCCTCCGCGAACCGTTTTGTTCCCGTTTCATCGGGAGGAAGAGAGTATTTGGCGGGGCCGCCATCACTGCCGCCTTGTTTTGTTCCCGTTTCTCCGGGGGGATAATATCCGTCATTCATTCCGTAGCAGGCCACAACCAGGTCCGGTCTGGTTGCAGAGAGAATCCGGTCAAGGCGTTCGCCAATGAACGGACGCTCAAACCTATGGAGTTTCAGAGACTCGGCATTCTCCTCCTTGGTCAGCTCTGTCCCGGTTTCACTGGAAAGCCCAAAGTTCAAAACCTCGATATTGAGTTCCTGGGAAATCAGCCAGCATTCAATATCGAAGATATAATCCCCATTCTGCGTGATACTGTCGCCTAGGAAAACTATGCGATGGACATCCTGCAAGGGAGACTGGGCCTGGGAATTCCACGCCGGGAAGATGATGACTGCCGCAAGGATTGCCAAAATTGTTTTCATTGCCTTCATGCTTTATCCCTTGTGATTATTTCGGGCAAACAGAAACCTTCAACACGGTGTCTTTTTTGGGCGTAACGGTCAGCCGGATACCGGTCGCCGAGCCTTCCGCCACCGCTTGCGTACGGTTCAGGCGATATTTGCCTTTCCAACCGATCTTCTCCAGGAAATGAGAGTCGCCGACCTTGTTTTCAAACAGGGGAGACACCCCCTCCACACGGATACCTTCAAAGAGGATCTCATATTGCCGGGCCACGGTAACTTGTTTGGAAAGATCAACATCTATGGTTTGCCTACCGGGTTTCAGGGTGAGCGTGGTGACCAGTTCCCACGTTTCCGGGCGCCTGTTGCCCTGGAACAAGGTCTTGTCCGTCACATGCATCGCCCACCGCCGAATCAACGGCGTACCGACCGACTCGGTCACACGAACCCGGACTTTTGCCGCCCGCGACTCCTCGAAGAAATCCAGCTTGCGCCGACCAACGGCAGTGCCCTTGCGTAGCTCGATCCATTGTCCATCAACCAGCCCCTCTACAACATAAGCGCGGATCCGGTGTCCCTGCCGGTAATCCTCCCACAGGTCGGAACAGTTCACCCGCGCTCCCGCTGGCAGGTCCATCTCGATAGTCGTACCCGTCTTGTTTTCAAGAACGGCAACGGGATGGCCGAATTGCTTTTCAATCGTCTCACCGAATTCCCGGTAAACCTTGACGTCACCCTCAGGGATCACGCCATCCGTATTCGGGGAGCTGTTCAGGAGCAGAACAGCACCATAACCAACGGATCGGGAATAGATATCCATGAGTTGCGGAACGTTTCTGCGGCTCAATTCCTTTTGGGGCGACCAGAACCAGCTATGGATGTAGAAGGGCGTGTCGGGTTCGACGGGGGCCCAGGTATCGCCATCAGGGGCGCTATGGAATTCGGTGGCGACACCGCCTCTCAGCTTTTCACCGCTCACCGTATTCCAGTTCGGATCCTGGACCAGGCCTGCCTCGTTGCCGACCCAGCGGATACTGGCCGCCGGCGACTGCAGAACCACGGCATTGGGAGCAAGTCGCTGGAGAATGTCCGCCAACGGGACGACGCAATTGCCATCAAACCAGATCTCGTTGATGAGATCCGTGCCGCAGATGGTGAGAACTTCCTCCCATTGTTTCCGGAGCAAACGATTCCATTCCTCCTGCTTATTCGGATCACCGGTGCGTCCACCGCCACCACCACCCTTCGAATATCGGGGATCATCCGGATAAATATACACCCCCATCTTCAATCCGTGGCGACGACAGGCATCGGCCACCTCCTTGACCAGGTTGCCTTTGCCGTCCTTCCACGCAATGTTCTTCACGC
>CAZOZF010000366.1:0-2332 GCA_964584205.1 uncultured Verrucomicrobiota bacterium
GATACGACGCCGCCATGTAGGCATAATTGTGGGCTAGGCTTGGCGGGCTCGCAGCAGTATACCGGGCAGCGTCGCTTCGTCTGCTGCCCGGCTCGCCACCAGGCGCTGAACGACAATATGAAAATGAATAAGTGCGGATTTTCTTTAATGATAAATCCCCCCACAAACCCGGAAGCGCCGAGAAAAATGCTGATAGACTTCACTTCGGAAAGGAACATACTTGTCGAATTAAGAAGACATAAGGAGCGAGCATGACCGATCACGGATATCTGCGGGTAAAAGGGCGTCGCCTGGCGTTCGAGGATGGCACGGAGTTCGTGCCCGTTGGGTTGAGCCTGCTGGGAGTGACGCAGTTGTCGTTGTGGGACGAATTTGTGGAACTCTGGGGGATGACCCCTGAACAGTGGTTCGACCGACTGGCGGAGGCTGGCGTCAATTTCCTGCGCGTGCACATGATGCTCCATCGGGGAGGCGCCGAACGGGGCTGTTGCTGCGCGTTTCCGGAACTGGTGCCGGAACACGCCCGGTTGCTTGAAAAGAACCTTCCCTGGTACCTGGACCAGTGCCAAAAGCGGGACATCTATGTCGGCATCAACCTTCATCATTTCGCCGAATTTGACTGGAAAAACAATCCGTATAATGTCGTCAACAACGGACCGTGCCACACCATTCGCGACTGGGTCACGAATCCCCTCGCGGTGGGGTTGTTCAAGAAGAGGATCGATTTTTACAACCGGTTCACGGCGTTCAGAAGCTTCGCCCTGTGGGAGATCACCAATGAATTGTGGGATCCCGCCAACGTGGAAGTCGGCAAAGACGACGTGATGGCCGGCTGGCTGACGGATCTGGCCCGGTATACGAAGCAGGTGGACCCCTTCCATCATCCCGTTGGGACCAACCTGCACGCCATGGACGACATGAACGATCCGTGCTTTCAGAAGGTCCAAGGCGATGAGGCGATCGACTGGATCAGCGTGCATTCGTATGGCTTGAATTTCGTCGATCAGGCGCGCCACCATTGGGTGGTCCAGTCGGGCAAGCCGGTCGTCGGCACAGAGAGCTACAATCTCGCCGACGACCTGCCCGGCGCCCGGCGCCGCACGTGGGACGGGCTGGCCCTGTTCAGCACCGAACTGGAGTGGTCCAGCGGATTCTTTCCGGACCGGCCGGACTGGGACCAGGACCTGCGCCTTCATTTCGATGAGATGCTGGCCATTCTGAAGGCCGCCTCCGGCGTGGCGAGGCAGACCATCGAGGCAGATCGTTGGGATAACCCGGGACCGGCTTGCATCACCGGGGCGGTGGCGACGACGGATGGCCGCCGTCTGATGGCCTATTTCAACCGGTCGGATTCGGGCGAGTCATTCGGACCGGGCGGATTGCCGGTGGGCCGATACGAGGTTCGGTGGTACGATTGCGTTTCCGGAAGCCTGTTGAAGAAGGAGACGAAGGATCTGGATGCCGCGACCCGGATGAGCCCGCCCGGCGGCGAAGTGTTTCTGTATATCCGCCCGGAATAACCACGGAAGAGGGATTCGAATCGATCGGGCGCCGGTGTTCGATCGTCATGCGGTACAACATGGAGGCAGGAGATGAAAGACGAAATCGCGATGTTTCAACGAAGCATCCTGAACGGGTTGGCCAATTTGGAAGCCCGGATTGGCGTGCTGTATAAGGCGTATGACGCTCTGTTCCCCTCGGAACTCTCGATTTGGGGGATCATGGCGAATGAGGAGTTGGCGCACGCCAGGATGCTTGAGTCCCTTAATAAGGAACTTGACGAGGGGCATTTGTTCTGGAATATAGGCTTGTTCGGCGAAGCGGCCGTCGCGGAACAGACGACTGTCGTGGATGCGGCCCTGAAGCGGGCGCATGACTTCAACGTGACCGAGCATGAGGCTCTGGAGGTCGCGATTGCCATCGAGAAGTCGCTCCTGGAGCGGCATTTCTACACGACCGTCAAAAGCGATTCGAAGGTTTTCCCCCATATCGCGGCCGCTCTGGTCAAAGCCACGGAAGGGCACATCCGAAAGCTTCAACAGAAGATTCTGGACGGCGGGAGCGAAAAAGACTGGCTCTAATCTCCCGCCTGTCCCCATGGTCTTTGCCTTTGTCCGCGAATAAGGCCATTTTACATGGGGAACACTTTTTTGTGGACAAATCCGCTCTGATTTGCTTTCCTATACTGGATGAAAAGCAACCACATGCAGACAGAGCGGCGCTTGGAGCCCGGATCTCTGAGCGGAAAACCTGTGGAAATCGCTATTGTTGGCGCTAAAGTGTGAACGCCGGCGTGAAAATGTAGTTTTTCTGGCGGTTTGAAAATGCGGCA
>CAZOZF010000367.1:0-2331 GCA_964584205.1 uncultured Verrucomicrobiota bacterium
ATCAATACTCTTTTGTCCTATGTCCAAATACGACCCCTCTGTCTTTTCCACGTGTGTAGGGACCTATGCTGGCTACAGGAATCGGGTGCCAGGGAACCGTTAGCGCCTTGAATTCTTCCAGTTTTTTAGGTTCCTGGGCGGGGCTTGCCGTTTTATTGTTTATGCCGAATGAGGTCGAATCCATGTCAAGTTTGCCGCTTTTGACCATGACATTATCCGCATAGAAATTATGGTTGCGGGTATTCTGATCCAGCGTCCAGGCGAGCGCCGGATAGAGCTCAATCCAGGCGCCCTCCCGCCAGAAGGTTTGAGTGAGTTCCGACATCTGCGAATTTTTCGAAGTCCATTTAGCCACACTCCAGGGGAATATTGTAGAGACCTTGGCTGTGGAGCCAATCACGTTTCCCTCATAGTGGTTGTCTCTGCCTCCATGAATTTGAATTGCCCCGTATGCCATGCCTGCGCTGGCAAGCAAGCGCGTAAAAACATTTTCTGCCACCATGTGTCCGCTGATCGCGTTGTCCAGGCGTACGCCCGCCCCTTTATCGGTATCGTGAAAATAATTCCAGCGGATAGTATTTCCCCGGTAAAGATAACTGCCGTACGCGTCTATGATCCCCTGGTCTCCGGATTCATAAACGCAATTGAAAAACTCGGAGAGTTCGACCTGGATATTGTTACCGTCCATGCGAATGGCGCTGCTGGGCATATTGGAAAACCGGCAATTGCGGATAGTGATCCCAAAAGTTCGCGTTGTGAAAACTCCCGGGGTATAGGTCCGGTCTATCCGTGACAAATCGCTTATGGTGCAGTTTTCAATAAGGGACTTCCCGTCGGTAAGATTTCTCCAGTCACCGGTGAAAAGCTGAATGGCTCCTCGCCCCAGGCTCGATATAGCGCAATCCTGTATCCTGTGATTGTATCCGCCGGGAATGCATATGCCATCGCCGCTGAAATGCCGTATTTCAACACCGGCCACCGTGATGTTATTACTTGATGTAAATGAAATCGCGGTAGAACGCCCGTATTCCAGCGCTAAATTCAGAAGCGAAATATAGTTGCAGTTGTCTCCTGAAATCATACTCCCGAGAACGCTCAGCACGAGTTTCTCCGAATCGAAACCGGCAGGAGGGAAGTAGCGAATTACGCCGGCGCCGGCATCCAGGTGCCATTCTCCGGGTTCATCCATTTCGCTCAATGCGTTGACCGCGTGCCAGTGATAAAACGCGGGGTCAAAGCCCAATGTGTGGAGAGGCGGCTCCAGCTCAATAGTTCTGGTTCCGGCATTAATCTCCTGTACTTTTTCATGACTGTCCGCCCATTCGTACTTCCAATACCCTTGCAACCAAAGGTCACTTTCGCCAACCCACCTCAAAACCCTGTCATCTGTAAATTTTACGAGTGAGATTTTCGTGTCTCCGCTATTTGGCCAGCGGGCCATGGGTTGCACTTTTCCGTCATAGAATAATTCAGGAACAGGATATGCCCTGAAGGAACGCCCGGATCCCCACCCTCCAAAAACAAGGGGGCCGAGATCTGCAATACCATTTTCGCTTAAGCTCGCCCGAAGCACTTTCCCCCTGGACGTTACCGGCAACCGGCCCAGTATGCCGGGATCTGATTCCACGACCCAGTTCTTAATCACTTTACCCCCCGACAGAATGGTTTTACTGGTTGACGAGGAGGAGCGGATCACAAGCGGATTCCTTGCCGTGCCCGCATCTGTGCCCGTCAATTTCAACGGTTCGTTCAGGTAAAAGACGGGATTGCACAGGACTATTTCTATCACCCCTTCTGGCAATCCGCCGGCGGTTCTGAGCTGTCGGGCCGCAGACAGGGCATCTTGAATGGTCCGGTAGGTATAGGAATCTCCCACATTCAGGGTTTTGGCCACCTTGTCATATCCAGGAAACGGCGTATGTTCCGTGCCCGGTTCAACCACCCCCTGCAAACGCTTTTCGATTTCATCAGCAATGACGAGGTGGTAACGAAGGTGATACTCGGATTTCCGCAAGGTTTGCAGCGTAGACAGGCAAGCCTGTGAATCTTTAGCCGCAAGCTGGGCATAGGCTATTCTCAACAGCAGCAAAGGTTTAAGTTCCCTGGGAATATTCGGAGTGTTCAGGATTTCCCGGTACGAAGGTACCGATTGGGCGGGCGTTCTTTGATGCAGGGCGTCTGCGGCGATCAGGCTGATAAGAAATCGCTTTTCTGACGGTACGGGCACGCGCTCGGCATGACCGACGCCAACCAGTGAAAAGTCCAAGAGGTACAGAATCACGCCCGCATGGCAGCTGTACCACCATTGACTCCAGTCGAATCCCACCACGA
>CAZOZF010000368.1:0-2330 GCA_964584205.1 uncultured Verrucomicrobiota bacterium
TGGTGGCCATCTGGGAACGGGAGATCTCCTTGATTTTTTCCTGAACAAGCTCCTCAAGGTGGTTATTATAGGTCTCCACGTCGAGTTGAAGTTTCCGCAGGCGGAGGTGGGTCTCCACGCGCGCACACACCTCTTCGCCCTGGAAGGGCTTGGTCACATAATCCACCGCCCCCATCGAAAATGCCTTCAGTTTATCGGCCGTCTCCATGAGTGCGGTGATGAAGATGACGGGGATGTCCTTGAACGCGGCATCCGCTTTCAGGCGCGCATACACCTCAAACCCGTTCATCTCCGGCATATTGATATCCAGCAGAATGAGGTCAGGCGGATCGGCCTGCACCGCCAGGATGGCCAATTTACCGGACAGGACCGGCCGCGGTTCAATCCCCCGTTCCCTGAGAATCCCCGCAAGTAACTCCAGATTGGCGGAAGCATCATCCACAATGAGGACATTGGGAAGGGCTGGTGATTTTTTCATCATGTTTATCGTTTCCTGTTTATGGGTTTGGCCGAAACATCATCCCCAACGAGGACATTGGGAGGGGACGCGGCAAGAGCTCGTTTGGTGGGTGTCATCATTCTAATTCAACAACTGAGATAAGGTGTGATACTCAAATTTCACAACCAGGTCCTGAAGGGATCTGGCAATTTCCGGCGCCATCCCGGTCAATTGGCGAGTCAGCGTGAGCAACTGGTCCTGCCGGCAACCGAGGGCCGCGGCGCGGAGTTGGGTGCGCATCTCACCGGGCAGGGAGTCCAGCATCTCCCGTGTCAGGACCGGCAGAATATCCGGGTTAACTTCTTCCGGAAAAACGAGTTCAGAGTAGACGTACCGGATCCCGGATAACACTTGAATATGATCGAACAATACCCGCAGCCGAAACGGCTTTGCCATAAAGAGGTCTGTACCGGCGGAAATGGACCGGTGGCGGGTTTCATCGCTGGCGTTGGCGGTCAGCGTGATGATTTTGACCCCAGCCCCACCCGGTTTTTGCCGGATCTGGCGGATGGCTTCGTCACCTCGCATGAAGGGCATCCAGTCATCCATCAAAACCACTTGCGGCTGACACCGGGTGAACGCCTCGACTGCTTCCTTGCCGTTAGCCGCCTCAACGACGTCAAACCCGGCTTCACCAAGCAACTGAACAAGAAACAGTCGACTATCGGTGTCATCCTCTGCGACCAGTATCCGGCAGCGAGGTTGCCCCCCCTCGAGCCCCAGAACATGCTGCCTGTCGGGCTGGCCGATCGCCACCCCCTCTTTAACCGGAAGCTCGAGCCGGAAGACGCTCCCCATCCCCACTTCACTGACGACCGTCACATCGCCGCCCATCAGTCGCGCGAACTGACGGCTGATCGCCAAACCCAACCCGGTCCCGGCATGACTGCTACGCCCTGAAGCGGTCTGCTCAAAGGGGATAAACAGCCGGTTCATCTCTTCCGCCGCAATGCCGGAACCGCTGTCCTCAATGACGATGTTCAACCGCCACTCTTCCGCCCCTCGTGGCTCGGTCGATACCCGCACCTGGATTGCCCCTGTGGCGGTATACTTGACGGCATTGCTGAGCAAATTAATAAGCACCTGCCTTAGTTTCTGTTCATCGGCGAACAGATAGCGTGGCCCCTGCTCAAGGCCCTCCATATTGAGTGACAGGTGTTTCGCTTCGGCCCGGATGCGGAAGATCAGGATGAGGTCATTCATCATGGCATGAAAATCGAAGAATATCGGGAACAACTCCATCCTGCCCGCCTCGATCTTGGACAATTCCAGGATATCATTCAGCAAAGCCAGTAAATGTTCGCCACTGCTGTTGATGATCCCCACCCGCTGCTTTTGACTGAGCGCCAGGCCCTGGTCTTGCTGCAGGAGCTGTGAAAACCCAAGGATGGCGTTGAGCGGGGTCCGGATCTCATGGCTCATGTGGGCGAGGAACCGGCTCTTGGCCGTGTTCTCCTGCGTGGCCTGCGTGGCCAGTTCACCGGCTCTCAACGTGGCGGCCTCGAGTTGCTGGTTCGATTGCAGCAAATCACGTTCCACCTTCGCACGCATCTCCACATTGACCAGCATTTGCGAGAAAAGCGAAAGCATGGAAATTTCCTTATCAGTGTAGGAGTGGTGTTTCCTGACGGAATCAAACCCCACAAACCCAATACATCGCGGTTCTGCCAGCATCGGAACCGCAATCAGGCTTTTGATTCCCTGAGGCTCTAGAATTTGCCGAAGGTCACCCGGCGGCAAGGCACCGACATCTTCAATATACATGTAGGTGCCACTTTCGTGAGCCCTAACCCAGTCCGGAATCACGTCCAGGGGAATTTCCTGCAATTGA
>CAZOZF010000369.1:0-2327 GCA_964584205.1 uncultured Verrucomicrobiota bacterium
CAGAAATCAGCATATTGCGCCGGTCCCTTGGATTCAAACGTGGAGAAATGCCCTGCCAGCACCTCGATGGCAACATCGTAGGCAAGGTTGCGGCCCTTTTCGGCGTGAAACAGGCGAGCAACGGTCTGAGCGTCACCGCCATTGTAATCCCGAATGACACGGACCAAATCAAAGACATCCTTGCTCTGGTGCCGATTTCCGTAGGCAAGTAATTTCAGGCAAATGAACGGGCCAATCTCACACACCTTGACCCGCTCCTTGACCTTGGCGTTATAAAGGTCACGGCCCTCGATTTCAATCTCCCGGAATTCCTCCAAAGCCCTCTGGAGTCCATAGACTGCGGTCACGGGAACATCATCAACCATAGCGGTGTCTGGAGATTTGGAGGTGGGCCGGTCCGTCAGAAGATCAAGGTAGAGAGTGGCGTTTCCAAATTGCTTTTGGAATCTCTTCTCTTTCCATTCGAAGCCTGCCCCGCCGAGTCTTGTCGTGGTGGTGTCGTACAGTCCGCTGCTGAGCCCCAGTGCCACACCCACATCGACATCCATTGTGACCGGCAGCAGGTCGCGGTCCGATGGATGGCAGAGGTAACGGGGAACCAAGCCGCCAACCAGAACAAGTTCCTCTCGAAAATCCTGCAGAACCGCCCAAACGGTCAGTAAAGCCGCCTCTGCGCGTACTGTGTCCTCTGCGGAATATTGGTTGTAGTGTGCGTGTTTCATGATTTACAGAACCCTTCCCATCCCCGAAGCGCTTTGGCTTGATCATCTCCCCGTAAGCCGGCACGGATGAGATCCAAGTAGATCTGAGCATCGCAGACGAGCGGGAAATCGTCAACCCGTTGTGCGGCCTGGAAAACACCGGGATCCCTTGGTGTGAGAATCCAAACTTTCCCGCCATCGGATACCTCGCGGAGGCCCAGACGTTTGAGGTCATCAGTCGACGGGAATTGCCTGCGGTACAGGGAAAGAATCGAAGAGTCTGTGTAGGGGAAACGCAAACTGGCGGCAAACCACTGCGTAAAGGCGATGTCACCGGAAAACTCCTGCAACAAATGCCGGGCAATGACACGCAAGTTCGGCTCCAGAATTGAATACTGTTGCACCGACACGCGTTTGTGGAAATCGTCAGCCGCCTCCCATGCGGTCAGTAAGGACTCCCGGTTGAGCAGGCTCCAAGCACCGCGTTTGGCATGCACCCACCCCTGCTCCGTGGCGTGATTGAGAAGACGGGAGACAAGGCCCTTGCTGAGTTGGGTTAATTCGACAATGTCGGCTTGTTTCCAGGCGCGATCCGGAAAGCTCAAAAGCGCGCGCGCCACCCGGGATGATTTGTTTGAAAAAAAGCTCACGGGCGGTTCCGCAAGGACGAAACATTTGTTGCGGGGCGGCACATCCTTCTCGATGGCAATCCCCTTGGCCGAAATCCAAATGCGGCCATTGAGATCCAAACAACTGACCCCTTGTCGCTTACACTCCTCGAACAGGGAGGGCGTCAGTTTCACAGTTACGAGAAGCGGGCTTTTCCCCTTTGGAAGTACCTGAGCGGCAAGCCAAATGACATCTTTCACAGACGGTCGCAATTGACAGTCGGCTAGGAACTCGGACTCCACTCCACCGAACAAAAGCGTGACGGCAAGATCAAAAAGTTCTGAACCTTGATATTCAGCGGCTCTGAAAGTTCCTAACGAATTATCTTCCAGTATGTTACGAGCAGACCTGATCAGGTCTTGCTTATAGGTGACAACTTCTTTATTCACTGGAACCTCTTTGTTTACTTTTCTGTAAACATAGGCTTTTTAGTAATAATGTCAATAGTGATAATTCGATTCGCGCCAGGGGGGGATGGGTAGCGGTAGTCGGGCGGGTGTATTCGTTCCCGGCGTACATGACGCCAATCGCGAAACCGTTATTTGCGAGGGGCCCACTGACGCGGCGGCCGCTATGGCACTCGGGTTTGAGCCTATCGGGAGACCCTCCTGCACCGGATGCGAGCGGCATGTCATGGATACGTGTCGGCGGATGGGAATCGAGCGCGTGACACTCTGCGCCGACGCTGACGGGCCGGGGATTGCCGGGGCAAAGAAACTGGGCGATGTGTTGTTGGCCGTCAGGATCACCGTGCGGATGGTTACAGCTGGCGGGCACAAGGATTTGAGGGATTGGTTGAAGGCAGGAGCGACCCGCATCATGGTGGATACCGCTTGGTCACAATCTGAATGGAGGGAATAGAAATGGCAGGTCATTGGATCAAATGGGAGAAGGGGCTGACAAAGAAGCCCGAGGTAATGAGAATTGCACGGGCGCTCGGGATTTCAACTTATGAGG
>CAZOZF010000370.1:0-2326 GCA_964584205.1 uncultured Verrucomicrobiota bacterium
ATGGCATTCAATCGTTCACCGTTCTCGTCGCCGTTCTCGTTAACCGAATGGTGTGCCAAAATGACCAAGTTATAGGTAAGGTCTTTTCGTCTTCATAATCGTAATCGTAATCGTGATCCTCCTACCAGGAGTCGGCGATGGGCGCGACATCATCCACCGAACCCGGAAGCGAGGACAATATCCGGGCGACGGACAGGCGGTCGCCGGGGAACGTCAGGTCCGGGCGCACATCCGCCAGGGGTTGCACGACAAAGCGGCGTTCCGCCCAGCGGGGGTGGGGCAGGGTGAGATCGTCATCGTCACGGATGTCGCTGCCGGCGTAGAGGATGTCAATATCCATCGGGCGCGGTGCGAAACGGTCGCCGGTGCGGACACGGCCCATGTCCGTCTCGATGGCATGGATGCGGCGCGACACCTCCTCCACGGGAAGGCCGGTGCTGATGATGAGCACCGCATTCAGGTAGGCCATGTCGCGGTACTGCGGTTTCACGCCGACCGGGGCGGTCTCGTAGATGCGCGAGCGGGCGAGGATCGTCGTGCCGGGAAAGGCCGCGATGCGGCTGGCCGCCTCGCGCAGCTTCGCGAGACGGTCCCCGAGGTTGGTTCCAAGACTAAACCCGATTTCCATCATGGCCGTGTTTCCTTTTGCATGTCGGTCCATGATATCTGAAATTCGTTTCCATGGGAAGCCTCGACCGATTTAGATTTATTCGGGACACACCATGTATACCGCGCACCGCCGGGCTGGCCGATCCTGGCAGCCGGAAGCAATCCGCTCCACCGGCAGTCCCTGCCCGAAGCCCGACCTATACCCCATAGCACCGCGGCTCCGTTCAACAGCGTTCTATCCAAAATTCCGCTCGATAAGGCTCGATAAGGCTTGAATCACTAGGCAATCGTGCTACGCTCGCAGCACTTCGGATAAAACGTTTTTGTTGGCATGAAGATGAAATGAGAAGGAAACTGACAGTTGCCACCGTGATCTTCACTGCCTGCGCAGGTCTGACCGCGCTGGTCATGTGGCATTGTGCGGAAGATAGGCAAGTTGAGTCCGAGTGGCGGTGGTTCGCAGAGAACATCCGCCAATGCGAGTTTGACCGGGCATACCAACAGATGACTCAACAGTACCGGAACACGCACGACATGGAGTATTTCATGGCTGGGCCATGGTGCCAGACCAACCACGTAGTGTCTGGGTCTGTGCGGCACTCAGGCGTGCACCTTGCCTGTCACCCGGTGGTCACCGTTTTCTCGGCGCGCACGCGTGGTACAGACAACCAGCAACATGGTGCTGCCGCTCTGTCTTGAAGATGGCTTTGTCGCCGTCATTACCAGAATGGAGAAGGAAGGGGAACGCTGGCGCGTCGCCGATTTCTGGCAAACAGTCATGAGATGAAGGATGCCAACACCACCTCGCACTTTACGTCGTGTTCCGCGCCGAAAGTGAAGGTGAACGTTAGGCTGGAAAACATGAAACCGATTGCTTGACATACCATATATAGACTAGTACATTATTGCCATGTGGGAGATATATGAACACCATTCGCTTGTCAGGAAGCTTCCCCGGATACCAATCGAGGTGCTGAAACGATATGAGAAATGGAAGGACATTGTTGCGATCTCGGGGCCAGACGGCCTGAGATGGATCAAGGGGTTTCATGATGAATCCTTACGGGGTGAGTGGCAAGGCCACCGATCCTCGCGGCTCGGGTTGAAATACAGGCTGATCTACACGATCGAGGACAAGAAGCTTTATGTTCGGGTTGTCGACATAACCGCACATGACTATCGAAAGAAATGATATGAAGAACTACCGAAAAGCGCAGAAGACAGTCGACGTCACCGTGGGTGAGTCTGTCAGGATCATTCGAGAGCTACAGGGGTTCAGCCAAACGGAGTTGGCCGAACTGACTGGTATTCCTCAGTCTACGATTTCTGGAATTGAGAATGATCGGATACAGATTGGCGTAGAGCGGGCAAAAATACTCGCCCGAGCACTAAACTGCCATCCTGCCGTTCTTGTGTTCCCCGGCTGGGAGATCAAAGACCAGAAAGCAGCCTGACAAGTTGAATACAGGCTATTGTCGCTCGCGCGCCAAATCCTGATTCACGACGTTGCGGCCACCGGAACACGCAACCATCGGCTTTGGCCGGTCGTGGAGTACCCCCGACGGCAAAGGCACGTGACCCCAAAGGCACGCGCGAGCAGACGGAGGCGAAAGTATGGGTGAGGCCCACCGTCAATGTTGCCGTGAACGAGGGATTTGCGCAGCACGAGTTGCGCAAGATCGTGCGGCTGGTTGAGGCGAACAGGGAGTTGATCGAA
>CAZOZF010000371.1:0-2314 GCA_964584205.1 uncultured Verrucomicrobiota bacterium
AGGGCCGCATAGACGCCGTGATCAAGACGCCCAACGCCATCTACGTCATCGAATTCAAGCTCGGTGCAGCCGCAGAGGCCCTGGCCCAGATCAAGGCACGGCGGTATTATGAGCCTTATCTCGCCGATCCCCGCCCTATCGTCCTGCTTGGCGCAGGCGGGTTCGAGGATCGTGCCATCCAATGCCTCTGGGAAACGGTTGGTAAATAGCAGGCCGGAGAAGAGGGGGAGAAGAGATTTTGCGTGTTACTCCCTCTTCAATGTGGGAGGCGCACTCCGTGCGGCGATTCTTTCTTTCCCAGGCACTTCAGTTGAGCCTGTCGCGGCGCATAGCGCCCCTCCCACAAATCAAATAACGGTTGCGCAACCCTGATAACACGGGTTGTGCAGGAATGCATTCATGCCCCACTCGACTCTTCTGGAGGGGCGAGCTGGCGAGTCCGTGTGCCTGGCTATCCGCCGCCACACTCGCGCTCCACCTTGTGCAGCACACGACCAGCCTTGAACATCTCCCGCTCACCCATGGATGTGGACTGATAGACCTTTCGCAACGCCGATAGTGTGATGACTCCAGTCTTAATCATGGCTATCAGGAGATCAACATCCTTGTCGCGCCCCAGCTTGAGTTTGACAATCGCCAGATCCATGGGATTCAAACAGCGCACACTCTTGTCCTGATCCAGGACTATACAGCGCTTTTCCCAGCCGTCCGGCAAGGTCTCGACAATTTCAGGCCTCATGAAATCGGCATAAACTCCGTACTCCCTGTGAAACAGGCTCCCCTCCCCGATGGCTTCATGAAGCACACCTGCCTGCCTCGAATCGCAAGGATCCACCAGCATGTCGGCGTCCAGACTGAGTTCCAACGGCCGTCCCTTCTCCCCAAGATCCGGACGCCCGGCGAGGAGTGAGGATGACCCCAGAACCGTGATCCGCCTGGGCCGAGCCATGGCTTTGACAATATCGATCAATTGCCTCAATGATCGTAGGTGCATTTCAGGAATACCTTCCGTCGTTCTTCGCGGGTCAGCACGCCGGCAAAGGGCGCGAAATCCAGAAGTCTCCGATTGGATTCGGAGTCATCGCGCAGAACGGCAAGCAACCGTTTCGTGCCGCCTTTCCCTTTTTTGGCATCACGCAGGATCCGCCGCCAGGCAGTCATTCGGGACACAGGAATCATCCCCAATTCCTCCCACTTTGACAACGTCGCCAGCGCCGTGTTCACCACGCCGGGATCACGCTCAACTTTGTCCGCAATCAAGGGGTAAAGGTTCATTGACCGGAAGTATGCCCCCCTGCCCCCTTCCCGTTCAAGCAGGAAGTCCCGGAGGGGAAGAGAGGAGTTCAGCTGATCTTCACCCGCCTGCAACGCTGCAGCACTGCGGGCAGGCTGATTCGCGCTGATCCGAAGGGGGATCAGGAGAAGAATAATGCCTACGCTCCCCATCTTTCTCATTGGAGGCCGCTGCCTTCGCTACGAAGCACGAGCCGCCCTCCAGTGTGCTTCGCGCCCTCTTTTCCTTTTGGAGCCGGGGCGCATCTCAGGCGCATCCTTGTCACAGCGGCGGCTGGGGACATCCGCCCTCCACGTGGCGAAACTGAGAATAGTCGAGGAGTCCGAGAAAGACAGAAGTTGAAAAGCACTCCATCAGGTGTTACTTTAAAAACATGAATGGTACCATTTTGATGTCACCACGCTTGAAAGCATGTGAAAATCGGGTGCTTAAGCTTCCCGTTGGAGAGCGGGCCTTTTTGGTCGCGCATTTAATCGAGAGCCTTGATGTCCTCAATGACGAGGAAAATGAGAGGCTCTGGATGGAGGAAGCCCATCATCGCTATCAGGAGTACCGGAAGGGACGTGTTTCAACAAAACCGGCAGCAGAGGCGATCCGGGATGCCAGAGCACATATCAAATGACGCCGGTCCGCTTCCTGCAACCGGCCGAACAGGAAATGCTCAATGCAGCCCACTACTATGAGTTGCAGGTAGCAGGCTTGGGTGACGCTTTTCTTGATAAAATCGAATCGGCGACGAGCGATATTGCAGAGCATCCTGAACGCTGGCCTATCGTGCGCCAGAACATCAGGCGACGGTTGATACATCGGTTCCCTTACAGCCTGCTTTACCGAATCGAATCCCAGTCGGTCGTCATTCTTGCCGTTGCCCACCTTCACCGCCATCCCTCATATTGGATCAAACGCATTTGATCGTTCTAGAAATGGCCAAAACACGGGTGCCCTCTACCGAATCTTGAACACCGAGCCGCGGGGCATGGAGGAGACGAGGGCGCCATAGCGCTGGATTTCCAGGGCGTC
>CAZOZF010000372.1:0-2304 GCA_964584205.1 uncultured Verrucomicrobiota bacterium
TACAGGCGTTTAGATCAATGAATAATCCCCTCATAAACCCGGAAGAACCATTAAAAAACCCTGTACACGATTCATGCTTGACATACTCTAGCCACTAGTTAATACATTTGGCAGTAACTAGCTAAATGGAGACTATGTGAAGCTAATTTGTTGTTTAGTTTTTCTGGTTTGCGGGCCGGTCATGCTGGCGTATTCGCAGATCAGGCCGGGCGACCTGGCGGTGGTGGCCTATAATACGGCGGGGACCGATTCCTTTGCCTGGGTGGCGCTGCGGGACATGCCGCAGGGAACGGTGATTCATTTCACGTCCGCATGTGTGAGTAATGGCTGGTTCCGGTGGGGAGACCATATCGGGAGGTCGGTTCAGCCGGGGCCTCTGACCTGGACCAGCACGAATTGGGTTAAGGCGGGTTCGGTTATCACCTGGATCGCGGGGACCCAGAAATGCTGGAGCGTGGGTGCCATTTCAGGGGGAGGGCCGGCATTAAGTTCGACCGGGGATCAGCTCTTCGCTTATACGGGACTCATTGCCTCAAACTCGGCCGGCCGTGCCCCGTGGATAGGGGATCCGGCTCAGGCGCTCATGGTGTATGGCTTAAATTTTGCAAATGAGGGCTGGGATAATGTGACCGGGGGAAATCTGATCACCAGCTTCATTCCCGCAGGACTGTCTGTTGAGGCATGCACGGCGGTCCATGCCGGGAACCAGCGCAATGCCTTTTATGCAGGGCCGTGTTCGGGAACGGCTCCCGAAATACTATTCACCATTTCAAATTCCAGTAATTGGGTGACGAGTGTGGACTGGATCAATCCCGACCAGTGGCCCGCAGGATTTTCGGTTAAGCCGACCGGGACGTTCCTGATCGTGCAGTAGCCGTTTTCTTTGCCACGCCTACGCGGTGGCAAAGGGAATGGATGGGGCAGATGCCGCAACGGGGATTCTGGGGAAAGCAAAGGGTTTGACCGAAGGCAACCAGATGCCGGTTCCAGGTTTTCCAGTACCGCCTGGGAAGGATTTTTCGTAACACGGTTTCTGTTTGTTCCGGAGTGGTGGTTTTGAGAAGGCCGAGGCGATTACTGATTCGGTGAACATGAATGTCCACACAGATGCCGTATCCGTCAAAGGCTTCAGTCACGACGAGATTGGCGGTTTTCCGGCCCACGCCCGGCAACTTGATCAGTTCCTCGACGGTGTCGGGCAGGGTGCCGCCCGTGAGGGTTGTCACGGCAGCGGGAAGGTGTTTCAGCATACGGGCCTTGGTTTTGTAAAATCCAACCGGATAAATGAGTGTTTCCAGCTTTTTGATCGGAAGTTTACGAAGATCCTCCAGGGAGCCGATGACCCGGAACAACCGTTCGGCGGCCAGGGTGGTTGTCTGATCCCGGGTGCGGGCGCTCAGGATGGTTGCCACGAGCACGTGGAAGGGCTCGAAGGTTCGCACTTCCATGAAGTGTGCGACGGGGCTCGGGGTTTTCTTGAAATACCGCTTGAGCCGGTGGTGGAGGGAGGCGATGACGGTCCGGCTCATTCTTCCAGGCTGGTGAGGCCTTCCCGGATTGCGTATTTGGTCAAGGAGGCCACATTGTGGGCCCCAACCTTCGTCATGATGTGAAGCCGGTGCGTTTCCACGGTTTTGATGCTGATGTTGGTGGTTTGTGCAATATCCTTGGAGCTTTTCCCCTCGGCAATCATCTGGAGGATCTCTGATTCCCGCGGGCTGAGTTCAACCTTGCGGTTCTTTTTTTTGCGGTTAACAGGCGCGGCACGTTTGGCGAATTGCTCCAGAACATTATTCGCGATGCGGGGGCTGATAAAAAGGCCCCCGGACATGATGGTCCGGATGGCGGAGGCAAGTTCGGAAAAAGCGCTGTCCTTGAGCATGTAGCCGGAGGCTCCTGCTTCCAGCATTTCGGTCACAAAATGCTGGTCGGAATGCACGGAGAGAGCGAGAATTTTGAGTCTCGGGTATTCTTGAAAGGCGCGGCGGGCGGCCGTGATGCCGTTCATCTCCGGCATACTGATATCCAGCACGAGTATGTCGGGTTTCTTATCCCGGACGAGACGAATGGCGTCCAGTCCGTTGGCTCCCTCGCCTATGACAGCCATGTCGGTCTGTTTTTCAAGAAGGGATCGAAGCCCTTCCCGAATAATCTGGTGGTCATCACACAGCACAACTCTGATGCCCATAAGAAATCCCCTTCCTCTTTTTTCAGCATGGCGAGCCCTGTCCGTTTTGTCAAATCTTTTACACTGGCGTCCCATAGAGACGCCAAGGTTGAAGCG
Source organism: uncultured Verrucomicrobiota bacterium (assembly GCA_964584205.1). GTDB lineage: Bacteria > Verrucomicrobiota > Kiritimatiellia > CAIKKV01 > CAITUY01 > JAABPW01. Next base: position 2,285 of record CAZOZF010000372.1, read on the forward strand.
GTTTAGACTGAAGACTGAAG
>CAZOZF010000373.1:0-2302 GCA_964584205.1 uncultured Verrucomicrobiota bacterium
GTGGCGGGGAATCCCATGATCGAGGGGATCCTGGCCGCAGCGCCAGTCAAGGATGTGGAACGGCAATTGTCGATCTTGACGCTGGCGGGCTTGGATCCTGTTATTGTGGATGTTCGGGCCATGGCGGTGGCGAATCTGTTTATGCTGTTGGATGACCACGCCGGTGAGGCCTCGGTGTGCCTGGTGAACATGACGCCCCATTCAGCTGATGTGATCGTGATCCGGAAATTGGGGGGGATTTATCCCTATACCGTATTTTGCCGGGCTTCAACCTGGGAGCAGTCGCCCGGTTTTCTCAGTGAAAATATCCGGGATGTATTGAAATACAGCGAGTTTAAGCTGGATTGGGACAGCGCTAAGCGCGTGTTGCTGACGGGCGAGGTTCCAGAGCCGAAGGAGTTCATTGAGCAGTTGAGGAAGGATTTGAATGTGCCTGTGGAGGTATGGAATCCACTGACGGCACTGACCATCAGTGATCCTCGCGTGAAGGACTTGCTGGCTGGATCTGCTGCCAGCGCCTCATTGCTGGTGCCGGCCCTCGGGCTGGCGACAAGGAGGTCATAATATGCAACTGTATCAGTTAAACATGGCTCGCGAGCAGGTTTTCTCGCTTGAGAAAAGGCGGCGTTGGTTTCGATGGGTGTTCTCCTATTTGGCGGTATCGATCGTGGTGATTGCCGGTGCGGCGTATTACCTGACGGTTTCGTCGGTTGATTTGTCTGCACGCCGCAGGGCGATGGATGAACAGGAACGGCTTTTCTTGAAACAGCATCCTGGGGAGCAGAGCGTGTCGGCGTACCAGAAAAAGGTGACTTCAGAGTTGGTCGGCTTGTCCACCTCGTTGGAAGCTCTGACTCAGTTCAAGGCAATGGGACAAAAGTCGGCGGCGATTGTATTGGGGCTTGCGGAATCCCTGCCGCAAGGGGTGGATTTGGGGCGGCTTGCCATGGATGGTGACGGGGGAACGGTCAAGATGGATGTGTATGTGCCCGTTGCCCTGAAGCGGGATGTCGGGTTGACCCAGCCGAACGTGATTTCACGCTGGGAGGGTTCAGAGCTCTTGAAGAACCGGATTCAGCAGATTACCTCAGAGACGAGTGCGCGGGTTAATTTGGAAGGACAGGAATTTCTGAACTGGCGATTTACCGGAGTATTGGAAAAGGACCTTAAATGAATAGGGACATTCCTTTGACTGACGTAGCCACAATATCTGGTGTAGTACCTTTTCAAGAACCACTCAAAATGAAGATTTACCACAGAGACACAGAGACACCGAGCCTACTCCGCCAAGGCTACGAAGGCAGAAGAATGCAAATGTGGCGTTTATTTCGTCCACGGAAATACCGTGGCCAAAATAAACGCCACGGTTTCTTGAAGGAATATTTGGAGAAAGAGGAGATTCCGTTCTCCTCCCCCTCTATTCTTCCTTCAAGAGTGGTTTCTCGAATTTTAGTGAGGGGGTACTCGCCCTCATTAAAATTCGTGAAACATTTTCTTCTCGGTGCCTCGGTGTCTCTAGCGAAGCGGGTGGTTAATCCCCTCGCGCTACAGGTTGCCGTTACGCCATTAAAAGGGATACCCCTAAAATGAATCACAGCAAGGTCAAAACGGGTCATTGGGAACTGGCGGTTTGTCTGGTTGTGCCGCCGGTGGTTATTATCGTCATGCTCCTGTGCGGATTTGTCTATGAGCGGAAGCAGGAGCGGCTTCTGACTCAACGGAGCAGTCTATTGAGTCAGATTCCGGGGTTGGAGCAGACAAAACGCATGGCCCAGCAGGTCTTAAAGCCGTTTATTGTTCCGGGTGTGGCAAAGGACAGGGCGGCCGATCTATCCCTGTGTGTCAGTGATGCCGCGCAGAAATTCGGGGTTGTCGTCGGTTCCTCCAGCGTGGAAAAACAGGGCGATTCGGGTGCGGGGGTTTGGATAGACTACAAAGTGACCCTGAGCGGGGAGGGGCCGCTCACCTCACTGATCGCCATGTTGGACTATTTGGGACAGCCTCAACGCCGGTTTCGTGCAGCTCAAGTCAGTCTTAGGACCATCCGGTTGATTCCCGAAACGACCTGTTCTGCGGATTTGGTTCTGATTTCACGGGTGGTCGCGGATCGGAATGGAAACTCCGGAGTGGCTCAGGTGATCGACATTTCTCCCGCCATGGCGGCGGATATCGAGGTGAAATTGGACAAAACAGTGGCGGGTGTAAAGGGATGGCTTGCTGAACCGGTGACCGCGTTGTCGCTCAAGAACCTCCAGAATCGCACCCCATTTGTGCCGCCGGATCCCTCTCAAGTTGAAGTGGA
>CAZOZF010000374.1:0-2272 GCA_964584205.1 uncultured Verrucomicrobiota bacterium
CAATACGTTCCAATCGGGAAATGGCCGCCTAATGTTACAAAATCAAATCACACCCAATTGCTGGACCCCCATTACCTAACTGTTGACTTTTATGGAGATAGGGATCATTATAGCTATAAAGATCATCATGAAGAGGCTTTTATGAGAACAGTTCAAATGACGCTGGATGATCCGCTGATTCAGGCTGTGGACAGGGTTGCCAGAAGTTTACATACGACGCGCTCGGCGTTTACGCGCGAAGCGCTTAAGCAGGCCGTCGCCCGGGTCAAGATGGGGCGACTTGAGGAAAAGCATCGGCAGGGTTACCTCGCCCATCCTGCGGGTTCGGAGGAATTCTCATGTTGGGAGAAAGAACAGGCGTGGGGTGATGAATGAAGCGCGGCGAGGTTCGGTGGTATAAGTTCGGGCCGCCGGACAAGAGCCGTCCTGTCGTTATTCTGACGCGTGACTCGATCATTCCGCACCTTGGCGAGGTCACCGTGGCGCCGGTGACTTCAACCATACGTGACATTCCGAGTGAAGTATTGTTGGACGAGGGGGATGGGATGCCAAGGGGCTGTGCGGTTAACTGCGATCACATGCAAACTGTTTCCAAGGCCAGAGTTGGGGCACTGATTACGTCGCTTTCTCCCGTTCGAGTGAGAGAGCTCAAGGCCGCCATCCAGTTCGCACTCGCGTTGAGTGAGTGATGAGAGAAGGGGTTCAGGGGCTAAGGGGTTAAGGGTGTGGGGGATGCTGCAGGGTGCCGCCGCTGATCCTTTCTTTGTTTGACACGGCATGTAGGAATTCCTACCATCAGAGTATGAAAACGATTGTATCGGAGAAGGGACAAGTGACCATTCCAAAGGCATTGCGGGATGCATTGGGTCTGGTTCCCGGAGTGGTTTTGCATATGGATCTTTCGGGGCATCAACTGGTTGGATACAAGGAAGTGCTCATCGATCCGATTCGAAAATGGAGGGGACGGGGACGTTTGCCTGGAAAGATGCGACCGGATGACTATTTAGCCAGGGTGCGCGGATGATTACGGCCGTTGACTCTTCCGTTCTGCTTGACGTGTTGTGTGATGATCCTGTTTATGCCGACAGTTCCAGTGCGGCGCTCTATACCGCGATGGGGGAAGGGCGCCTGATCGTGTGCGAATGTGTTCTGGCTGAAATCAGACCCGCGCTGAGCGAGCCTGATTTCCGGACATTCCTGAAGGACTGGCATCTGGATTTCGTTCCTGCCACGATTGAATCCGCGATGTTGGCTGGAAAGCATTTCGACCACTACTTAAAACGGGGTGGGCGTGAAGGGCGGGTGATGCCCGATTTTCTGATTGGAGCTCATGCCCAGCTTCATGCTCAGCGTTTGCTGGCACGCGATCGGGGCTATTTGCGGGACTATTTCAAAAGTTTGAAATTATTCATTCCAGAGAAACCCAAGACCCTAAACGCCGATCCCCTTTAGAAATGCCTCTCAGAGGGGTGCGGGGACGTTGTTGATTTTAACACAATAAGGAGACTGTATGAAACGATTCAGAGTGGCATGGGGTGTTGTGTGTGTGGCGCTTAGCAGTTTCGCGGGTGACGCTCAACCGAATCTGGTTGAGGTGAGAACAGGGGGGAGCGTTCCGCCCGAATTGAAGGCGCGTCTGGTGTCATGGGTGTCAACGGCGATTGCCCCGGTGACGGATGGAGGGAGTGCGGGGTTGCGCGCTCAGGCGGCGAAGGGGCAGGTGATTCTGGTTTTGGCTGGCGAGGGGAAACCGGGTGATCTGCCTGCTTCCGGGACGAACGGGATTGTGGTGGTTGATCTGAAGGCGCTGAAATTGGCGGATATGACAACGCCTGTCGCCCAGGAGACCTATGCACGGCGGGTTGAAAAACTGGCCGTGGCGGGTGTGGCGCTGCAGTTGGGCATGCTGCCCTGTCCGTTCCCGCGTTGCGCCCTTTACCAGCATGAGACCGTTCAGGAACTCGACGAGAAGGCACGCGGATTGTGCCCCCCTTGCATGGGTAAGCTTCCAGAGGTGATTGAGCGCTATCGGAACCGGTAGAATCCGGGAAGAGAAGAAGGACCTCACCACTGATTTTCACCCTCCTTCGTCCCGCTACGCGGCACTACGAAGGGCAGGCTGATTCGCACTAATCCCTGCTTCGCCAAGGCTACGCAGGGCAGGCAGGCTGGTTCGACAGGGCTCACCACAGGTCAGGGCAGGCCGCCACATAAAAATTGGTCCTTCCGGGTTTATGAGGGGATTATTCATTGATCTAAACGCCTGTACGCT
>CAZOZF010000375.1:0-2264 GCA_964584205.1 uncultured Verrucomicrobiota bacterium
TGCGGAAGCGGATTGGGAGGGGGATGCTGATCTGGCGGGCGGCGTATGTGGCGCAGGACAAGGCGGAAGAGGAATCGTTGCAGAGCATTGCGTGGGTTGGCGGTCTGCTGAAGCAGTTCGTTAAAGAAGCCCATGTCCACATCCAGCCAGCGGCGCCGGTGGAGTGGGTGGACTGGCAGCCCGGCGGCGGACATCGCGTGTATAAGGGAGAGCGCAACCTCGGCTCCGCGATCCTGCAGAAGAGCCGGAAGGAGCAGGTGCTGTTTGTCCTGAATCACTATATCGAAGCCACTCGTTTCACCTTGTGCTTCAAGGAACTTCAAAACGCCCAATTGCGAAATCTGGACACGAATGAGGTTATTTCCATCCGAAACGGCAGGTGTGTGGTGGATGTGGATCGAAAGAGTGCGGCCGTATATCAGGTGAAATGAACATGGCCCACACGTTTGGTCATTTCGACGATGCGACCCGTGAATATGTGGTCACCGATCCACTACCCCCGCAGCCCTGGATCAACTATCTGGGGAACACCCGTTTGTCGGCCTTCATCAGCCAGCAGGCGGGTGGTCTCGCCTGGCACATTGAGCCTCAGCAGCGGCGGCTGACGCGTTACCACTGGCTGCCCGCGCCCCAGGACCGGCCTGGATTCTACGTGTATGTCCGCGATCATAAGACCGGTGAACTTTGGAATCCCCATTTCGCGCCCACCTGCAGGCCGCTGGATCATTATGAATGTCGTCATGGACTGGGGTACACGCAGTTCGTTGGAGAACGGGGCAGGATACGTGTCAGTGTCCGCTACTTCATCCCACCCGGCGACGACGTGATGGTGTGGGATGTCGCTGTCGAGAACACCGGCTCCATGGCGCAGTCTCTCACGCTGGCAAGTTATGTCGAGTTCGGCATTCTGGAGTTCATGCGTGAGATGTTCTGGTGTTACCTCAAGAACCATATCGGTTTCACTTTTGATCCGGCCGAGAACTGGATCAAATACGATTACCACGTTTTTGAGGCGCCGTTCACCCCGGCGATTTTTATGACGTGCACCCGGCCGGTTGACGGTTTCGAGTGTTCTCGTGAAGCGTTCTGTGGTCGGGGTGGCTCGCTCGAGCGGCCAGCCCTTGCGCTGAGCGGCTCGGAACTGCCGGGGGGCGGGCATGGCTGCGGCACACTGGGTGTCAACCTGGAACTGGCACCCGGTGGCCGGGAACGCTTCGCCTATATTTTGGGTGTGGCGGATGACTGGGACCAGGCAAAGGCGTTGAAACACAAGTTCACCGTTCCCGGGGCCGTGGATGGGGCGTTCACGGACTTGCATGCGTATTGGGGGGACAAGACCCGGGTATTCCAAGTGAACAGTGGGGATTCGCATTTTGACCGGATGGTCAATACCTGGGCTCCTCTGAATTGTCAGGTTACGCTTGAACGGACGCGCGACCTTTCGACCGATCATATCGGAGTCGATGGCATGCGGTTCAGGGATACCATGCAGGACGCTCTCGCTGTGGCCACATTTGACCCGGAGTTTGCGAAGGAACGTATCCGACTGATCCTCGCCTCCCAGGCAAGCGATGGGAGCGGTAACTTTTCCTTCTATCCTTACGCCCGGAAACTGAAGGTGAATGTGGAACCGCACCGGTGCGATAATACCGTTTGGCCCATCATGACGATTGCCAATCTGGTGAATGAAACGGGGGAGCTCTCGTTCTTTGAGGAACGGATTCCCTTTCGCGATGGAGGCGATGCCACAGTGTATGAGCATGTGCGCCTGGGGCTGGAACTGATCTGGGCACGGCGGGGACCGCACGGTTTGCCGACTTTGTTCGATGCGGACTGGAATGACGGGTTGGCTGTTTTTCGTGATCCGAAGGCGGAAAGCGTGATGCTGGGCATGCAACTCGTCTACGCGGCTAAACTATTCCGTGGATATGCCATCCGGCTTGACCGTGCGGCAGATGTCGCGTGGTGCGGCCGGGTGGTTGATGAATTGTCGGGGATCCTGAACTCCGATGCCGTCTGGGACGGCGGCTGGTACCGCCGACTATTGCTGTCAAACGGCCAATTTGTGGGTAGCGACACACGTCCAGAAGGCCAGATTTACCTTGAGCCGCAGGTCTGGGCAGTGATGAGTGGGGTGGGTGATTCCGAGCAGCGTGGTCGGAAGGCCATGGATGCCGTCTACGAGCGACTCAACACGTCCCGTGGCCTCATGATCTGTGCGCCGCCCTATACCGGCATTCCCACTCCAGCCGACCCGCTGGTGG
>CAZOZF010000376.1:0-2250 GCA_964584205.1 uncultured Verrucomicrobiota bacterium
TTCCCCGACATGACCAGGATCTTATGGCGGATTCTCTGGAGCCGCTCCTGGAGTTGCTGCTCTTCAAGCCAGTTGTCGAGGTGTCCCGGTGCCTTTTCTTGCTTGCTTCCGCACGGGGTTTCCCCGGTCGATTTACCGCATCCGCATTCATTATTATCCGTCATCATGTTTCCTTTTTTCGAACCTTCAAAAATCGAAGCTCATACCGGTCCCGCCGGGCACACAGATGCCGGGGAACGCATTCCAGAGCGCGGCCGTCGCCTGATCGCCCGTGCAATGAATGGCGGCCAGGCGCTGCAGGTTGAAATACTTCAACTCGTCCAGGGTCCAGTCGATGCGGCTGTGTGTGGCCGACCGCAGGTGAGTGCCCCCCAGAACCGCATGGATGGGTCGGCCTTGCGTCAGCCGACTGATATGATCCAGCGTATTGATCAGGCCGGCATGCGTGCAACCCAGGAGAACCACGGTTCCTTGAGGGGCGTCGATGAAGAGCGCCTGATCGTCCAGCAACGGATCGTCGTGGAGGCCTTCCGGGTCGGTGCAGAATCCTTCCGTGGCGGCTTCTTCGGGGTGACTGCGGGGAATTTCACCGGTTACCCAGATTCCGGGAACAACCTCCATCGCTGACCTGGTGTCAGCGGTCGGATATTTCAGGCCTGACAGGGCTTCGAGCAAAGCAGGGGGAATCCCGATATAGCGCGTGCCGGAAGCCGCGCGCTTGTACTTGGGCCGGAAGGCATCAGGATGCGCGAATACCCGGAGGTCTGCTTCGGCGCGGTGCACGACGACGAGCAGGCCGCCGGTGTGGTCGTAGTGGCCATGACTCAGCACAACGGTGTCCACGGCATCCAGGTCCACATCCAGTGCCTGGGCGTTGTCTTCCAGGACAAGTCCCTGTCCGGTGTCGAACAGGAGACAATGATCCCCGGTTTCAACCCAGAATGCCAACCCATGCTCGGCCCTCGTATTGCTGGTTCCCGCGCTGTTGTCAGACAGGATGATGATGCGAGTCTTCATTCCTGTACCCTTCCAGTTGTTGCGGCCTTGCCATTCCGCAGGCGCGCTACCAAGGTTTCCCCGGCCCGTACCGTTTCACCGGTCTTCACGATAACCTCCACGTCGGCCTTTGGGAAATACAGATCGAGTCGCGACCCGAATTTCATCATTCCAATCCGTTCGCCCCTGGCTACTGGCACGCTTTGCTCATGATCCAGCCAGTACACGACGCGCCGGCAAACCGGCCCGACGATCTGGCAAACCAGGCACTGTGTTTGCTGATTCACGATGAGGATCTTGTTGTGCTGATTCACATCGGAGGACTTCTCTTGGAAGGTAAACAGACGTTTGCCGGGGAAGTAACCCAAAAAGATGGAATGTCCGGAGATCGGCGACCGGTTGACATGGACATCAAAAAGACTGAGAAAAATACTGATTCGAACACAGTCGGCGTGCAGGTACTTACCCTCGTGGATATCGGTAATGGCGGCCACCGTACCGTCGGCGGCGGCAACGATCAGATCGTCTCCCGAGGGGATTACCCGTTCAGGATCACGGAAAAAAAATAGGAGATAGGCCACACATACAAGTGCGGGAATGCCACATAACCCAATCACCCTTTGCCAAGATATGCCTTTCCAGAGCATGATGACGGCTAGCAGGCCAAACAATAAGGCAACTGCGATCACAAACGGAACAACTTCGAGTCTAATGGTCATGGATTCACACTCCCGGAGTTGGCTTGTTCAAAGTGGCTAACAGTATTCCATACCGCCCGGATATCTGCCGCGAGCGGTCCCGAATCGACTTCGACAACAGCACGCCCCTGTAACTGGGCCGCAGTAACGCCCCGGTCGTATCGTACACGCCCAGCCAACGCAGCCCCGGCTCGGTGGGCGTCGGCCTCGATCCGCTCCGTCATTTCGGGGTTTAAATCCCATTTATTGACGCATACGGCGGCGGGAATGTGGAAGTGGCGGGTCAATTCCAAAACCCGTGCCATATCATGCTCCCCTGACAGAGTCGGTTCGGTCACGATCAGAACCCGTGAAGCACCGCTGATGGAGGCAATCACCGAGCACCCTACACCGGGCGGGCCATCCACCAGAAGACATTCAGCTTCATAGGAGACGGCGAGTGACCGGGCGGTCTCCTTGACCTTGCTAACCAGTTTCCCGGAATTCTCGCCACCAGGGATCAGCCGGGCATGAACCATTGGGCCATGGCGCGTGTCGGAAACATACCATTCCCCGC
>CAZOZF010000377.1:0-2241 GCA_964584205.1 uncultured Verrucomicrobiota bacterium
CCAAAGCGCAGCTTGACCACCTGCCCGGCTGCTTCCGCAGGCATGGCGATTTTGCGTTCGTAAAGAACATAGTCTTTCACGTCCTTCATCTCCTGAATGCGAGGAGACTGTTGGTCGGAATTCCAGCCGCCGCCGGGTACTTTGATCGGACGGGCGGGGGCGTCATCACAGCGCAGCGTCCACGCCGTGTCGGAAGCCAGATCCATTTCCTGGATGACTTGCGAGGCAGGAGGAGACGCCGCCTTGGCTCCCGCCAGACTCATCGCTGCCAACAGACACGCCAGCCCCAAGGACCAGGCCGTTTTAATTGGTTGACGAGTACGTTTCATAACTGAACTTTGCCTTCCTTATGTTGTTAGAAATTTCCGCTGAGCGATTTGCATCAACTCACTGTGGGTGGACGACATCCGTTCCGTGCAGTTCGGGTGCCGGTTTCAGCCAGACCCGGCGCACGTGAATGGTGCTCCAGCGCTCCTGTACGGGTTTAAGTGAAAAAGAGGTCTCCCCGGCGGGCAGTGTGATGGTGCCAAGCTCCACCGGTTGCCACGCGCCTGGTTTGCCGGTGGCGGGGATCTCCGCAGTGACGGGCACTGCCCCCTTGTTGCCCGGGACGATCTTGAGCGCAACGGGCTTTTCTGCTGCAATTTCAGCCGAAACACGCCATTTGGAAACCGCTGACGTTTTGAGGCTGTACTCCAAGTACCAACCGGCATCACGCCACTTTGACAGATAGGTTTCCGCACCATGCCCGACGAGTTCGAAATTGCCAAAGATGCTTCCGTAATTATCCGCATCCAAAGCCTGGAAGGTATAGACGCCATCCTTGCCGGGGCTCATGAACGCTTCCTGGGTAATGGTCAGCGAGCCCGCAAAATGCAGCGCCACGACCGACACGTCCGCATCAGGAGCCGAGCCGGGTAGGCTTACCTCAAGCCCATCGTCAGTTGCCCGACTTGTAACCGGCGCCCCACCTTGGAGGAGGTGACTTTCCACCGGCACATCGCGTGTGGGCAGCAGGATTTTACCCTCCTGCGGCCACTCCCACACATGCAGGTAAAGAGTGGTCCCGCCTTGGCCCTCTTTTTTTTGTGTACAGCGGCCCCAGGTCAGTCGGCGCGGAAACGGGTTGGCTTCCGTGGCGTAGATTGCCTGGCCGTTGATGGCCATCCAGCGGCCCATGGCCTTGAGCCGGTCGATGCTCGCCTGAGGGATCTCCCCTTCGGCGGTCGGACCGACATTAAGCAGGAAATTGCCACCCTTGTTGGAGATGTCCGAGAGATTGCGGATCAGTTCACGGGCGCTCTTCCAATTCTGGTCGTCCTTCTTGAAACCCCATGTGTGGTTCATGGTCATGCAGACCTCGAACATTTTGCCAGGGTAGCCCCGAGGCGGAATGTGCTGCTCCGGAGTTATGGTGTCGCCGCCGAACCCGCCGCCAAGGCGGTTGTTGCTGACGATCTCGGGAGCGAGTTCCCGCAAAGCTTCTGCAAACGGCCTCGCACGCTCCGCAGTCATGTAGGCAGGGGTATCCCACCAGATCACCGACGGCTTGTAACGGGTGAGAATCTCCCGGACTTGGGGGAGGGCGACGGATTTCAAATAATCATCAAAGCTGCCACCGTGGGAAGGATCCCAACCCGGCTCCCCCTCTTTACCGCCATAATGAAGTCCTCCGCCTCTGTGGACCCAGTCCTGTGCCTGCGAGTAGTAGAGGCCGAATTTGAGCCCTTCGGCGCGCACCGCTTCCGCGAGCGGGGCGAGCAAATCGCGTTTGGCGCCGGAGGCTTTCACCGCATTCCAGTCGCTTGCGGCGGAGTCATACAAGGAGAAGCCGTCGTGGTGCTTGGAGGTGATGACGACGTATTTCGCCCCCGCCTCTTTGGCAAGGGCCGCCCATGCCTTGGGATCATACTTGGATGCCGTGAACTGGGGCGCAAAGGCTTTGTAATCGGCAATCGGAATTTGGCCTAGTTTAAGAATCCATTCGCCGCAGGAACCTACCGGCTTGCCATTCCATTCCCCGGCGGGAACGGCATACACTCCCCAGTGAATAAACATGCCAAAGCGGGCCTCCTGGAACCATTTGAGCCGCGCAGCGCGGTGTTCGGGAGATTCCGCATTGGAAGCAGGATTCGTGGAGGTTCCATTTTGGGCCATGAGGAGAACCGGCAGCAAACTGACGACCGCAAGAAGAGTACGTTTCATAACTGAACTTTGCCTTCCTTATGTTGTTAGAAATTT
>CAZOZF010000378.1:0-2239 GCA_964584205.1 uncultured Verrucomicrobiota bacterium
TGAAAGCTCGATTGATCGAGGCGATGAAGGCTGTCTTTGGATCCGATGAGAGGCGGATCCGGCATGCCTTGGCGGTTCTGGGTTATGCGGAAACCTTGCTCAAGAGCGAGCCAGGCGATGAGCTGACGGTGGTGGCCGCAGCGATCCTCCATGACATCGGGATTCATGAGGCGGAACGGAAATACAATTCCTCGGCAGGCCATTACCAGGAAATCGAAGGGCCGCCTATTGCCCGGGCAATTCTGGAGCGACTTGGACTTGATCCGGAGCGGACTGACCATGTCTGCAAAATCATCAGCCTGCACCATCATGTGAAAGGGCTCGATACCCCCGAGTTCCGCGTGCTTTGGGATGCCGATTGGCTGGTGAATATTCCTGATGAATATCCCGGCTGGGAGCCGGAGCGCTTGCGCCCGATGATTGAAAAGGTATACAAGACCCCATCAGGCAGGCGTCTTGCGGAAGAGTTGTATCTATGAAAACCACAAAGAAATATGGGGGGGGATGAAAATGAGCGCAACCGATTCTACGAGCCCAATCCATTACAAGCCCGTGCCGAATGATGTGTGGCAACGCCTGTATGCCGCGGCGGCCAAGGTTCGCGAGTTGGAGCCTTGGTTGTGGATGGAGGAAACTGACATTTTCGGAGTCAAGGATCCAGAAAGCGATGAAGTTGTCTTTGTCAGCGTCATGGGTTTGTTGGGTGAATATCATGCGGTCGCCTTATATCCTGGGGCAAGGGCTCTGGCTCAATTTTGGGAGATGCAGGATGAGCCGGAATCGGAAGATGCCGCCACCATGATATTCGAAATTCTGCAGACTCATGCCGCATTTGGAAAAAAAAGCGATCTGGACGTCCGTGAAAAGCGAGCGGCCAAGGAATTGGGGTTGAACTTCAGGGGAGCCAATGTCTGGCCCTCGTTCCGAAGTTTTCGGCCAGGATATTTTCCTTGGGTGATTGACCGGGAGGAGGCTCTTCTGCTCATTCTCGTTCTTGAGCAATTGCTCCTTGTTGCCCCGCGAGTGAAGGAGGATCGCCGACTGGTGGCCCGAAAGCCCGGAACCTGCACCTACCTTGTCAGGATCCCTCATCAGGAAGGTGGGGCGATTGAATGGCGGGATGAGCACCATGAAGTCCCGCCTCCAGCCGTATCTCTCCGGATTAGGATCCCGAATCACGTTGTGGAGGCAGTGCGGGCTTTGAAGCCGGTCGATCTAACGGTTGAGCTGGATGTCGTTCCCTCAATCCACCCGGTGGGAAAGAAGGGAGAGCGGCAACAGTTACCCTATATGATGCTGGCGGCGGATTCTGCATCCCTATTCGTATTGGGTGTGGAGCTGCTTTCCGTGAACACGACTATCGAGGACATGAGAGGCCAGGTTCCAGCCAAATTTCTGGAGATGGTTGTGAAGCATGGAATTCGTCCTCGGTGTCTTGCTCTTCGCACGCCTTGGGTAGAGATGGTGATGCAGGGCATCTGTAAAGATATTGGGATCGAAATCAAAGCGGATCCGGAACTCCGGGCGGTAACGCAGGCCCGCAGGAGCGTGGAAAGATTTATGCGATAAAGTTTCTTCCGGAGTGTGTCCACGGTGTGTAGGGTGAGGTGTATTGGGTCACTCACAAAGGGAGGGACTTGCTCAAGGCTCTGTGGGAGGGGCGCTGTGCGCCGCGATCTTCTTCCGGGAGCCTGTCGAGTCCCTGTCGCGGCGCACAGCGCCCCTCCCACAAAGAACAGAGAACCCTTGCAGTAAATCACCACTGGTGTTCTGCCCGGAACAATTTGACGTTCGCGGGGGGCAGGCTCTTGAGGACTTCCGAAACGGGGCGGGGTTCGCCGGGGAGGCGGAGGAAGGGGCGTACGTCCGACAGAGGTTGAAGCACGAACCGGCGGTGTGCCCATTTGGGGTGGGGAAGATCCAGAATGCCGTCGGCCTGACTCAAATTCCCCGCATACAGGATATCAATATCGATCGGACGTGGTGCATTGCGATCCTCGGTCCGCACACGGCCCATGTCCGCCTCGATACTATGAATGGCGTCCGATAACGCGGGAAGCGCCATTGTGCTTTCGATGATGATGACCGTGTTGAGGTATTCAAGCGGCTTGTATTCCGGTTTTACATCCACGGGCTCGGTCTCATAGATCGGCGCCTTGGCGAGGATCTGGGTTCCGGGCAGCGCGGCAATCCGGTGAACCGCCTCGCGCAGATAGTCGAGGCGATGGTCAAGATTCGA
>CAZOZF010000379.1:0-2201 GCA_964584205.1 uncultured Verrucomicrobiota bacterium
GTGGCGACGGATCTGGCGAAGGCGGACTGGAAACGCTGTGCCGAGTACAACAACGGCTGGGCCAACTTCATCGTCATGGCCCCATTCACTGACGAAAAGAAGGGTACTGGAAAGTATGCCTTTGCGGATGTCGGAGAGCTTGTCCGCGGACAGAAGAGCTTCTACCTCAAGGTGCAGCTTGCACGTCACGCTGACGATCAGCGCTATGGTTTTGCCAGGCTGCGTGTGGTAGGTTCAAAATAAATGGCAAGCGAAGGACATCTGTATAAAAATCAAGCTGAGGATGTCATGATGAAGGATTTGAAATTGACGGGACAGCGTGTCGAATTGGACGGGGCTTGGAGGTTTTCCCCGGATCCGCATCGGGACGGGGAGGCGCTTGGCTTCTGTAAGGCCGCCCATGAGACTGGCCGGTGGCTGGAGGTGGCGGTGCCTTCGTGTTTCGAGACCGCCTACCCGGATCTGGCCTTCTTCGAGGGATGCTGCTGGTATCGCCGCAGTTTCAGTATTCCGGAGGCCTGGCATCAGCGTCGAGTTGTCTTGCGGTTCGAAGCGGTCAACTACCGGGCCAAAGTCTGGCTTAACGACCTGTTCCTCGGCGAGAATCTGGATCCGTTCCTGCCCTTCGAGTTCGAAATTCCGGAAACCGCGTTGCAAAGGTCGGAGAATCTGTTGGCCGTTGCGGTTGACAACGCACACTATCCGGGCGATGTCCCCGGAAAACATGTCGGCTGGCGCGGGTTTGGCGGCATAATCCGCGAAGTTTTCCTCTACACGACGGATTACCTGCATCTCGGCGGGGTGCGGGTAATTGCCGCACCGGCAAGTGGCGGTGGCGGTGAATTCGAGTTCCGGATTCCGGCGCGTAATCAGCGGCCGGAAACGGAGGCGGTGCTGGCCGAAGTCCAGATCAGGGACGCAAATGAAAACCTATGCGCAAGCGTCCAAGGCGAACTGCGTACTCTCAGAGCCGGGGACAAGACCGAATGGGTTTTGTCCGGACGGCTGGAGTCGGTCACTCCTTGGTCTCCCCAAAATCCGTTTTTGTATCAGGCCCAGGTTCGCCTTCTCGTCTCGGGCCAAAGCCTTGATTCACAGGCGATCCTCTTCGGGTTCCGCAGGATCCAGGCGACCCCGGAGGGACTGCTTTTGAACGACGAACCGATCTTCCTTACGGGCTTCAACCGGCATGAGGATTCGCCGCGCACCGACGCGGCGGTGGATCATGAGCTGACCCGCCAGGATCTTGAGGCCATGAAGGAGGCCGGGGCCAATCTGGTACGTCTATGCCATTATCCGCATGCGCCGCGGGAATTGGAGCTCTGTGACCAGCTCGGTCTGCTGGTTTTCGCCGAGATTCCCCTCTATTTCTGGAACGATCCGGACGATGGGCGGCGTCATCAGGGCGAGCGAACCCGGACGGCCGCCCGCCAACTGGAGCGCATGGTGGCGCGGGACTTCAACCATCCCAGCATCATCTTCTGGTCGGTGAGCAATGAGACCCAGGAGGACGAGGCGGAAGTGGCCGAGTCCAATTCTTTCCTGCTGCGGTTCTGCCGCCAACTCGATCCCAGCCGCCTCCACGTCCATGTCAGTTGCCATTGGACGAAGCATCCCCGCTTCGAGGACGATGATGTCATCTGCCTGAACGGCTATCCGAGCGGTGAGCATTCCCCGGCCAGCTATGACCGCGAAGGCGTTGTCACCTGGTGGCGGGAGAATCTGGGGACGATTAGGAAACTCTATCCCGGGAAGCCGCTTCTGGTGACTGAATTCGGGTATGGCTCTTTTGCCGGAACCTTTGGACACGCCCTGGGTGAGGACGAGCAGGCCTTGGTGCTGGAAAACGAATTCCGGGCCTTTGACCCGGCGTTGGTCTGCGGCGCCTTGGTCTGGTGTTGGGCCGATCATCCTTGGCCGGCGGGGCGTTTTCTCGGCGGGATTGCGATGAGCCCCTTCGGGGTCGTGAACCGGCAGCGGCACCGGCTATTGGCGTTTTGGCGCACGCGTTCTCTTTTCAGGAAACGCCAGGGCCTTCCTGAAAACAGGACGGCAGACTCGGCTCAGCCGCAGTGCTGAAACGTTCTCCCCTTAGAATATCGGAGATCTTGTCCCAGCCAGAAGAGCTTTTACCTTAAGGTGCGGCTTGCACGTCACGCTGAAGATCAGCGCTACGGTTTTGCCAGATTGCGTGTGGTAGG
>CAZOZF010000380.1:0-2200 GCA_964584205.1 uncultured Verrucomicrobiota bacterium
AACGAGGAACTGACCACCTCCAAGGAAGAGATGCAGTCCATGAACGAGGAGTTGCAGACGCTCAACGCCGAACTGCATCATAAGATGGGCGGCCTGGCCCAGCTCAACAACGACCAGAAAAACCTGCTCGATAACACCGAAATCGGCATCGCGTTCCTGGATTCTGAACTGCGCGTGCGGCTCTTCACCGCCGGGACGAACCGGGTGTTCAGACTCATCCCGGGCGATATCGGCCGGAGGATAACCGATATCGCCTCGGAGCTGGACTACCCGGCACTGGCCGACGACATGCGCGAGGTGCTGCGCACGCTGGTAGCTCACGAGCAATCGGCCGCCACGCGTGATGGGAGCTGGTTCCATCTTCGCATCATACCCTACCGCACCTCTGAAAACATGATTGATGGCGTGGTCCTCACCATCATGGACATCACGGAGACCAAGCGGAAGGAGGAAGCGCTTGAGAAAGCCAACGACATGCTCCGGCGAGCGGCGGTGGTGGTGCGCGATGCGCACGATGCCGTTACCGTGCAGGACCTCGAGGGCCGCATCATCGCCTGGAACCCGGGCGCGACAAGACTGTACGGCTGGAGCGAAACCGAGGCGCTGGCAATGAACGTGCGCGAGCGGATTCCGGAGGGGTTGCGCAAGGATGCATTGGCCCAGTTGCTGAAACTTGGCAAGGCTGAGATTCTGGAGCCGTATCGCACACAACGCATCGCGAAAGATGGCACGGTCAAGGAGGTCTCGATCATCTCGACCGCGTTGGTAAACGAGGCCGGGCAGGTGTATGCGATTGCCACCACGGAACGGGGGGGACAGTGACCAGTAATCAGTGATCGAGCGACCAGCGATCGGTGACAGAATAATAGGTTTGCCTATTACCAGTTATAGGTTACTCTACCAATATGAAAGAGATAACCAGGGCATTTGCGATAGCACTGATGGGGCGGCTTAAGGAAGAGGGCGCGCTGATCCAGGCTGTTTTGGGGCCCCGGCAGGTTGGGAAGACAACCGGAGTCAAGCAGTGTCTGGCGCGCCTGCATGCGAAATCACTGTATTTCAGCGCGGACAATCTGCTGGCGCCGCATCCGCACTGGCTCCTCAGTCAGTGGCAGAAGGCGCTACTGCTGCCCAAGGGCTCGATACTGGTCATTGATGAGGTTCAGAAGATCGACCGCTGGCAGGAGATCCTCAAGGATCTGTGGGACAACCAGAATTCGACTCAGTTACGTGTGGTGGTTTTGGGGTCAAGTTCATTTGAGATTCAGCAAGGACTTAAGGAGAGCCTGGCGGGCCGGTATGAAACCCTCGCTGTTCGGCATTGGAACGTGGCGGAATCCGCACAACTGGGTGTTTCATTTGACCAGTACCTGAGTCAGGGCGGGTATCCGGGAAGTTACCGTTTCATGAAGAACGCCGCCCGTTGGCAGGCGTACATGCGTGATGCGATCCTTGAGAACGTCTTGAATAAGGACATCTTTCGGTTGCGCCCGCTCTCGAAGCCTGTGCTGTTCCGCCAATTCCTTGGAATTATCCGGGCGTATCCGTGTCAGGAAATCAGCTACAACAAGTTGCTCGGGCAATTGCAGGATCGCGGGAATGTCGAGTTGGTGAAGCACTATCTATTCCTGCTGGAGTGTGCGTTTCTGTATCGGGGCTTGGAGAAGTACAGCCGGAAGGAATACCTGAAAAAGGGGTCGAGCCCCAAGATATTGCCCCTGTGCCCGGCACTGTGCACCTATGAAGGGCCTCTAAAGGCGTGGAGCGACCCGGACAAGCGGGGGCGGCTTTTCGAGGGACTGGTCGGGTCAGTTCTTCATCAGTTGCCGGGTCGGCTGTATTACTGGCGCGAGCGGAATGAAGAAGTCGATTTCGTCTATGAGGGGGATCGGACGTTTGCCATCGAGGTCAAGTCCGGAAAGAAACGCACAACCGGCGGGCTGACGGCGTTTATCGCGCGGTATCCCGATGCGGTCCCGGTGTTTGTTGACGAAGAAAACTATCCGCAGTTCGAGGCGAATCCGGAAGAGTTTCTGGATCTGATGGCGGGACAGAACAGTCGACCACTGGGATCGGTGACCAGTAACCAGTGATCGAGTGACTGATGACCGATGATTAGCCACTGATAACTTTGGAAAGAAACAGGCCATGTCGCGCCAGGGTAAGCCTGTAGAGGAAGGAAGGGAGGAAGGCCGAACGG
>CAZOZF010000381.1:0-2192 GCA_964584205.1 uncultured Verrucomicrobiota bacterium
GCCCCTGGGCATCCGGCCTGGATGATTGAGGGGTACTATACGCATCAGTGGGAGGGTTATGCCGGGTCGCATCTGCTGGTGTATGACCCGGGAAACGGACAGGTCACGAATCTGGGAATTCCGGCGCCCCGGGAAAGCATTTACGGTGGCTGTTACGATCCTCGTCACCAAGCCTATTATATGAGCGGTTACCTGCGCGGCCATCTCTATCGGTATGATTGTCGGAGTCAGGACATTACAGATTTCGGCCAGATGTCGGAAGGCGGCACCTTTCGTCTGGCGCGGGGACCGGATGGCCATATCTACACTTCAACCTCAAGCGGATGGGTGCTGAAAATAGATGTGGATCAGCGCCGTATCATAGACCTCAATTACCAGTTCCCCGGTCCACCAGGCCTCATGGCGCGCAAACAATTCACCTTTGCCGCCACCGGACCGGATGGTCGGTTCTATATGGCGCACAATATTTCTGACCAGCTGGTGGCGTTGGACACGAAAACCGGTAAATTCCAGGAATTGGGGAGCGTAGATCCTTGTCCGCCCAATCCCAAGACTTTTCCGCGCAATGTGGCGGGAATGGCCTTCGATGACGAGGGCCGGCTCTGGTACGGTCTGGCGAGCGCGGTCAATGGTATCCAGGGGACGTGGGTTCACCTGGCCGAGTGGGATTTGAAGAAAGGGGGGCGGCCACAGATTCACGGCTTGTTAGGCACTCCCGAGCGGACCGTCTATTACAGCGGCGATATGCTCCAGGCGGGCCATACGCTCTACCTTTCGGATACGAATCACGGGCCTGATGCGCCGGGGATGCTGGCGATTGATCTGGCCCTTGTGAAAGCCAACAGAGGAGGGGCCCGGGAAATCAGTCGCGACCCGCACGCTTACGTGTATCTGGATGACCGCCTGACCTGTACCCCTCTGCCCCAGGCCGCTGAACGGTTGAAACCGTATGTTGAGGATATCGGGAAAACGGATGAAACCAACCGTTTCATGGCGGGGAATCAAGCGGCGATTCAAGCTGAGAACATACAGGTGATCCGATTGTGGCGCCTTCTGGAACCTGAGAAATCCGGGGTCACGGCCCTCAGATGGCTGGATGACGCCACGCTTGCCGGTGACTGCATAGGCCCCCATTCGTTCATCATCCGCGAGGGCCAAGTCGAGATCATGGATCGAAGCGCCCCCGCCGGTGTTGCGACCGAGCCGATTCCTTCTGTGCTCAGGGGCCTGACTTTACCACACCGGCCGGGACGCCAGTATCGTGCGATCTTGTCCTGTTGGGTCGAATGGAATGGCGGGCGATATCTGGTTGGGACTCTTGACGGTTTGCTGGCCCTCGTCAACGCGGCATCCGGAGCCGTGTATTCCCTGGGCGCCGTGGGTATTCATGGGCCGGTACGGGCCCTCACAACGGACCCCACCCGCAGCAAGGCCTATGGCGTGGCGGGAGATGAGTCGGACTTGGGTCTGTGTTTTTATTACGATGATGTTCAGGGGGTCCGCGAGTTGGGCCGCGCGCTTGCCGGGTCAACACGGCCTTGCGGTCTGGCCTGCAGTTGCGTCTTGAACGCAATCGCCTGGTCGCCGGATGGCACCGGTCTGGCCATCGGCGCCGCCGATCGGTTGGGCACCGTGTATCTGTATCATCAGGTTTCAAACTGAGGATCCCCGGGGGCTTTGCCCGTGGCCCGCACAATCCTTTGGGGCTAAACTGTCACCTCAGCCGGAAAAAACAGCCTTGCGATGCGGTGATGAGGAAGCCCTGCAAATGGCCGGATCCTGGGACGATTCGCGTGCAGCCGACGAGATCGTCTCCCGGCTTCGCCAGGAACGCACCACCCGCCGCGCTCAGGAGGGGTTCTGACGATGATTTCGATTTCCTGATCGGGTGTTCCGCCCTGACGCTGAACTATGCTGTGGTTACGAACAATATTCGGCACTACGACAAGATCCCCGGGCTGAAAGTTGTGAACTGGGCATAACTAAATGGTTCGACCCTTTCGGGCAAGCCGGTATAACCTCATGTTTTCTGTCAGTTATGGATTAACGCGGTGCTGCGGGGCGGCCGGGGTCAGATAGTTGTTATATTTGGTCAGGCGCCAGAATCGGGCTCATTCCTGTGCCTTCAATCCATCTTTAAGTTTCTCCACGATCCGATCATGCAGGCTTTTGGGTGCCAAAACCTTTACGTC
>CAZOZF010000382.1:0-2189 GCA_964584205.1 uncultured Verrucomicrobiota bacterium
GAACGCTACCAGGACACGGAATTCCAGCATGAGTTCAAGGATCTCGTTTCATCCGAAGTCGAGCGGTTGAATAGCATCGTGGATCAGATCCATGCCTTCGCCCATCCCCCGGCACTCACTTTTAAAGCCATCCAGACAAAAGCCTGCATCGCTTCCGCCTGTGCCCGCGTCTTCCCGGCGGAACCTCCTTCCAGCATCCGCGTCACCGTTTCCGCCCCGGACACCCTGCCCACCATCCAGGGCGATGATCGCGCCCTCATTGAAGCGTTCACCCACATCCTGACAAACTCCAAGGAGGCCCTGGCCGCCACACAAAACCCGGAAATCACTCTCACCCTGCGCCTCGCGGAGGATCCCGGACCGATCCCCGCCATAACCGTCATTTTCAAAGATAACGGTCCTGGCATCGCACCGGCCATGCTGGATAAATTGTTTTCCCCTTTCTCCACCACCAAGGCGCGGGGGCTCGGACTGGGGCTCCCCATCGTCCGCCGAACCATTCTTGACCATAATGGAACTCTCACCGTTCACTCGAATGAATTGGGAGTCCTGATCACCATCCGGCTCCCCCTTCTCCACCCCAAAACGGGAAGCCCATCATGAAAACCATGCTCATTGTTGACGATGACCGGGGCAGTCGCGAATCGCTTCGCCAGACATTTTCGCGCCTCTACCATACCCGGCTCGCCGAGAATGCCGCCGCGGCTCTCCGGGACTTGAACGAGCATCCTGCGGATATTGTCATACTGGATGTAATGATGCCGGAAAAGGACGGGGTTACTTTGTTAAAGGAACTGAATGAGCTCCATCCGGGTCTGCCCTGCGTCATGGTCAGCGCCTCACCGTCGGTACGGCCGGTGGTGGATGCCATGAAAGCGGGAGCGGGCGACTTTGTCATCAAACCCTTCGATGTGGATGAAATCCGGCGCATCGTGGCCCGGGTCATTGAGACTAGTGCCCTGCGCCGGCGGGTCGTCATTCTTCAGGACGAAGTATCCCGGGAACACCCCACCGATGAACTCGTCGGCCAGGCTCCGGCCTTCCTTGAAACTCTCACGGCCGTCCAGCAGGCCTCAACCAGCAACGCCACCGTCCTGATCCAGGGGGAAAGCGGAACCGGAAAGGAACTGATTGCCCGGCGTCTGCACCGGCTCAGTCCGCGGGCCGATGAACCGTTTATCCCCATCCATTGCTCGGCCTTGCCGGAAACCCTGATGGAGAGCGAATTATTCGGTCATGAAAAGGGCGCTTTCACGGGTGCTGACACCCGAAAAATGGGCCGGTTCGATCTGGCTGGATCCGGAACACTTTTTTTCGATGAAGTGGGCGAGATGTCGCTGGCCATGCAGGTTAAACTGTTACGGGTGCTTCAGGAACGCGAATATATGCGGTTGGGGGGAACCCAGGTGATCAAGACCCATGCCCGCATTATCACCGCCACTTCCCGGATCCTGGAAGACGAGATACGCCTGCACCGGTTCCGGGATGACCTGTATTACCGGCTGAACGTCATTCCCATCACACTCCCGCCGCTCCGGAAAAGAATGCAGGACATCCCCCTGCTCGCCCGGCATTTCCTCCTGTTATTCCGGCAGAGCATGAATCACAGCGCCCGTGATTTTTCAGCTGAAGCCGTGGAAAAACTGGCCGCTTATTCCTGGCCGGGCAACATCCGGGAACTTCGCAACATCGTTGAACGCACCCTCGTGTTGCACGGCAAACAGGAGTTGATCGTCCCCGGTCATCTTCCCGAATTCATCCAGGGAAGACCGGTCAGTGCCTCACCCGCCAGACGGGAGGGAATTGATTTGGAAAGCGCCATATCGGCCTGTGAGCGGGAGCTGATCCTGAATGCACTCCGGGAATCCAAAGGAAACCAAACCCGGGCTGCCCACGCACTGGGAACCACCCGGCGAATCCTGGGCTACAAGATGGCCAAACTGTCACTCAGCGCCACATCGTGACCAGCCACCCACCACTTCCATTTGATCCTGATGCCTGAGAAAAGCGTCCACCACGGCAGGATCAAAATGCGTACCCTGTCCGAACCGGAGTTCCGCCGCCGCCTTGTCGGGCGACATCGACCGCCGGTAAGGCCGGTCTGACCGCATGGCATCATAGGCATCGATCACGCCGAATATCCGGGCGCCCAGACAGATCTCGTCGCCTTTCAGGCCGCGGGGATAGCC
>CAZOZF010000383.1:0-2120 GCA_964584205.1 uncultured Verrucomicrobiota bacterium
AATCCCGCTGGCTGTAACCTGTACAACAAGGAAGGGCTGCCAGCATCGCCGTTTAAGACTGACAACTGGTAGTGAATAAGACGGTAACAGTTTGGCCAACGTGGAGTTGAACTTAAACCAGCATAGCAGGAACCAATATGGGGAGTTTGAACAGAAACCGCGAAGTTCGCAAAGGAAGCGTTTCTGCCCCGCCTCCCTCCTGCGTCCGGCTATACGCCGGAGCTCCGGCGGGCATGTCGGCGGAAAAACATGATTCCTCCGCGTCTTTGCGACTTCTGTTCAAATTATCTTCTGCGCCAAATCTGGCCCAAGTTCGAAAGGGGAATGAGATGATGAATAAAAGTGTTTTTTTGTTGTCTATGATGTGCAGTGTGGCGCTACAGTTGGAGGCTGCGCCGCCGATTCCTGTTGTTTCAGCCACGGCGCGGGCGGTTACACCGGAGGCGCCTATGCCGGAGCGCCGGAAGCACTTTTGGATGATGCAGCATGAGCGCTTCCACATACAGGCCGCCAAGGGTGGCTTCGATGTGATGTTCCTGGGCGATTCGATAACTTCTGCATGGATGACCAAAGGCAGAGGCCTGGAAATCTGGGATCACGATATCGCCCCCTTGAATGCGGCAAATTTCGGGTCCAGTGGGGAATGTACCCAGAACGTGTTGTGGCGGTTAGAACACGGTGAACTCGATGGCGCCCTGGATCCCAAGGTTCTGGTGTTCCTACTGGGAACGAACAACGCGGAAAATGACAAGCCGGAGGAAGTCGCGGCGGGCGTCGGCGCCATTTTGAAGAAATTCCATGCTCGCTTTCCTAAGTGTAAAATCCTGTTGCTGGCGATCTTCCCCCGGGGCGCTACGCCCAGCGATGCCAAGCGAATCAACAACGAAACCACGAACAAGCTGTTGGCGAAGTTCGATGGCTTCTGGAATATCCGATATCTGGATATCAATAAGAAGTTCCTGGAGCCGGATGGGACTCTTTCCGCCAGGATCATGGGGGATCGTTTGCATCCCGCCGCAGTGGGCTATCAGATATGGGCGGATGCCATCGTCCCCGAGATCAAGGTTGCCTTGGCGAAGTGAGGGAGGAATGAAGTTTTCTTTGCATAATTCGACGAATTCGATCTGGGAGGGACTCCTGATCCTCGCCCTTGTAGGCGGCGCCTCGTTGCACGCTGCAGACACTCTCCCGCTTGCCGGTGAGTGGCGGTTTGAAATTGCGGGTACGAATGCGCAGGCCTATGCACGCGATCTGGCCGGCACGATCCGGTTGCCGGGGACGATTGACGATGCAGGTCTCGGGCCGAAAAACACCAACGCGCCGACGCTCATTGGGCCGTATCGGTTGAATAACTACGCGGGGCCAGCCTGGTACCAGCGCGATATCGAAATTTCCGCGGGGTGGGCCGGTAAACGTGTCACGTTGTTCCTCGAGCGGTGCCGCTGGGTCACGACCGTCTGGCTCGACGGCAAACGTATCGGCACGCAGGACAGCCTGATCGCCCCGCATGTCTACGATTTCGGCATTGATGTGACGCCCGGTAAACACCGGCTGACGATCTGCGTGGACAACACCGTCAAGATCGTCCTTGGGAACTTTGCATCGGCCCTGTTCGGCGGCACCGAGGGCAATATGAACGGGATCATCGGCCGCATCGAACTGGCCGCCACGCCCCCCGTTTGGATTAACGATGTGCAGGTGTATCCGGACGTTGCCAGGAAGACCGCGCGGGTCAAGGTGCGCATCGGCAACGCGACCGGACAGAGAGGGGCCGGGAGAATCGAGGGTTCAGGGTTCAGGGTTCCTCCTTCGCCAAGGCTACGGGTGACAAGTCGGGGGGCCGAAGGGAAAGTGGAGGAAAACCATGCCGTCAGCGGCATGAAAATTGAATCGGCGGTGAACTGGGACGAGAAGGGTGGCCGGGCGGAGTTTGAGATTAATCTCGGGCCTGATGCGAAACTGTGGAATGAGTTTGATCCATACCTCTATGAATTCGTATTGCGTCTTGCGGGTCAGCCCGAACCCCGAACCCTGAACCCCGAACCCTATGTGATCCGCTTCGGCTTGCGCGATTTCTCGGCAAAGGGCAAGCAGTTCACGATGAACGGGCGCCCGATTTA
>CAZOZF010000384.1:0-2085 GCA_964584205.1 uncultured Verrucomicrobiota bacterium
CGCCCAATATCATCGACGGGGAAGTATGCCGGATCCCGGATAAATTTTTCGATGCTCATCCTGGTACATTCTGGGATATTTGCATTTCCCAATCACCGGTTTTTTGTCCGGCGAAAATGTCGCTGGCGTCGGGCGGTGTCACATTGTAACAAGTAACTATTAGAACTATATTTAGGCATTCCGGGGTGAAGATGATACTTTGTGAAATTGGCATCCCGCAGTTCCTTCAAAACGGTGTCTTGTTGGACGCCGCTGGTTCTGCGCAATTCCCAAAATGGGAATTATATCTTGAGTATATACGGCGTATATGGGAATATTCTGATGAGAGTCATTTCAAAGAGTATGTTGCGGGTGTTTTGGGAAAGGCATCCTGACGCGGAGTTGGCGCTGAGGAGTTGGCATGAGGAAGCCGAGGCGGCTGTGTGGCAAAGCCCGGCGGATGTGAAACGAAAATATGGGAGCGCGAGTGTGATTCGCGGCAACCGGATGGTGTTCAATATCTGCGGCAATAAATACAGGCTTGTGGTCAAATTCAACTACGCATGGCAGGTCGCGTATACTCGGTTTGTGGGAACGCATGCGGAATATGACTCAATAAAGGTGGAGGTGGTGTGATGAAGCCAAAAGTAATCCGGACTGAGGAAGATCATAAGACGGCTCTGGCCCGCATTGAATCCTTGATGGATGCCGAAGCCGGAACGCCAGAAGGGGAGGAATTGGATCTTTGGGTTACCCTTGTGCACTCATATGAGGAGAAGGTCTATCCCATCGGTTTGCCCGATCCCATCGAGGCGATCAAATTCCGAATGGAACAGGCGGGACTGACCCCGCGCGATCTTATACCCTATTTGGGAAGCCCCAGCAAGGTGTCGGAAGTCATGTCCCGGAAGCGTCCCCTCAGCATCACCATGATGCGGCGGCTTCATGAAGGGTTGGGAATCCCGGCCTCTTCCCTGTTGGGTCAGCCCGGCGGGGTATTGCCTCCGGAGGTCAATACGATTGACTGGCCGCAATTTCCGGTTCCCGAAATGATCAAGCGTGAGTGGATTGTGTTCAAAGGCTCACCGAAATCAGCCCGTGAACGGTCAGAGGAATTGATGCGAAAATTCATTGTTCCCTTCGACGAGGAGGTCGCACTCCCCATGTGTGCCCGACAGCATGTTCGCGACGGGAAGAAAATGGATGCCTATGCGTTGTGTGCCTGGAAAATTCGGGTCATGCATCTGACTTCGGGGCAGAAGATTTCGACGTATGTACCTGGCACGGTTACGCAAACCTTTATCCAAGAAGTGGTTCGGTTGAGTTATCTTGATGAAGGCCCGCTTTTAGCCCGGGAGTATCTGGCAAAGAGCGGCATTTATCTTGTCATTGAGGAGCACTTGTCGAAGACCTATCTCGATGGGGCAGCACTCCTGATGCCGGATGGACATCCACTGGTGGCCCTGACCCTCCGGTACGACCGGCTGGACACCTTTTGGTTTACATTGGCCCATGAATTGGCTCACGTGGCGATGCATCTTGACGGAGAGAATCAGGCTTTCTTCGATGATCTCGAAGCCGGTGGCTCCTCAGAAATGGAAACCGTAGCAGATCGCCTGGCCGCCGAAGCGTTGATTCCAGGAGAGGTCTGGCAGTCCGCGCGTTTGACATCACGGTCGACGGTATCGCAAATCCGGGCTTTTGCCTCCGAACAGCGGATCTCGCCCGCAATCCCTGCTGGCCGAGTCCGCCACGAAACCAATGATCATAGGCTCTTTTGGAATATTCTTGGGAAGGGAAAAGTTCGTGAAGTGTTTTAGACTGACTCAGCGCGGTCTTATTCCTTTAGGCATGCTAAGGATGAACAGTTGTCCGAAGAGAGCGGACAACTTAAAGCGACACGTCTTGCAAACATATTGGGTCTGCAAATAGGGCACAGTTTGGGGACAGAGTTTGGGGTGCGATGAGAGATATCAGTGTCAAGGCCGGGAAGCTAGAAGGCGCCCGGCCGACAACGGTTGGATCGCCTGGCTAGCAGGGCGATGTCCGGTGATTGTCCTCTGGGCCGGATCCGCCAACTGCCACGGACGGCGAGGCCGCCGTCCC
>CAZOZF010000385.1:0-2075 GCA_964584205.1 uncultured Verrucomicrobiota bacterium
CCGTGCCCACACCGGCGACAAGAACCGGTACCGCCCGCCCTTTACCGCCTCTTCGCCCAAATCCGACCAACGAATCTGTGCCCAAAGTCCGGTATCGCGGTTTTCAAGGCCCAGAATCCAGCCTGCGGCCTCAGAACGCTTCTCCCCGTCGAGGGAGAAGTGGTCGAAATCAATAAGCAGGCCTGGGAAGTTTGGGGTATTGGCATCAGCGGCAAACCGGGAAGCCATGGCAACGCATGCCTCCTGGTCAATAACCTGGATGACACACGCCCCGGCGTGGGTGAATTCCCCAAGGGGGGCAATGTGGTACCACCCGTCATCGGGCAGTCGAAAATCTCGGTTCAAAATTAAGTGATTCATGGGCCTCCAATAGAAGGCCGGAAATCAACGAACTGGTGTGATGGGCAGTGATTGGATCGACTATTGCCGCCCGAACTCCACTTCCGCAAAAACAAGTGGAATGCCCCCATGGATGGGAGTATATTCACGAGTCAAGGGGTGGAGACATGCGTGCAGTGTCTCACGATGTCGGCATGAGGCAACCTGCCGGAATTATTTGGGTTATTGCCGTGGATAACGGGAAAGCAACTTAGCATTATCTACGGTAAACGCCATAGATAATGGGAAAAAATTAGACATTTATCCGGATAATCGGGATCGGAATTAATAATTGTTGGCACAAAGAAAGAATGAAATAGTTATGGGTTTATTCGACATGTTCAAACCAAAGCCGCCAGACGGACAGCCCAAGATCCGAAACGATAAAGAATTGAAAGTATTCATGCTTGGGGCCACCAAGGATGAGAGGCTGGCCGAGTTGCTTTTCGAGGTGACAAAACAAGTTGGGCGCGACGGTTTTCTTGAGGTCGAAAGAGGATGCACTGGAAGACCCTATTCAGTGGAATATCAAAAGTGCCCGGATGATTCCCGGACAACCGCAGAAGTTCAGGCGGAATATCAGGGCTTAAAACAAGCATTTGAATTGGCGAAAACTGATGTCGACCGGGATCGGATTGATCGTCAAATTGCCGAACTCGCGGGTGGATGCTGTGTAATTCGGTTGAACGTGATGACCTCTGATGAGTTCAACCGGCAGAAAACACTCATCCTCGACACATGGTCGCAACTCAAAAAGATTACAAGCAAAATGGAATAGACTGCCAACAACACAATTCTGGCTATCGTCGCTCCGCTCCTCAGCCAGATTGTGAACGTTCGGCACAAGATGAAAAAGACACTCACAATTTGCGTATTACTCGCTGCTACAAGCATCAGGCTGCTTGGCGAATCCCCGGACGTGTCCCCGACGAATTCATTACCCGATGACCGGTGGCGCAAAGGAGAGTTCACCGATGTCGAGAGCTGTCGAGAAGTGTCTGTTGCCTACAAAGACATCGTTATTGGTTCCTCCGTGGCCGATGTCCGTGCGTCAGCCGACTCCCCATTGCCCGAAGGCCTGTACTGGCCCGAGTACCCTCAGAAGAATGGCTCTACGATTGGATCGGTGAAAGCCTTGCCTCCTGTGGAATGGGGAACGAACTACATAGGCCGTACGGACGGACAATCGCAGAGACAATTCTATTTCTTCCACGACGGAACCGACGTAAAAAGGATCGTGTGGAGTGAAATCCAGCGCACGGCGACTCGTCCAAGGGAGTTGAGGAGAAGCGAACAGCCTGAAGGACATCAAGTGCCGATAGGCCCACTGATCATGTTGGAGAAGAAGCCGAACAAAACGCCGGAGCATATTTCTGAAGTCCGCGGACGGCCTTCAGAAAATGCTCAGCGCTGACGCCCGAGCCATCATGCAACGGATCCACTTTCCTGGAGCTTATACCCCGTCTTTTCCTCCAACTCCCTCAAATCCATCCTCACCCCCGCCTTCGCCAACTCAACCGCATCCTTGACGACCCGCGACACCTCATCCGCCGCCGGCGGGGCGAATTCGAAATAGGCCAGTATCGGCTGATCAGGGAAATACTCCCTCAGCAACGGCGTGTCGAACTGCTCCTGGAATAACCCGCTCAGCAACGCTGCATCGCTCCGGGCGATCTGCAGGAAGGTGTCGGAGTGTG
>CAZOZF010000386.1:0-2066 GCA_964584205.1 uncultured Verrucomicrobiota bacterium
GCCAGTCCAACCGAGGCTGTCAGTTTCAGACAAAGTGAATCGGCACAGAATACATGTTCATCCACCGCCTTGCGAATGCGGTTGCCCAGGGTGAGGCCGGAAGGAAGATCCGTCTGGGGAAGCAGAATGACAAACTCATCCCCGCCGTACCGGGCGACCACATCAGACGTCCGGGCCACCTGCGTCAGAATCCCGGCAAACTCCTGGAGGATCTTGTCCCCAACCAGATGCCCATGAGTATCGTTGACGGCCTTGAAATGGTCGAGATCGGTGATGGCCACCGCCATGCTATGGTTGTACCGGCGCGCCAGTTGCCAGGCCTGCTCCGTCTGTTCCTCGAAGTAGGCGCGATTGTAAAGCTTCGTCAGGGAATCATGGGCCGCCATCTGGCGGATGCGGGTCACGGCGGAAAGAATGGAGGACAGCACATTGGCAACGTGATAAACGAACGCCACATCCACCGCGGCCAACGTCTCCGCCTTCGCGGATGCCAACAGAAGAACCCCCTGAACCTCACTGTGAACAAGAAGCGGAATGGTCAACAACCGCCCCGGAACCGAAGGCCCGTCAGGACCCCGGGGAACCCCCTCAACCTGAAGCCTCAAATTGCCGCGATCAATGGTCTTGCCGCTCAAAGCCTCATACCGCGCCACAATTTCCCCGCTCGCGGTTTTGAGGAAGGCATCGGACACACAACTCTGGGCGCTCAAGACAACAATGGTCTCGCCCTCCGAAAACCCGAATAATCCGGCCACATCGCAGGACGTCAGTTGGCCCAAACCCTCACTTAATTCCTGAAGGGCCTCAACAAAGGTTCCCGACGCCAGGGCCGTCTCGCCCAGTTGGCCCAGCATCCGCAATTGGCGTTGATGCTGCTCAAGTCCGGGACCCGAAGCGCCCATTCCCGCGCGCCGTTCGCGATATTCCTCAAGTACACCCTGCGCCAAAGCAAGGGGACGAATCGGCTTCTCGAGAATATGATGAATGTTCAGTCGCCCGGAAAGTTCCCCGGACACATCATCCAGAAAACCGGTCAGAATGATAAACCCGAGCCAGGGCCAGATGTTCCGGGCTTCCTGGATAAAGGTGATTCCGTCCATCTCCTGCATCCGCAGGTCAACCAGAACCACATCAAAATCCTGCCGGAGAAGAATCTGCAGAGCCTGACGTCCGTTTTCCGCAACCTCGACCGCGCCACCATAAGAGCTCAGGATGCGTTCCGCCAGGAGGCGGATGGCCTCATCATCATCCACCACGAGAACACGGATCCCGGCCAGACTGATTGCTTCCCTTGTATCGGCTGTCATTTTACCCCCATCAAAATGAAACCATTTCACACTTCACCCCTTCGCCGCAAGGGGTTTTTCTCCAAAAAACAGCAAAGACACCCGTTTTGACAGTCAGAAAAACCCTGACTCAAAATCAGGGTTTCCCCGATTGTTTCCCTAGCCCAAATCGGGCATCCTTCCAACCATGAAAACAAGGAATGCCACAGGTCTTCTGCTAGCTGTCTTCAGCGTAAGCGCCTTTCGCGCAGCTGAAGCCGCACAGTCCCTTGGTGAAAAATCCGGAGCCCTATCCGCCTTTCAGGCGGCTCATCCGCTACTGGCTATCCTAACTCACATTGGCGGCATCCTGCTGTTTGTTGGATTTTTTGCCCTTGTGTTCGCAGGCTTCAGCCGGAACTCGAATAAGTTTTAGCCCGGCGTGCTCTTCGTCACGGGATTGGCAATCCTTTTGAGCAGCGTCTTGAATTCACGGTCGTTCCGAAGGGAATCCAAATCCCGATCCCGGCTCATCCACTCGTAATCGGAATACCCGAGTTTAATCGCGTGCCGAAGCGCCTGAAGCGCCGGCTCACGCCGGTTCAACAACGCCAGACTGCACGCCAGATTATACCAGATCGTCATGTCATCGGGTTCAAGCGTGGTCAGTTGTTGATCCACTTTCAAGCCATCCTCATAGCGTCCCACACGGGTGTAGAGATCACCCAACGCCTCCAGGACATCCACATCCCGGGGAAGACGAACCATCACCTTCTCAAGAAAATCCATCTCAACAAGGTC
>CAZOZF010000387.1:0-2055 GCA_964584205.1 uncultured Verrucomicrobiota bacterium
GTTACCCAGGCGTCGAGCTGGCGTTTTTTCTCGGCCTCACCCTCCGCGGGATTCCATCCGATGGCAGTGGGATAGATCAGGATCTCGGCGCCATCCAGCGCCATCAGGCGGGCGGCTTCGGGATACCACTGATCCCAGCAGATCAGGATTCCGAGTTTCCCGACGGAGGTCGGGATGGCGTGGAATCCCAGATCACCGGGAGTGAAGTAGAACTTTTCGTAATAGCCCGGGTCATCCGGGATATGCATCTTTCGATACTGTCCGGCGAGGGAGCCGTCGGACTCAAACACCACGGCCGTGTTGTGGTAAAGGCCCGCCGCGCGCCTCTCAAAAAAAGAGCCCACGAGCACAACCTTGTTCTCCCGGGCGGCGGCGGCAAACGCCTCAGTCAAGGGGCCGGGGATGGGTTCAGCCAGGGCGCAGAGGCCGGGGTCTTCAACCTGGCAGAAGTACGGCGAGGTGTGCAGTTCCGAGAGAACGACAAGACGGGCGCCGGATTGGGCAGCCTGCCGGATGGCCTCCAGGCTTTGGGCCACATTGGTGGCGCGATCTGGGCTGTGTGACTGTTGGACGAGGGCGGTTTTCAGGGTTCGCATTTCAGGACTCCTTGTGGCAATTGCATCGTCACGCAATGCAGGGAGCCATGTTGGAGAATGAGGGTCGAGCAGTCAATGCCGATAATCTTCCGGCCGGGGAAGGCCTTCCCGATCACATCCAGCGCGCGGGCATCGTGCGGGTCGTCATAAACGGGAACGAGTACGGCGCCGTTCAGGATCAGGAAATTGGCGTAGGAGGCTGGCAGTCTCTGGCCGTTTCCATCATGTTTTGCCGACGGCCAGGGAAGGGGCAGCAGGCGATAGGGCTGACCGGCTAGGGTCCTGAATGACTTCAATTCGTCGGCCATCGCCGCGAGTTCTGCAAAATGTTCGTCGGTGGCGTCATCACAGGCTTGATAGAGAAGGGTGTCATGCGGGGCGAAGCGGGCCAGCATGTCGATATGTCCGTCCGTATCATCTCCGGCCAAATAGCCGTGATTCAACCACAGAACTCGGGAAACGCCGAGGAAATGCTGGAAGGCGAGTTCGATATCCATGCGGGTCATGTGGGGGTTCCGGTTGGGATTGAGGTTGCAGGAGGTTGTGGTGAGCAGGGTGCCGTGTCCGTCACTCTCGATGCTGCCGCCTTCCAGGATCATGGGGAGGGAGTGCAGAGGGGTGCTGCAAAGAAAACCCTGCTCCTTCAATTTTTTGGAAATCGCATTGTCGAGGCTGGCCTTGTGTTTTCCGCCCCAGCCGTTGAATTCGAAATCCAGGAGAACTGGGCGGTTATTTTCGAAAAGGGTGACCGGACCGAAGTCACGCGCCCAGATATCGTCGCAGGGGATGGGGCAGAAGCTGATGCGGCTTAGGAGGGCGTGGGTCTGGCGGAGGGCATGTCGAACCTCATCAGGGGCGCTGGTGACCAGAAGAACGCGGGCATGGTGGCTGGCTTCGGCGATGATTCGGGTGGAAGTTTCCTGCGCGCGGGACAGGACCGGGTTCCAGTCCGTTTCCGCATGCGGCCACGCCATCAGGACGCCATCCTGTTCCTCCCATTCCGCCGGTAACCGAAGGGTATTCATAGTTGCGATTTTCTGTAGTAGTTGCCGTCCCCGGCGGCATCTTCTGGTTTCTCCACGCCAAGATTGGTCTCAAACAAGATGCCCGCCCGCAAGCTTTTTTTGGCGAAGCATCAGTTTGACTCACCATCAAATATATGATCTAAACCGGTTTAGATGTCAAAACTACGGATAAAGCAAGGCGTGAGAATTCGGGATGTGGCGAAATCAAGTTGCATGTCTGCTTCAATATTGTTTGCGAAACCTTGGTGGTGAAATCAGAATTTTTCTGCGGTGATTTCTTTTGACAGCGAATGAATGATCTATATTGTTGAGGCCAATTCGCCGGGCAATCGGTGAAGGGACAATTTATTGAAAATTTAATGCGTTGATACGCAAAACCGCTTCTACTGAAAACCGCGAATTTTTTGTCAAGGAAGCGAGATGTGTGGAGATGC
>CAZOZF010000388.1:0-2038 GCA_964584205.1 uncultured Verrucomicrobiota bacterium
GACAAGGGGACCGGTCTTGGGCTGGCCACGGTATACGGCATCGTCAAACAGAACGAGGGGTTCATCTATGTCGATAGCGAACCGGGCAAAGGCACAACCTTCAGGATCTACGTGCCGCGCTTCCCAGGGGATGGCCCGAATGATGCTACCGCAAGCACAGGGGAAGTGCCCCGCGGTCGCGGAGAGACAGTACTCCTGGTGGAGGACGAAAAATCGCTTCGCGAGACGTGCGGGTTGTTTCTGGAAGCACTCGGATACAAGGTTCTGGTGGTGGACACGCCGGCAGCCGCTCTGGGCATGGCGGCTCAACACAAGGGCGACATCCATCTAGTGTTCACCGATGTGATCATGCCCGGTATGAACGGACGGGAAATGTCCGAGCGACTCCTGGCGAACCGACCGGACCTGAAAGTCCTCTTCATGTCCGGCTACACGGCCGATGTGATCTTGAACCAGGAAGTACCGAACGAGGGGCTACACTACATCCAGAAACCCTTTTCGCGCGACGACCTGGCCCACAAGGTGCGCGAAGTGTTGGGATAAGCCGGGGCGGGCGGCTTCGATCGCCGGCGTTTATCGTATCGTTAAACTTAGAGTTACAAGCGAAACAGGATCGAGAGACACAAACGGACCTTACGGTGCGCACACCTGAACCCGATAGAAACAAGGCGTGCTCACATGAGTATTACGCAAAGCGAAAATACCGCCGTTTCCCATTACTGGAGTGGCGCCGAGCAAACTTGCCCAGACGCCGCCATTCAAGTTGGTGGTCGATTCCAACACATAGCACCGATTGGTGGAGGAGGGAAAAAATACCAGGCTTTCGGAAACCCCATTGGATAAGCCGACAATCTTGAAAACGGAAGCGGGATTGGTCGGATCCAGGTCGGCGATATAGGCATAACGGTTGTCCTGTCCGGAGCTGTTGGTTGCCGTAGCCACTCCAAGCGGGTTGCTGGTGCCGAACCAGCGAACCTGCCAGCCGTCGGGAATGCCGTCGGTCCCGTAAATACCGTAATTGTCAGGATCGCTATCCATTACCCACACGTCGCCGCCGCCGACAATCCCCCGATAACTACCGGTAACACGCCCCGGCATATTCGACCACACTGCGCCAGCGCTTGCCTCACCGCCTGATGAAATAGCCACGATCGGATATGCGGGTGGCAGCCAAAAGATGTTGCTCCCCACCAGAACCGAGACGGAGCCATCGTCGAACCCGATGATACCCTCTGCCTGGTTGAACTCGCCCTCATTGACCATCGCCGGAGCCAGGCTGACGACCAGTTGGGTCATTTCCACCAACGCCACGCTTGACCCTGAACGGGCGGTCATGGACCCGGAGGTGTTGCTCACTCCCCCGACAATCCCCCCCAGGCCGCCTTCCATGGAATAATTGACACTGCCCGAGCTTTGAAAGCCCGAACCCAATGAGCCCTGACCATTCATCGTGGCGGCGGCAATCCCGGCCAGCCCGACCATCATCATGCAGATTAAAACCGTCTTCATGGCTGGAGTGACACTGTCATGGCTCAGTACGCGTTCCCGAGAGGGGCTCGGAAACCCTTTCCCGCACCTCGCTTGATCGCTCACCGTCTTTCAGAAAGTGCTGTTCCACCACGTTGCCGCCCCGTAGCGTGGCATCCGCCTTGAGGCATCCGCTCGGGTAGTAGCTCCGCGACAGCCCATCCGGCTGGTTGCCCTTCATGGTGATTTCCTGGGAGAGAACCCCGTTGGTGTGCCAGCGGCGAAAAACGCCCTCGATCTTGCCGTCCACAATGTTGGCCTCGGCGCATTTCTGGCCGTTCTCGTACCACTTGGTGCGCACCCCGCAGGACACCCCGGCCTGAAAATGTTCTTCTACCTGTTTCTGGCCGTTGGTGTACCAGCCTTCGGATAGCCCTTCGAGAAGGCCATTGGACACCACTGATCGCGACTTGCGGAGGGTGGCGTCATAATGCTCCGCAACCAGACCTGAGAAGAGATTCGAGGTGGCGTTATCATAGAGTCGACCCTCCCGCAAACTCAGGGCACTTCG
>CAZOZF010000389.1:0-2038 GCA_964584205.1 uncultured Verrucomicrobiota bacterium
TTAGGGGAGAGGGCTGGGGTGAGGGTGGGACTCGAGAGGGCTGGGGTGAGGGGTTCTTCCTCGTTGAATGTTGAATGTTCAATGTTGAATGTTCAACGTTCGAATCCCTCTTCTCCCTCCACGGATGAGCCTGTCTACTGGAACCTGGAAACCAACCTCAAGTCTTCTGAGAGTTCCTGGGATTCCTGCCTGGGTGCCAATGGCGCGATCTACGCGATGCGGCCGGAGTTGTTTTGGGCTGAGATTCCCGATAACACGATCATTGATGACTTCGTGCTGGGTATGAAGGTGCGGGAACAGGGCTTTCGCATGGTGTTTGAGCCGACGGCGGTGGCAACAGAGGATCTGCCCGCGACCGTGCCGGACGAATGGCGTCGCCGGGTGCGCATCGGAGCGGGGGCGTTCCAGGCGCTGACCCTCTGCCGCGCCTGCCTCTCGCCGCGTTATGGCCGGTTTGCCCTGTTCTTCTGGTCACACAAGGTGTTGCGGTGGTTTACGCCGCACCTGGCGGTGGTGTTATTGGTTATCAGTTCTTGGTTATTGGCGTCGGCTGCGTCGGGGTTATTTGTGAATAGTTATTGGTTATGGGCGGGATTAGGAGTGGTGAGTGTCGGGCTGGTTGCGAAGCCTGGCCGGAAGGCCCTCAAGTTGCTGGTCTATTTTGTCGTCATGCAAGCCGCCCTTTTTGTCGGATCCCTGAAGTTTTGTAGAGGCGGATTGAAAGGGACCTGGGAAAGAACGGAAAGGCGGGTCAACGGATCCGAAGGGTAGGGCGGAGAAGAGGGGATTTTCTCACGCGAAGGCGCGAAGGGGGAGAAAATTCAACATGGATATTGGGCTGATCGGATCTACACGATATGACCCGGGGTTCTCCTGTTCATCATTCATACTTCATACTTCATCATTTCCCCTGATTACCATTGACTCCGTCTCATTCATCGTAATACCATATTGACATAAAGGTAATATTTAGTGAGGTGCCTATGACAACAATGACCATCAAAATGCCGGATCAGATGTCCATGCGGTTGCGCCAGCAAGCCGCAGAATTAGGCATGAATGGCTCGGAATTTATTCGGCAAGCAGTGGAGAAACTGCTGGAAGCAGGATCTCCGGCGACAGTGGGGACATGTCTATCGCTGGCGTCCGATCTTGTCGGCTGTCTTGATGGGCCGCGTGACTTGGCCACAAACCCCGACCACATGAAGGGGTTTGGCGGATGAAGTCCGAGGTGTTGATTGACACGGGTCCGTTGGTGGCTTTTCTGGATCGGCGGGAGGAGCACCATGAGTGGGTCCGGGGTGAATTCGGGAAGCTTTCGGCACCGCTTCTGACGTGCGAAGCGGTGTTGGCCGAGGCCTGTTGGTTGGTTCGAGGCTTGGCCGGTGGTGTCAGGTCGGTCATGGGTTTGGTAGATCGGGGGATTGTTACGGCGCCTTTCCGTCTGGAACCGTATGCCTCGCAAATTCGCCGGGACATGGATCGTTATGGCAACTTGCCGATGTCATTGGCGGATGCCTGCCTTGTGCGGATGGCAGAACTTCATCCTGGATCAGAGGTCTTCACGCTCGACAGCCATTTCAAGATTTATCGCCTCTCAAACCGCCGGGTGATCCCCGTGCGGATGCCTTAAAGATGGGGAAATGAACTCTGAGGGTGCCGCCGCTGTCAAGCGGTGGACGGAGAGAGAAGAGCGCAAAGAGATCTGAACATGGATAGACAGGATGGTCAGGATAAAGAGTATTTCACGCGAAGGCGCGAAGGGGAAGAAAATTTGGCATGAATATTTGATCCCCAACTCATCCTGTCCATCCTGCCCATCCATGTTAAAACTTCTCCCGGTGCATGGCGGAAAGAGAATCGAATATGGATGGACAGGATAGGCTGAAGGCATTTTAGAGGTGACCACGCCGTGACCGGCGCGGCTACGCAGGAAGAGAAGAAGAACTTCACCACTTATCTGCACTGATTTACGCTAATGGGGAGAAGAAAATGTTTCATGATTTTTGCAGCACGGGAGTACCCGTCCAGCAAAAAT
>CAZOZF010000390.1:0-2012 GCA_964584205.1 uncultured Verrucomicrobiota bacterium
GGTGTAGATCAGATCCACCTTGATGCTGGCAACACCGCCCGCGGTTTCCGGACCGAACTCGAATTGATACACGATCCGTTGCGTGTCGGCGGTGACACGAACCGGAGAAGTCGTGGCGTTCGAGAACATGCCGAGATCGGTATCGAGCGCAAAGCTGTCCGAACCGAACGAATAGGTTTCCGCAGCCACCAGATTTCCAACTGCTTCCAGCTTGCCGTCATCGGATAGCGCCACCCGGATCTTGTCGTTGGCCAGCAGGTACGAAGTTCCGGCCTCAAGCTGTGCGGGGAGCAGTGTCAAAAATGCGACCGCACCACACATGAGTCCATTCTTCAGGCTCAACCAGGTCTTGATAATCATTTCCATATCGACTTCATCGCGTAAGCCGTGAACGACTCGACAGCGAGCGCCCCACCCTGCGCTGTGAGCGAGATCTTACCCAACGGCTTGCCCATGTCGCGGCGACCCACGGTCTTGTAGCAGGCGCCATCTCCGCCGACCACTTCGAACATCGGGCGGTCTACCAGCACGCGAAAGGTTACTTTGCCATCTTTCATTTTCAGCGGCATGTCGTCGAGTTTCTGGCTCTCGAAATGATAAGTCACAGTATTGTCGCCAAAGCGCAGAACGGCCTGACCGGCGGTTCCCTGCTTCAACGACACCACGATGTCGAAAAGCTGGTCCACAACCTCGAACTCGACCATCGGAGCCTCGGCTGTCAACTCCTTGTTTTCAACTTTCACCGGTTTCTTCCGCAGTTTCTCAAGCTCCTTGATCGGCGAGGCAAACATGCGGATGCCGTCTTCGGTTGTGCGCAGAGTCAGCTCCGTGGGCAGGCTGAACGCCTGGTTGAACGGCATGCCTGGTGTTCCGATCTGGGCCCAGCCAATCTGCACAACACGTCCGTCGGGGTTACCGCTGAAGCATTGCGAAGCGTAATATGGCCCCCAATGCACCTGATGCTTGCCTTCATGTTCAGGCGTAAACTTCTTCCCGTCAAAATTGCCGATCGCATATTTCGCATCTGCGGCAAATAAAACCCATCTTGTCACGGCGGAGTCCTTGGACGAAGCCGGATTCCCATCCTTATTC
Source organism: uncultured Verrucomicrobiota bacterium (assembly GCA_964584205.1). GTDB lineage: Bacteria > Verrucomicrobiota > Kiritimatiellia > CAIKKV01 > CAITUY01 > JAABPW01. The sequence continues at coordinate 1,093 of CAZOZF010000390.1, forward strand.
AGAACCGGCAGTTCGAAGATCTCGGCGCACTCGAAGTAACCGGGTATAGAGCTGGCGTATTCCCATTTCTTGAGGTCCTGGCTGGTATAGATGGCGACATTTTGACCATAAGGGGCGCGTTCATCAAAAAGGGCGATAACCCAGTGCTTGCCCGGCGCGTACCAGATCAGCTTCGGGTCGCGGCCCGAATGCTTAATGACCGGGTTACCCTCGTAATAGGTCCACTTCTTGCCGCGGTCGGTCGAGTAGGCAATCGACTCACCGCACCCGGTATCGGTGAACGCGATGACCATGGTCTTCTCCTTCCCCTTTTGCCAGCCCGCAGTGTTGTTCACATCGACGTTTCCGCTGCCTGAGTAGCAGTGCGCCTTTGCCATTGAAGGGTGGCGGTTGGTGGCATCCTTGCCGAACGGGCGGAGCGCGTGAGCCAGCTCAGTCCAGTGGACCATGTCGGGGCTGGTGGCATGTCCCCAGTACATGTTGGCCCACTCTCGCCCTGCGGGGTTGGACTGCCAGAAGAAATGGTACAGGCCGTCGTAGTAGCACATGCCGTTAGGGTCATTATTCCAGCCTCTCATCTGGCTGAAATGGAACTGCGGCCTCAGCGTCTCGTCATAGAGCGGCTGGATGTTACGGATCTTACTTCCGGATTCGATCGTGTCAGAGATTTCCGGCACGGACCGGACAGTGACCTTCGCGGTCTTGCCCATGTATTCCGACATGTCAATCCAGCCCCACCAGTCAATGTCATCCTTGTTGGTGGGAAAATCGCAATCGAGACTGTGGACCAGTTGGTCGCCGACATGAATCGTCATGTGACCGCGGTCCCCTTTCTTGTTGGTGACGGGGAAGTTGAGATACTTGCCTGTGATCTTGATTTCGCGGATGTTATCTGCCGCGATAGTGCTGAGAATTAAACA
>CAZOZF010000391.1:0-2011 GCA_964584205.1 uncultured Verrucomicrobiota bacterium
ATGTTAATTATTATTCCCTTGTCACCCCCGTCGGTCTCATCCTGTTTGCAGAACTCTGACAACACTTCATTCTGCCAGCCCGTTACAACTCCCGGATGATATCCATCGCCGCCTTTTTCCCGGTCTTAACAGCCGCTTCCAGGTAACCTTGCCATTCCAGATCACACTGGTCTCCGGCGAAAAGGATGTTCCCCTGGCGCACTTGCTCATATCCCGCTATCGTGGTGAAATTGCCGGGCTTGTAATAACTGTACGAGCATCGGGACTCGGGGCTCAGGTGCATCAGGCTGATGGCTGACTTGCCATTCCAGTGCGACGAGGCGCCAGGGAATATCTGATTCAACTTGGAAAGAAAAGCCTGAGTATCGGCCACCACCTTGGCGCTATTGGAGTTCAAATAGCAGTGACGCGACTGAAGGGCGGAAATCGCGGTGTCTCCGCCAAAATAGTCTACCAGGATGCCGCTTGCCCCCGCTTGACCGATGGTCGTATCCCAGGTCCACTGCAACAGGTCCGATATCGTTGTGCCGTTATTCCCCGCCGCATTCCAGAAGCGGCTGGTAAATTGGGTTGTCAACTTGGCGTGGTGGCCGGCGCCAAGCTTCCTGATGGTCCGCTTTTTCAGCGCGTCGAAACCAGCCTCGGTGATATCAAGCGATTCTTTCATGGCCGCAAAAGGAAACGCCAGGATGACGTAATCAGCCGTTTTGGAGTGAGTTCCGCCGTCCCCAGACTCGAAATCCAGCCTGTAGGTCCCATCACTTTTGAGTTTGATCTTTCGCAGCTTGCGGTCCAGTTGACAGGGGTGACCGATCTGGTCGGCCATGGCTTCAATCATTCTCTCGCACCCCCCTTCCACCGTATACATCTCTTCCTCGCTTCCGAATATCTGGAACGTATCGGATTGGCTATACGCCAACAAGTAAATGAGGCCGAGACAACTCTGCTGGGTCGAGTCCGCTCCGAATTCCATCGTGAATGCCGCATCCAGCAGCATGCCCATGGCCGAAGTATGCCCGCCCGGAACCCGTGACTCGATCCAGTCATAGGTTGTCATGTTGTCCAGCAGGCGTCCTGCGGCCGTCGAGTTGTTATAGGTCTGCGGCCAAGGCGCTGAATTGAGGTCCGCCACGACTTTTTCCCTGAACGCGGCCCAGTCCTTGTTCGCCTGCCACTGGGAATACCTCGCGCCGTTCGCAAACTGCCACATTTTCGTCTCTTTGGGCCACGTTTTCCAGTGGGGGATAAGCGGAATGCCGAAACGCTTGGCGAGTTTGATCATCGCATAATGATCGGAATCAATGTATTCGGCGAAGACGTTCGTAATCTGTCCGTCCGCCCATGCGAAATCCGGTCCGCCACGCTCGGTCAGGATGCGGCCACCGATTCGCGTACCTGACGCCTCGTAGATTGTGGCGTACAATCCATTGTCATGAAGCTTGAGTGCGGCGCTTAGACCGGCAAGCCCGCCGCCGACGATCGCGATCCTTGGCTGTACCGCGCTTCGTCCGAACTTCGTAAACGGAACGGTTGCCGCAACGCCCAGTCCCATGGCGCGCACAAGAAAATCCCTGCGGGTCAGAGGAGAACTCCATTCGTTCTTTTCCCGCTGTTCGCCCTTTCGTTCAAGCAACGCCTCAACGGGAATGTGACGCTTTTCGGCCTCCACATGGGCCTTCACCATTGCCTGAATCTTCTTTAGAAGCGTTGAATGCGCCATGGGGTTTTACTCCTCCAGAATGTGCCTGTTTCCTCTTTATAATATAGCGAGGGGGGGGCAGTCAAACCCCGAAACGCTCAAGAACAAAGAAAACAACGGCCCGGGATGCATGCGCCGCCATCACCCTCGTGCCGGCTTTCTCTGTTGCGACCCTAATCCATCACTCAAACGGCGGCTTGCCTCGTTTTTCGATGGGCGTGGTCAGCGTTTTCTCGATATGGGCCAGCAGGTCCTTGGCCGATGAAGTAGCTGTTGTTGGCGCAGGCGAGGATGTAGACGAACCAGGTCATG
>CAZOZF010000392.1:0-2009 GCA_964584205.1 uncultured Verrucomicrobiota bacterium
AGCTGATCCGCCAACGGGTGGAACAGGGGGGCTGGTGGGTCATGTATCCCGGTGCCTTGACGGTCCGATTCAAGCGCCTGGCCCATCTCTCTTTTTTCGAACGCCTGCTGAAACTGCCGACGGCTTGTTTTGGATTCCTGATGGATGCCATTGTCCTGGTGGCCGCCAATGCCAAACTTAAGTCCGGCCAACTCAAGGGCGTCTGGAAAGACACCAAGTCAAACACGCTTGCACAGAGCAATGCTTCACGACCTAGACCGGGCTGAGCTCCGGCACCTCGCGGACCATCAAGCCGTGGATCTGATGGATGCGCGAGACGTTGGCAGGCAGCGGGCGGTTGCTGAGCAGCATCGCGTATGAATCCGCATCCTTGGGATGAAAACCATGCAACCCCGCCACCCGCTTGTTTCCCATGAAACTGGGGACAATCTGGAGGGCGGAGTTCATAAGGAAGACAAGGTCGCCGTAGATATGATCCTCGAAATAGACTCCAAGCTGTTTCAACTCTTCGTCAGGCAGAATGCGTCCCTGGGCATGGCCGGCTAACAGGGCGGTGATCTTTTCGCGGGCCGCGTCATTCAGAAACCAGACCCGGGCCATTGTGGCATCATAAAACGCCACGTAGTCCTTGCCGTACTCGAGGCCCAGCCGCTCCACATCGCGGGCCAGGTCGTATTCACCGGTCGTGTTATGCATGCCATGGTCAGTGAACACATACCATGACACGTCCTGATAGGCGTCTCCAGCGGTGGCGATCAGTTCCCGGACTTGGGCGTCATACCACTTGATCAGTTCCGTCACCGTCTTTCCCTGGTTTCCATCCTTGTGCATCAAGGCGTCCAAGCGTCCCAGCGACACGTAGGCAAAGGTGACCTCCGCCCGGGCCAACTGACTTTTCAGCTGACCAAGACGCATCTCATCCGACGTTCCACTCTGATGAACGAAATACGGCAGTCCGGCCTTATCCAGACGGTTGAACACCGTCGTCCCCCTCAACACCCCTTCCCGCCAGATGCTGCGGGTCTCGGAATAATCGAACAGGGGCAGATACTTGAAGGGCACGCTGTACAACATGAAATAGCCGGTAAACCCATGAAGCTTCTTGATGAGTTTGCTCATCCAGTGGCGCACACGACCGCGACTGAAAATCGAATCCGGCAGGATCCGCAGCCACCGCAACCACCGGTAGGGACAGGTTGTCGGAGAATAGAAGAAGGAGGACCACATGCGGTGTTCGCACGGGAGTAGACCGGTAATGATCGACGGATCACAAGCCGACGAGTACCCCAGAATCGTCTCCAGTTTCTTCGAATCCTTGACCAAGCCGTCCAGAAAGAACCGATTCCTCTGGTAGACTTCCCATCCAAAAGCATCGATAAACACAAACAGGGCCAGTTTCTTTCCGTTCATGACAACCTCTTCTGAAGCCTGTAGAACTCCGATTCAAGCGCGTCGCGTTGCGCCGAACCCAAAGCAAGCAGGCGCTGTAATTCCTCCGCGGGAAAGGCATCACCCAGGAGCCGCGGCAACGCCAGATACAGCCGCGCCCGGGGATGGAGGCCAAGGAGGCGGCCTCGATACTCCAGGGCACGCCGCCCGAAGAGCCGCGCATTGAGCAGTATCGCCTTGCCCACGCTGCAGTCCCTCCCGGAGTCCGCCAACGCCGTCAGGTAGCCATCAAGCGAGGACACCTCCGTGGCCAGCCGCCGCGCTTCGTACCAATTGAAAAAGCGGATGTAGTAGCAGCGAATACGCTCGAATTCCTCCCGCCAGGCCTCCGGTTCAAGCGTCTGAAAGTCACCCCACTCCTTGTAGCCCACCGCCCGCCTGAAGCCTTCCACCATGAACGCCGGATCCGGCATGTCGGCGGTCAGATAGTCCCCAATCCGTTCCTTCTTCACCGAGTACCGCAGGTCATAGGCTGAGTGCGCCAGCAGCGTGCAGTCGCCAAAGGCCAGACAACCTCTGTAATCGCCCTGCTTGGCGCATGAGCTCAGGTCCTCGGCCAC
>CAZOZF010000393.1:0-2005 GCA_964584205.1 uncultured Verrucomicrobiota bacterium
GCGAGGCCGCCAATCGCGGCTTGATGCGGCATCCCCGTTGCCTTACGATAATCACGAACATGTAAGGAGACTATTGCCATGGCACAGAAAATTCGAATGACATCCAAACGGCAGGTGACTTTTCCGGCCGCCGTCTGCGAATCGCTGGCGATTTATCCGGGAGACACGCTGACCCTTAAGGATGCGCGCGTCAAAGGACGGAAGGTGTGGATTCTCGAACCGCAACCAGCCGAAATCGCATACCCCTGGCTGGGATCGCTGCGGGAGTATGCGGAAAGGAAAGGAACGCATGCAATGTCCGAGATCCGTGCGGCCGTTGCCCTCAAGAGATGTGCCCAGGGATAAAGCCCTCGAGACTCTGCGGTCATTTCTGGCGACGCCGGGCATTCAGTGCCTGGGGAATGCCTCCGACGTGCTCGAGTCTTATTCTGGAAAGGGTGCCGGATTGGCCGACCGCCTGATCCGGGCGGATCTGCTGAAGCACACCGACCGTCTCGTCTCGTTCGACAAGGACTTCTGCCGCTTGCCCAATGTCCACGCGCTGTGAGGGTTGAAGCGGCAACCAAGATTATTCGGTTACCCGAACCGCCCCGACCCGCAGTAATCGGTTAGCGACAGGGGTGCGAGAGAAGTGCATGCGGCGAGGGCGAATCCAGACAGGCGTTCTTGATCGTGAAGCCGGGGCTGAAGCCCCTGACTGGCTTCCGCCTGAAGGCGGGACTCCGGCAGAGGGTATGGGCGCGCGAGTGTTTATTTCCTGGCAGACGCCAAGGTCGGAGTCCCGGCTTCAGCCGGAAGCAAGCGACGGCCTTCAGGCCGGGGTGGGGTCCAAAAACGGTTTTCCTTGCGCGCTGGCGTCGTCGCTCCAGATTCCGCTCGCCCGCTCTTCCATGCGCTTCTCTCGCGCACCCCCTGTCGCTAACCGATTACCGACCCGCAGGGAAAACGCATTGACTATTTCGGCGCCCCCCCCATAATGAGTGTCCGCACCTGCGGCATTCGCATCATCCGGCCGCGCGCGAGGGTGCCTTAAGCACGTCCCGGCCCCTGCGCCGGCGCGCCAGCCCGAACTTCCCGGCCATGAGCTTCGAACGACAAACCACAAAATTCACCTGCGGTCCGGCATCCCTGCGCTATGCGCTCTCGCTGCTGGGTGTCGGCCTGCGGCGGAACGAAGAGATGTCCGAGCGCGACCTGCGCCTGGTCATTCCCGCCGGATTCTCCTGGCGCCGCTGCCGGTACGGCTTCGAGGACAGCGATCTGCGGTTTGCCGCGCAACGGCTCGGACTTTCGGTCGTCAGCCATCCCTACCACCGGATGAATCCGGATAAATTCATGCGGGATCTGACGGCGGCGCTGACCCGGGGGCGGGTCTGCCTCTGCACGTGGCACGATGACAAAATCGCGCATTTTCACTGGGTTTGCGTCGCCGGCGTGCCGCAAAACGGCCGGATCATCGTCTTCGACCCCTTCGCCATCGATGCCGATAAGTCGCCCGCCATCTACAATCCGGTCGACGAAAACGGCAGGTACGCGGCGGCGAGCATGAGTTTGAAGCGCTTTCGGGACTGGATCACCCCCGGCAAGAATCTGGACGTCGACGGCGAGTACCACTTCTTCATGGAACTCTACCCAGGGGCCGACCACGCCCACCGCTTCGTCCCGGGGATGATCGATTTCGGCCTCCTGACGGCCATGAAGCGCGACTTCGAGGTCTGCTCCCGTTTTGACGAGTACATCGACGATCTGCGAACCATGTTCCGCCGGTCCACGCGCAGGGTCGTTAAAAACGACGCCCACGAATACCTGGTGCGCCGGCGGGCTGAACTGGCACGGCTGGTCAACCGGTGGACGCTGAGCGAGTTCTGCCCCGCCGCCTTCTACAAACGCGAAATCGCCAGCCTGATCGACATCTCGCGATGCTACCGGTTCCGGGTCCCCTCCGGCCGCGCCGACAAGCGGATGGCCGACCTGAGCTTCTACCTCGCCTGGCGCGCCTGCGAAT
>CAZOZF010000394.1:0-1995 GCA_964584205.1 uncultured Verrucomicrobiota bacterium
CCGATTCCCATCTCTGCCACGGGCTTCAACGCCTCGAGGAGCGCGTCCGGGCTGTATCGAAACTGGCCGGGCATGGCTTCGATCGGTTGTTTCACCCCCCGGCCTTCCACGACGAATACGGGCCAAAGAAAGCGGCCGGGGCCTGGAAACTCCATCTCGATCATCTGGCGAAGACGCGGTGTCTGCCGCAATCGCCGCATTCGTCTTTCGGGATATCCATTCATGATTCCTCCTCCAGGCTCCGACGCACCGCGAAGCATGCAAGTTCTCCGATACAGGACCCCACGGTCGGTTCAGGGGCCTCTACATCAGCCGGTATGCCGGCCTTCGCCAGTGCCACACAGGCGGAGCCGGGAAATGCCGCCACTATCTTTCCTGCCAGCGCCTCTCTCCCCCACTGCGCAAGCAGCGCTTCAACACCCGACCCGCTGGCGAATACGGCCATATCAAACGGCGGCTTGCGTTCGTGGGCAACTGGCTTATTCCGGTACAGTACAACGTCATCCACACGCAACCCAAATCCCGTCAACGAATCTGCCAACCCGGCACCGGCCCGATCTGACCGCAGGCGCAGTACCCGTTCGCCGACCCGCAGGCGTTGGCGCGCGCACTCCAGCAGGCCCTCACTGCCAAAATCCGTCACCGGCTGCGCGTCGGCCTGAAGGCCAAAAGCTTCAAGCCGCGCGGCCGTTCCAGGGCCTGAAACAAGCAGCCGGGGAAGGCATCGCAGATCGGTCTTCGTCTGGCGTAACATCTTCATCAGACAGTCAACAGCCGAGGGCGACGTCAACACGACCCAGTCGTACTGACGAAGATCTTGCAGCCGATCAAGACCTTCCAGACAGGGCGTGAGATGAACCATCGGTCTTGAGACTGGAATTCCCCCGTAATCCCGAACCAGCCGCACGGCGCGCTCCATCAGCGCTTCACTGAACGTGAGCAGGACCCTCTTTCCGCGCAATGCCCCCCCGTCTCCCCGAAACCGGTAACCGGCCACGTCACCGCAGATCAGCAGGACGGGGAGACCGGGTGCCGCCTCGCGCTCGCCCTCATCCGCCATTCGCAACGCCAGGTCTTCAAGCGTGCCGACCACAATCCTTTCTTCCTCCGTCCCCGCCGCGAAAACCGCGGCCGCAGGCGTCGTGGCCGCCCACCCCTCGTGCCGAAGCTGTTCCGTGACGGATGCGGCGACACTGCCCGCCATGAAAAACACGACGGGCAGTCGGCTTCGCGCGGAGGCGGAGACGTCGGCCGGTTTTCCCCCCTCTGTCCGCGCGGTGATCGCGCAGAATCCTTGTGACACGCTACGGCGGGTCAGCAACATGCCGGTACCGGTCGTGGCCGCGTTCAAACTGCTGACGCCGGGAATGACCCGGAACGGCAGTCCCAGTGCCTCCAGCGCCCCGGTCTCCTCGGCCAGTCGGCCGAACAGACCCGGATCTCCACCTTTCAACCGCACCACACGTGCCCCCCGGCGGGCGCGTTGCAGGATTAGATCGGTGGTGTCGGCTTGCGCGTGCGCGGGATCCCCCGCACGCTTACCCACGTCGAGACAGTCCGCGCTGGTTGGAAGCATCGCCAGAAGCGATGGATCGAGCAACGTATCGTGCAGGCATACGTCACAGGCCTTCATTTCCGCGAGTCCATCAGCGGTACACATCCCGGCCTGACCCGCACCGGCACCAACAAACACCACGGGCCGGACAAAGAACGACCGCAGCCGGATCAGCCGCGGATCGCCTACCCGGAACGAGAGACCCAGCGCGCCCTGTCCGGGAGGTGTAGGCATGTCGTTGCAGGGGATCCACTCGCTGATCCGGGATTCGAGACCCAGCCGGACCAGCGCAGCGCCGGCGACCACGATGATATCGAACCGGTCGGCATCGAGCTGCGCCAGGCGGTCCTCGATGTTGCCGCGGATGGGCATAATGCTGGCATCGGGGAACCGGCGTTGACAATAGGTCGCCCGTCGCGCACTGCTGACGCCGATGCGCG
>CAZOZF010000395.1:0-1978 GCA_964584205.1 uncultured Verrucomicrobiota bacterium
CCTCCCCGGAGTTGACATCCCTGAGGGCTTGCTCTATGGTGTGCCGACTTTTTTCACAGGCCGTTAGCTCAGTTGGTAGAGCACGACACTTTTAATGTTGGGGTCGTGGGTTCGAGTCCCACACGGCCTACCATCCTTCGCTCTGCACCCCTTCCGTTGGTCGGGGTTTGAGCTTCGGAAGGTCTTCGACCATACGGAAAGGACAGTACCATGAAATTAGGCATCATTGGCGGAAGCGGGTTGTATCAGCTGGAAGGTCTTGAAAATGTCCGCGAGGTTTCCCTCCAGACGCCCTTCGGAAATCCCTCGGATGCCTACATTCAGGGGACACTCAGTGGAGTCGATGTGTATTTCCTTCCCCGGCATGGGCGAGGGCATCGCGTTCTTCCCTCAGAGATCAATCACAAGGCGAATATCTGGGGATTTAAAAAACTCGGCGTGGATCGAGTTCTCTCCGTGAGCGCTGTGGGGAGTCTTCGTGAGGGAATACGCCCCCGTGACATTGTTCTTCCTGATCAGTATTTTGATCGAACCAAAGGTTCCTTAAACCACACCTTTTTCGGGAACGGAATTGTCGGGCATGTGTCATTCGGCGATCCAACTTGCAGGGATTTGCGCAACATCATGGCTGGGATTGTTGCGGAGACGGTGCGGGATTTGAAACTGGACGGAGTCGTCCGGCTTCACAAGGACGGTACGTATGTGAACATGGAGGGGCCCGCCTTCTCCACCCGCGCGGAATCGAATGTCTACCGCCGGATGGGATTCGATATTATCGGGATGACGAGTCTGCCTGAGGCGAAACTATGCCGGGAGGCGGAGTTGTGCTACCAGTCCATTGCCATGGCAACGGATTACGACTGCTGGCGTGTCAGCGAGGAGGAAGTCTCCGTTGAAATGGTTATCGCGACCCTTACCGCCAATGCCAATTTGGTTAAGGAAATCATTCGCCGTCTGGTTCCCGCGCTACCCGTGACACGGGATTGCCCCTGCCAGCATGCGTTGAAGTTTGCCATCATGACGGATATGAAGTGCGTGCCGCCCGTGACGCTGGAAGCGCTGTCTCCGATGCTGGTGAAATATCGGTGAAGTGGGGGCTTGATAGTCTCCGGCATCTGGATCCGGCTCCTCTGCTGGATCTGCTCTGGCCCCGCACCTGTGAAGCCTGCGGGAAGCCTGCAGGGGCAGCTGCGAAGTATCTGTGCTGGGACTGCCTGGCTGCCTTGCCGGTGATTGAGGCCCCGTTCTGTTCCCGGTGCGGAGATCCGGTTGAGGGCGAAATCACGCGGGATTATATCTGTTCATTCTGCGTTGACCGGGCCCCGGCGTTTGACCAGGCTCGTTCTGCCGTCAGGTTCCGGGCTTCCGTCAAGGATGTGCTTCACCGGTTCAAATATTCCCACGCCACTTTTCTGGACAAGGATCTCGCCACCCTGTTGCATGCCTGTGTGAGGACTCATTACAGTCATGAGCGGTTTGATGCCATCACATTTGTTCCGTTGCATCCGGCAAAGGAACGGTCACGCACGTATAACCAGGCAAGGCTCCTGGCCGACCGATTGGCCGGAATGATGGACATCCCCCTGGCGCGCGGCTGCCTGACACGGGCGCGGGAGACGGGGACCCAGACTCATCTGAGCATGCGGGACCGGGCAAGGAACATGGCCGGTGCCTTTGAGGCGCGCTGTCCGGACTGGATTAAGGGCCGAAATTTTCTTCTGGTCGATGATGTCATGACCACCGGGGCGACCGTGAACGAGATCAGCCGGACGCTGAAATTCGCGGGGGCTTCCAAAGTTTGCGTCGTTACCGTAGCGAGAGGGTAGGCACGAAAAAATATTTGACGGAAGAATACGCGCTGTATAGATTACGCGCCTTCTTTCCGAGCCATTGTGCCCCCATCGTCTATCGGTTAGGACAGCAGGTTCTCAACCTGTTAAGAGGAGTTCGACTCTCCTTGGGGGTGCCATATTACCGC
>CAZOZF010000396.1:0-1973 GCA_964584205.1 uncultured Verrucomicrobiota bacterium
GGATGGCCCAGAGCGGCGAGAGCCTGCGATGGGACAAGCAGTATCAGGCGATCCCGGTGGCCAAGGTATTGGAGGAGGTCAATCGCCAGTATCCCGGTCGATGGCAGGGACCATTTGAGATCGGGGCGCGGGGGATGCGGTTCTGGGATCCTTCGGCGGATAATGAATCGGCGGCGGTCGTGCGCGAAAGCGGGATGCAGTGTTTTACGGGGCCGTCCGCATTTGTGCCGTGGGGGGCCATCCTCGGGACCAAGTTCGTGCAGGAGTATGAAGCGGACCGACTCGGGCAGGTGATTGCGTCACTCTGGTTTGATGGGCGGGAGTATTGGCGTCAGGGGGAGAATGGGCGGTTCCAGTCACTGGGGCGGGAGGATATGCGGTTGTGGTTGAAGTCCAAGCACGGACTGAGTGCCAGTGTACCCAGGGGAGAGAGCTGCTCGGAAGTCGATCATGCCTTGCGCATGGTACAGGAGACCAAGCGCGTGGTGTGCGCGGCGCCGGTCGTGTTGAAACCGGCAGGGTTGATCCGAGTGGGCGGACAGTCGGTCCTGAACGTGAGTACCATCAAGGTAATCGAGCCGGCGGCGGAATCGGTTGAATGGGGGGAAGGGTTTCCCTGGCTGGCTGAGTTTATGGATGGGTTTTTCGATCCGCCGGAGCAACTCCCCTACTTTCTCGCGTGGTTGAAACGGTTCTATGAGAGCGGTTGGCGGCGAGCATTGTTGCCGGGGCAAGCCGCGTTCCTGTGTGGCGAGAAGGACCAGGGGAAGAACCTGATGTCGGGTGTCGTCGTGTCGAAGTTGGTCGGCGGACATGTGGATGCCGCCGATTACCTGACGGGGCAGACGAAATTTTCGGGCGGTTTCTTTGAGATGCCGCTTTGGAGTATGGATGACGTCACCCCGCTTGCTGATTCAGCGAAGCATCGGCATTACACGGCGTTGCTCAAGAAGATGGTGGCGAACCGGATATTCAGCGCCGACGAGAAGTTCAAGAAGGTTCAAACGGTTGAATGGTGTGGCCGAATCATGGTCACCGCCAATCTCGATCCGGAATCCATCCGAGTCCTGCCTGCGCTCGATGTGAGTAATCAGGACAAGGTGAGTCTGTTCCGGGTGCGGACGCTGGATCGAAATTTCCCCGCCGATGTGGCGGAAATCATTACGGGGGAACTGCCGTATTTCGGACGGTGGCTGATTGACTGGGAGATGCCGGCGCATGTCATTGGAACGGTCCGATATGGGGTGAAGGCATATATCGAGGAATCCCTGTTGGCGGAAGCGAGGCAGAGTTCGGATACCGCGCAGTTTGAAGAACTGCTGGGGGCATTCCTGAAACAGTTGCCGGGCGGAACCAAGGAGTGGGTCGGGACGGCGACGGACCTGATGGCCCAGTTGGCGAGTGTGGAGGGATTCGGCCCCCTACTCCGGGATGTGACACCGAGCCGGATCGGGCGACTGCTGGCGAAGATGGAGGGCAGTGGATACCTGGAGTTTGAACGGAACAAAACGGCACGGGTATGGCATGTGGATATCGAGAAGTTCTGGAGCCGGGAGAGTGGCGAGGAAGTGCCGTTTTGAAAAGGTGACACTATGAGAAAAAGAAGCGTCACCAGCCCTCCCAAGCAGGATGGCGATGACACTATGGGTGACACTAGGGTGACGCTATTAGTGTCACCCCTTAACCTGTTGAAAATCAAAGACAAGCAAACACTGATGACACTATGACACTTAACTAAGTGAAATATGGGTATAGGGTAAAATAAGGATATGAAACTGAAATTGAGGGCGAAAACGGGCGGGAGGCGGGACTTTTTGAAAAGTGCCGTCATAGCGTCATCAAGGGGGTAAAACCATGAAGAAAATATTAGCGATTGATCCCGGTGCAAGCGGTGGGTTTGCCTGGGTGGATAATGAAGGAATTGTCAGAGCGGAATCCATACCGGAAGGCATGACGGCGATGGTGGACCGGTT
>CAZOZF010000397.1:0-1960 GCA_964584205.1 uncultured Verrucomicrobiota bacterium
CTTCAAACATGAAGATTGTCGGAAAAAGAGCCGCGCGCGAGTCCGGAAGTGATCCAGTTTCGGATTACATGAAGGCCGAAAGGCTGATCCAGGAAATGAACCGGATTAATCCCTTCCCTCGTCCCCGTGGGTTTGTCTACAAGGCCAAATCATGGGCAGACTATGCCGCCTGGCGCAAGGCTCAATCAAACCCGAGGTTGTGGTGACATGCCTGATGCCCCCGATAACGCCACGGACGTGCTGGCCTTGCTTCGTGTCTGTTCCCTGCTCAACAACCACGGCGCCCGGTATCTGGTGATTGGCGGATATGCCTGTATTCTGCACGGCATGGTGCGAACAACGGAAGATGTGGATATCCTGATCGAGGAGTCCGCCGACAATTACCAGCGGATCATCGATGCGCTTGCCGAGATGGAGGACCATGCCGCCCGGGAGCTGACGCTTCAGGACTTCGAGGAGAATGTTGTCATCAAGGTGGCGGACGAAGTCGAGGTCGATGTCAGTCGGAGGGCGTGGAGCGTGACGTATGCCGAGGCGATTCCCCATGCCCGGCAGCGCGAAATCTCCAGCGTGGTGGTTCCTTATTTAAGCCTGCGCGACCTGATTGCCAGCAAGAGGACATACCGCGAGCAGGATCAGGTGGATCTGGCGCGTCTGAATACCCTGCTTGCCCGTCAATTGGAGTGACGTGAATGAATTCCTTTCGACTCCCTCTCCCCTTGAGGGAGAGGGTTGGGGTGAGGGGTTTCCGGTCCCTGACAAAGACCCTGTTCCTTGAGGCCGAGAAGAAGACCTCACCACTGATTTTCACTGATTCACACTAATTTTGAGCGAAACAAGGAAAGAGAATGTTTCACGATTTTTTCAGCATCCCGCCGGTGGCGGGATCCAGCAAAAATCGTGAAACGCCCTTTCGGGGGGAAATTAAGGATAAAGTTTTGAGGTGCTTCGCGCAGATGGTGTTGTCTTATTTCTCCCAATTCCAAGGTTCTTCAGGCGCTCATGAATAGTCCCTGGTCCCTTGAAATGTCTAGCGTTTTGACCCTGCTTTTGCTCTCATATTGACAGTTGGTTAGTGGAGTCATGATTATGAAAAAACTGGATCGGATTACAATTGATTCCCGTGTGTGTATGGGTCAGCCCATTATTCGGGGAATGCGGATAACCGTGAGCGTCATTCTGAAAATGCTGGCAGCGGAGAAATCGGTGAATGATGTTTTGGCGGCCTATCCCGAGTTGGAGCGGCAGGATGTTCTTCAGGCCATGGAATATGCGGCCTGGGTTTCGTCGGATCAAGTGATTGTAGAACACCTTGTCGCGGTGTGATGCGCCATGCCAAAACTGAAATATTTGGCGGACATGAACCTTTCACCCCTTACCGTGAGTATTCTGTGTCATAAGGGGTATGATGTTGTGAGGGTGAATGCCGTTCTCTCCTCGTCCGCAAGTGATGATCAAATTCTTTCGTATTGCCGTGAGCGAGATCATGTCGTGATCACGGAGGATATGGATTTTTCCGCATTACTGGCCTTGAGTGGGTATGAGAAGCCGAGCGTTATCTCGTTAAGATTGTCGTTTTCTGATCCCGAGACTGTTGCAGATCGGCTTATCCATATTCTTCCGCTCTGTGAAGCGTCCTTATCGGCGGGATGTGTCGTGTCGGTTTCGGATGAAGCAATTCGGACTCGACGCCTTCCCATGGGATGAATAACCCTTCGATGTTTTGGAGGGTCGCGCTCTGTCGCGACCGCACGGGTTGTGGCCAGGCAGGAACTGTCCCTTGAGCCCCGCGAAAAGATTCACCACCCGCTTCGCTGGAGACACCCTGCTTCGCCCGGAAATACCGTGCTTCGCAGGGCAGGCCGAGTCACGGAGAATACCCTATCTCCGCGAAAATGTTGCGGCATTTTCGTTCGGGAGTACCCGAGCCAAAAATTCCGCAACGCCTCGTGAAGGAAGA
>CAZOZF010000398.1:0-1939 GCA_964584205.1 uncultured Verrucomicrobiota bacterium
CAGGGCGTATTCACAGCCACCAGTAACTTCTTAGGGTCAAGATAGTTGCGATATTTTGCGGGACAAACGATTGCGATTATTTTATACTCCGGGGCATGAAATCAACCCTTCGTCTTCCGAGCGAGAAAGAACAGCGGCTAATTGATAGCGTGCGAGTACGCCCGATACGCCCCAACGAGCGAGAGCGATGCATGCGGCAACTGAAGCGGCACCATTATTTGGGCGCGATGCAACCTGTTGGCGAGCAGATCATTTATGTGGCCGTCACGCCTCACGGTGGGTGGCGGGCAATCCTGATATTTTGTGCGGCGGCGAAACATTTGCGATACCGGGATCAATGGATTGGATGGATCAGTGAACAACGGCGGCGGCGGTTGGCGTTGGTGGCGAATAATGCGCGTTTTTTGATAATGCCTGATTATGCGGTTCCGAATCTGGCGACGAGGGTGATGGGACTGGCGTTGGCCCGCCTGTCAGATGATTGGCAAGAGCGATATGCTCACCCCCTGGCCGTGGTGGAAACCTTTGTTGATCCGGAGCAATTCCAAGGCACGCTTTATAAGGCGGGCGGCTGGACTGAACTGGGGATGACGCGGGGTTGCGGGCGAGTGGGCCGGGACTACTACGAACGACACAATAAACCGAAACGCTTGTTTGTCCGCGAGTTGTGTCGGAATGCACGCCGGGGCTTGCAGGCGGAGCATCTGAAGCCAGCGTGGGCCCCCGTCGAGGACAAGGTGATGCCGCGTTGTACGCATAAAGCCAAGGAGATCCACAGCCTGATTGAGCACCTGAAAAAGGTGCCGGAGTTCCGAAAGCGCTTTCAATCGTACCCCTTGTGGAGCCTGTTGGGAATCGTTGCGCTGGCCTATATGTGTGGAGCTCCGCGGGGCCAGAAAGATTTGGCCAAGTTCGCCCGGCAAATGAGTCACGGACAGCGACGGGCACTGGGCATTCGGTGTAAGGGGAAACGGAAATGTCCTGCGCCGAGTCAACCGACGTTCAGCCGCTTGCTTAAGGCGGTCGATGCCCGCCGTGTTGAAGAGGCTATTCTGGCCTTTCAAGAGCAAGTACGCGGACCGGCACCCAAAGGGGACATGGTGGCCATCGACGGAAAAGCCGCCAAGCGCAGCAGAGGCGAGATGATTCTCAATGCCGTTACCGTTCCCAGTCTGCATTACATGGGAAGTGAGCCGGTGCCTGTGGACAAGACCAACGAAATTCCGGTGGCACGTGCGCTCATCAGTCGGCTGGATCTGGAAGGCCGCCTCGTCGGACTGGATGCCATGCATACCCAGGCTGAAACCTCCTGCAATATCATTCAGGAGGCGGGCGCGGATTACATGCTGACGGTCAAAGGTAATCAGAAAGGAGTTCAGCGAACCCTTAAAACCCTTCTCGCCGCCACACCGGCGGCTTTTTCCCCCTCAGATGATAACGCCCGCAATGGCCTGGACCGAGGAGATGAATCGCGGTCGCCGGGAACGCCGACAACTGCATTCGCAGAGTGCAACGGCTGAACAAGTCTGCTTTCCCCATGTTGCGCAAATCGCGAAACTTTACCGTCATATTGGCAAGCACAAGCCCGAAACAGTCCATCTGATCACCAGTCGTGGCGCCGCGCTCATGGACGCGACGCAATGGCTGGCGGCCACCCGTGAGTACTGGGGCGTAGAAAGCGGGTTACATCAACGCCTTGATGCATCGACCAGTGAAGATCAATGCCGTGTTCGCAACCGAAATGCAATCTGGGTTCTCGGGATGTTCCGCCGCTTATCCGTAAGCCTTTTTGCCGAATGGCGCTCCGTTGATCCAAAGCGTAAAAAGGCCTCTATGACTGACTTCCAAGCCGATTATGGCGCTGAACATGCCGCCCCTGCTATGCGTTTCATCACCTCTCGCTACCCTGCCTTTAAAAAACGTTCATGAATAAGCCCTG
>CAZOZF010000399.1:0-1921 GCA_964584205.1 uncultured Verrucomicrobiota bacterium
TGATTGCCGAGGGATCCAAGATCAAGGATCCATCCGCATTCGCAAAGCGCCTGAACCTGTTGATCTCCCGCATGGGGAAATAGGCTTAGCGGGATATCAGGCGGTTGATCAGTGCGGTGTAGTCCCTGTCAATCCGGGGGGCGAACGGGGCGGGCATGAAGTAAGCCCGGTGCGAGGTGTCGCCCTCGTACCCGCCCTCGCGGATGATCGCATTGGTCGGGATGTAGCACTGCACGCTGTTCGCGTATCCAATCGTCATCGCATGCGGCGTGCGGGCCTGAGCCCGTGTCCTCGGGCCGACCGGGCTGCAGACTTCGTCGGGCAGACCGAATACCGTCAGTTGATTGCCGAGAATCCAGGCGACGGCCTCATACGTATGCGCGGTGCGCGGGTCCGGAAAGGCGAGGGACTGCTGTGCCCAGTGGAAGTCGCTGCTGTTTCCAGAATCATCAAATGCCAGGCGGCGGATCGTCTCCAACCCGGGGCGGCGAGCCAGCAAAAGGGGTGCCGATGCGCGGCGGAATGCCAGTGTCGCGTCGAGCGGGGTGCATGACGAATTCTCAAGATGACGGAGAATAGCATTGGCGAGTCGGCGCCCGGCTTGCTTCGCGCGGCGCGGATCAGCAGAAAACACCGGAAGCCCCGAGGCCGGATCCTTGTGCGTGACTTTCGCGTTCGCTCCGCAGCCCATGACAAACATCGCTCGAGTTCCTTCGCCCAGACGTTTTTCAAGGGTGTCCCGCATGGCACCGGGGTAGTCGGGCGACCAGCGGTCGGTGGTCCCTGTCGAGGTCGGGTGGCAGGCGTGGCCGGCAAGAATGATCGTGCGGACGCCGGAGGAAATGCGGATACGCAGTATCGGCGTATGGGAGTCGTAGTGCCCAGCCGGATTCGCCCCCCAACCGATTTTTCCTTCTGCATCGGGGAGTCGCCGATTGTGGCCGATTCTCGTTTCCAGGGAGGTGTATTCAACGGTCGCCGGTGCCAGCGACTGCATCGCCTGTCCAGCCAGATCGATCAGCAGCCGGTTGGTGCGGCGCATGGTGAAGACATCAGGCAGGCCGGCATAGAAGTCCATGCGATAGAGCAACCCCGGGCCCCAGTGTGTGTGTGAGGGACAGAGCAGCACCCCTGCCGGATCCATGCCGTGGAGTTTGCCGAGCTGGTGACGCAGCAGATCCCTCGAAACGGGGTCGAACCCCACCATGTCGGCGGTCAGGATCAGACCGCAACGGCCTGTGGCATCCCGCAAAGCCAGTGCCTGGGCGCGAAGCGGCGCGATGACGCCTGCTGCATAGCGCTCGCGTCCGTAGCCCGCCATTGGACGTCCGATCGGCGGTGTCATGTCGCCTTCCGCGAATCCGGCACACCAGCCGGACTCATTATTGGTGTTCGAACGAGCTGCAACTGAATGTTTTGTTCTAGCCATGACACACTCCCTTCCTTGGTGCCTAAACGACGTCATTGTTCATGCCGAAGTATAATTTAGCCATCTCGGAAATAATGCGGGATCATATGTCTGAAATTGAAAAAGCCAAGCGGTAAATGGTAATGTTTGCATTTGCAGTACTTGACGAGCGTTCGGGATTGCCGTAATTTCAGTGCATCACGCAGCTGGAGGGATGGCAGAGCGGTTGATTGCACCGGTCTTGAAAACCGGCGGCCCGCAAGGGCTCGGGGGTTCGAATCCCTCTCCCTCCGCCATTTTTCGGGCGTCCAATCGTAGCTATTAGCCGATATTCCCGCTGGCGATTTCCCGGCTCCTCAGGGTGCCGCACAGGATGGATCGCGGTGATCGTCTATATCTTTCGCGAGGCTTTTGCCAGCCGCACGATCACCCGCGCGGGAAAGAACGTCGCCTGGAGAATGTTCGAATAGACGTTGTTCGCCACATAGCGGAACGCCTCGCGTGTCGCCAGCT
>CAZOZF010000400.1:0-1906 GCA_964584205.1 uncultured Verrucomicrobiota bacterium
CGCGACCTCCGGGCGCGATCAGCCGCCGCCCGGAGGTCGGCGGCCACCAGTGGATGTCTGGATTATTATGGGAACGTTAGTATGTCTGGTTGGCGCGACTTCTCGAAAGTGGAGGGGTTGTCTGCTCCTCCCCTCGTTCGGAAGGTGTTCGAGGATGGAAGCGCCAGGCTCTGGGGCTTCGTGGACAGGGGCCTTTGCCGGTTTGAGGGGGATTGTTGTGACGGCTTGAAATGTTTGGCTTGACCCCTTTCAAGCATTACGTATACATTTATAAAAACAATACGTATGACGAAAGGAGCGGTATGCCTATGATTGCAGTAAAACTGACATTAAGCGCCGATAGGGCGATCATCACGGATGCCAAGCGTTTGGCGGAGCGGCGGGACACCAGCGTTTCGGCCCTTTTTGCCAGGTTTATTGAAGGGTTGAAGCGGGTGGAGACGACAGGCCCTGAGAAACTTGGCCCGATGACGCGGAGTGCGGCGGGAATGGTTCGATTACCTGCGAAGGTCTCCAAAAATGATATGATTGCTGACGCCCTGGCCGGGAAATATGGTATATGAAAGTTTTCCTGGATACCAATATCCTGCTTGATGTGTTAGCTCGCCGGAACCCTTTCTTTGCGAATGCCGCAAAGATATGGACCATGTCCGAACATGGCGAACTGGATGCCTTTGTTTCCTCGTTCAGCTTTAACAACATCTATTATATCATCCGGAAGGCGGAGGGGAAAACCAAAGCGAAGAAAGCGCTTCGATTGTTACGTGCCATATTCAGCTCCGTTGCCCCGGATCGGCAGATTATGGATCAAGCCATAGATTCGGACATTGATGATTTTGAGGACGCTGTCCAGTATTATTCGGCCGGACGAGCACACGCTGATTATCTTATCACACGGAATCCCCGGGATTTCCCGGCTGATGACTTGCCGATTGTCTCGCCCGATGAATTTCTAGCCTTGCTAGAAACAATGAGCCCGTCCAAATCCGGCAGTTGAAGACGGGGGGGGGTGCCGGGGTCGGGTCGGGTGCCGGGGTCACATCGGTCGGGTGCCGGGATCACATCGTAACAAGTGATTCCGTCGAAAAACCCCCTGCCTCCTGTCGGGCTAGCGCCCGGCACGCAGTTTGTTGCAAGAGCGTCGCCGACAGATGCAGACCGAAGAGTTTAAGAAAATGTTGCGACGACGTAACGGAATTGAAGGAACAATCAGTGAGTTCACGCGTGGCGGGGGACGGCGCACGCGATATCGCGGACGACGCAAAACAACACTGGGAAACTACATGCAGGCCGCCGCCATCAACGCCAACCGGTGGATTCGGCTTTTGGCATACCAACACGTACAGGAAACCTCGAAAAACGAGGCGTGAAAAGCATTCAGGGGCAGTATCGGCATGAAATTATACGACGAGGACAGGATAGAACGATTAAATTGACCTTTTAACCAATTGCCGTCCTTGATGGACGCCCGAAAGTTGGTCGCAGCAGCATCAGATGAATGTGCTTGCGCTCATA
The DNA here is from genome assembly GCA_964584205.1 of uncultured Verrucomicrobiota bacterium. Taxonomy (GTDB): domain Bacteria; phylum Verrucomicrobiota; class Kiritimatiellia; order CAIKKV01; family CAITUY01; genus JAABPW01. The sequence continues at coordinate 1,516 of CAZOZF010000400.1, forward strand.
TCAGCGACCTTCATATCCTCCTGAAAACAGGGGGTTTTTCGACGGAATCAAATTACAATTACGGAGATACATAAGGCTGCTCTTTAATGATTCCGGCAAGTCGAGCCAATGCCTCAGGCGGTACCAGGTCTTTCGGGGGGTATGCGTTCGACGAAACGTCAGACGCCATCAGGGAAATCGCCGAAGTGCCGGAAAGAAATATTGTTGGCATTGCCGCTGCCCGGGGCAGGCTTTTCGTCGCGGTGAATTCCAAGCAGGGTTCCCTCTATGAGATCGATCCGGCAAACGGAAAGGTGGTTCTGTTCAAAAGGGCGATTGTGGCAATTTGTTCTCCGTGCGTTATGTCAGAACTCGTTGCTTAAACTGTTAAGCATGGGGTGTTCTGGAGTTT
>CAZOZF010000401.1:0-1890 GCA_964584205.1 uncultured Verrucomicrobiota bacterium
GCGGGGAATGGTATGTTTCCGACACGCGCCATGGCCCAATGGTTCATGCCCGGCTCATTCCCGGTGGCGAGAATTCAGGCAAACTGGTCAGCAAGGTCAAAGAGACCGCCCGGGCACTGGCTGTATCCAATCAAGCTGAGTTCCTTCTCGTGGATGGCCCCCCCGGCGTAGGGTGCGCGGTAATTGCCTCTATCAGCGGTGCAACACGGGTTCTGATCGTGACCGAGCCGACCTTGTCAGGGGAGCATGATATGGCTAGGGTTTTGGAACTGACCCGACACTTTCACATCCCCGCCGCCGTATGCGTCAATAAATGGGATTTAAACCCCGAAATGACGGAGCGGATCGAGGCCGACGCCCACCGAGCCGGGGCTGCGTTGGCTGGCCGTGTACGATACGATCGGGGCGTGACCGCGGCCCAGCTACAGGGGCGTGCTGTTGTCGAGGTAGATACGGGCCCCCTCGCCACGGATATCAGGGCAGTTTGGAATAATATAAGTCACTCTGAAAAAAGGACGATGCAAGAATGAAGGCCCATGTCGTCATTCTTTCGGACAACAGTGTGGAAAACCGTAACACGCGGGCCGAGCACGGTTTGGCATTCTGGGTTGAAACTGAAGAACATTGCCTCCTGTTTGACACTGGTCAGGGACTTGTGTTGGAAGACAATGCCCGAGCACTGAACCTGGACTTGGATGCCGTGGATGCGGTTGTCTTTAGTCATGGCCACTACGACCATACGGGTGGCTTACCATCACTGGTTCACCGTGCCGGAGCAGATATCCGGGTAATCGCCCATCCGGATGCTTTCCTGCCCAAGTATAGACGCACTGGCACTGGCATCCGTGACATCGGTATGCCCGTCTCGTCGCGTGATATCCTGTCAGGACTGACACACCCACCGATCAGCACTCGCTTGGCCATGGAGGTTGCCCCAGGCATTTGGTCTACCGGTGAGATTCCGCGGAGCCACCCGGTAGAAACTGCCACTGAAGGGTTCTGTAATGACCCGGAAGGCATTCATGACGATCTGATGCTGGACGATCAGGCGCTTTTTATCGATACGTTTCAGGGAACGGTTGTCCTCCTGGGGTGCGCCCATGCCGGATTGATCAACACACTGGATCACATTCAGCGGCTGACGAAAGGCCGCCCCATCCATGCGGTTCTAGGGGGCACTCATCTACGGTCGGCTCCACAAAGCCGCATCGCCTGGACGTTGGAGGAATTAAAGTTCTTTAATCTACATCGTCTGGTTGCCATGCACTGCACCGGACCACAGGCACCCGCCGCACTTTGGACTGCCTTTCCCGGTGTTTGTGTCCCAGGCGGTACTGGCGTGAGTTTTGATTTTTGAAGGTTCGAAACAAAAAGGAAATAGGATGACAGAAAAAAATGAATGTGGCTGTGGCGACTCTAGCAAGCAGACAGCTTGTGGGGGCGGACATGGACAGGCTCCTGAGCAATTTGATGGCTGGCTTGAACAACAGGAGCTCCAGGAGCGCCTCCAAAGAATTCGGCATAAAATTCTGGTAATGTCCGGCAAAGGTGGCGTTGGCAAGAGCACGGTCGCTGCAAATATGGCAGTTTTCCTGTCATTGGCAGGCAAACGCGTCGGGCTTCTGGATGTGGATATCCACGGGCCCAGCATCCCGAAGATGCTTCACCTCGATACCGCCAATGTGCAGATGAAAGACGGCGCTATTCAGCCGGTTGAACACGCCGGGATCAAGGTCATGTCGGTCGGATTTCTCCTTAAAGACCGGGATGATGCTGTGATTTGGCGTGGTCCGATGAAAGCAAGTGTGATCAAGCAATTCCTCAAAGATGTGGACTGGGGTGATCTGGACTACCTGATCATTGATTCCCCGCCCGGGACGGGCGATGAAC
>CAZOZF010000402.1:0-1885 GCA_964584205.1 uncultured Verrucomicrobiota bacterium
GGAGAACTGCCACTTGCAAGTCTGTTTTCCCTTTGCGAGCATGATGGCATGTATTTACGACGTAATCGTACAAGACGGAAGGGCGATTCCTACGATTATTGGACATTGGTCCGAACGATCCGTACGGCTCGCGGCCCGCGACAGCAAATCGTGGCTCACTTGGGGAAACTCGATAAAAAGGGACAGAAAGACATCCGTGGCTGGGCCGATCTGGATGCTTTATTGGAAGGGCGACCAGTCGAACGGCAGGCGGCGCTTGATGAGCCAACGGCACAAGACGATGCGCTATGGAAGAGGGTAAACATAAAAGGGGTGCGGGTTGAGCGTTCACGTCAGTTTGGGCGCGTTTACTTGGGACTCGCCCTGTGGCGGCGTCTGGGGTTGCACAAGTTGCTTCGGGAGTTGATCCCGGAAGGCCGCGAATGGATCGAGTGGGAGCAAGTGGCATGCATCCTGACGCTCGGGCGTTTCTGCGCCCAGGGAAGCGAACTGGCCATGGCGGAGAACTGGTACGAGAGCACCGCTCTGGAGGATCTGCTCAGCGTGAAGCCGGACCTGATTAACGAGAGCCGGCTTTATCGGGGTCTTGATCAACTTCATGACCAAAAGGATGAACTGTGCAAGCATCTGCAGGGGCGCTGGCAGGACTGGTTCGGCGTGGGTTTTGAGTTTTTGCTTTATGATGTGACCAGCACGTTTTTCGAAGGAGAGGCCGAGCGGAACGAAAAAGCGCAACGGGGCTACTCCCGCGATAATCGTTCCGACTGCAAACAGGTCTGCATCGGGCTGGTGGTCACTTCGGAAGGGCTGCCGGTTGGGTATGAGGTCTTTGCAGGCAACCGTACGGACGTGACGACGCTCGGCGAGATGGTCACGATGATGGAGGATAAATACGGCAAGCCGAACCGGATCTGGGTTGTGGATCGCGGCATCGTGAGCGAGGCGAATCTGGAGTTCCTCCGCCAAAGGGGAGCGCTCTATCTCGTGGGGACGCCAAAGCATGAACTGCGCCATCATGAGGAGAAGCTGCTGGAGAAGGCTGACTGGGAAGAGGTCCAGGACGGACTGGAGGTCAAGCTGATCGACACGCCTCACGGGCAGGAGCGCTTTGTGCTGTGTCGTAGCCGGGCTCGGGCCGAAAAAGAAAAGGCGATGCTTCAGCGGCAGGTGGAACGTCTGCGCAAGGCGCTGGAAAAGCTCGATGCCAGTCTTCGAAAACGGCCACGGCAGGACAGGATGAGCGTTGAGCGCCGCATCGGTCGTTGGGTGGGACGCAACGCGGCCGCCGAACGGCTCTTCAGCATTACTGTTCAAGAAGACGAACTGGGACGAGCCGCTGGCGTGAAAATCGACGAGAGGCCGGATCGGGTGGACTGGGCTTCCTTGGCGCAGGGATCCTACATGCTCCGCACCAACCATCCCGAGACGGATCCTGTCAAGCTTTGGAGATGGTACATCCAACTGACGCAGGCCGAAGCCGCCTTCCGATCCGCGAAATCTGACCTGGCCATGCGTCCCGTCTACCATCAAATCGCATACCGAGTCGAATCCCACATCCTGGTGTGCTTCTTGGCGCTGGCCTTGTGGCGGACGCTGGAGCAGTGGATGCAGGCCAAAGGACTTGGGTCCTGTGCCCGGCAACTGCTCCTGGAGCTGGATAAGCTGCATTCGGTTGACGTCCTATTGCCCGTGGCACAAGGACCTGAGCTGCGCCTCCGGATGGTGGTCAAACCCGAAAAACCTCTCGCTTTCCTGCTCGCCAAGCTCGGCCTGTCACTCCCGAAAGGATCGAAAAAGATTGAAAATGTAGTGGAGAAAAATGAGGTCTGATCCGTGAGTTTACTAAGAAATAACGATTTTCGGGCTCGAAACTGACGAACTCGGG
>CAZOZF010000403.1:0-1882 GCA_964584205.1 uncultured Verrucomicrobiota bacterium
ACGGCACGGCCTATGCCGGGTGGCAGGTGCAGCCAGCGACGATGACCGTGCAGCAACGGATTGAAGAGGCGTTGAAGAGCCTTACCGGGGAGACGGTCAAGGTGCATGGGAGCGGGCGTACCGATCAGGGAGTTCACGCCGCAGGGCAGGTGGCCCATTTCGACTTGTCTCGCGAATGGATTCCCGGAAATCTCACCAAGGGACTGAATGCCCTGTTGCCCCAGGATATCCGGGTCTTTCAGGCCCGTCGTGTGAAGCCTGATTTTCATGCCCGGCGTAGTGCCCTCAAAAAAGAATACCGGTATTTTATCTGGAACGCTCCCGTGATGGATCCCACCCGGCGGTTCTATGCCACGTCGGTCTACCGACCGCTCAATGTCAAGGCAATGCAGGCGGCGGCGCGACTGCTGGTCGGACGACATGATTTCGCCGCTTTTACCGCGAATCCAAACCGAGTTGTCGAAAGCACCGTCCGGGAGGTTTTTTCCCTGTCCGTCCGGCGGACCGGAAACCTGATCCTGATCCGGGCCTCCAGCGAAGGCTTTCTCTACAAGATGGTGCGGAGCCTGACGGGACTTCTGCTCAGGGTGGGGGAAGGCGCCGTCACCCTCGACGAGGTGCGCGAGATCCTCGCCTCGAAGATCCGTACCGCCCGCGTTCCCACTGCGCCGCCCGAGGGACTTTTCCTCTGGCGCGTGTGGTACTGAGCGGATAGACTAGGGGACATCAGGGAGGTTTTATGCGCTATTTAAGACAGATTCTTTTGGGTTTACTGGTGTTCGGGGGGCTGCTTGCCTGCGGTTCCTGTTCGGAAAAGAAACCCGTGAGCTATTTCTTAATTTCCCCGGCCGCCGGGGCGGGTGAGATTTCCGAGGCGGATCGCGATACGCTCTGTGCGACGCTGGATGCAGTGGCCCTCCGGTGCAAGATGGCCAAGTTCAAGGCCGGTCAACCCGGTATTATCCGTTACTATCAGCCGAATAGGGATTATGAGATCGGATTCTATGCCAAGCGTGAGGTCACCTGTATGAAGGTCTTTGCCTTGCCGATGACGCCGTCTGTCCTGTATCAGGATTACTTCAAGACCTTCCGTCAGGATCTCGCGAATGTCCTGTCCTCGGCATTTCCGGGGCGGGTGAGAATGGCTCAATAACAAAGGAGGAATAACGATGAATGTCCTGCATGTGATTGCCAATCCGAAACCGGGCGCGGAAGCCCATTCCAAGCAGTTAGCCGAGGCGTTTTTCATAGCCTTGAAAGCAAAACAGCCCGGGTGTCAGGTGACCGAATTGGATCTGTATGCCAATCCGCCCCCCTTCTATGACTACGAGACCTATCGTCATTTTTGGTATCCGGTATTCGACGCGGCCTACAAGGCAACGGAAAAGGAGAAGGTCGCCGCGCAGTACGCAAGGACTCAATGCGAACTGTTCAATCAGACGGATGTTCTGGTCATCACGACCCCCATGTGGAACTTCGGCATGCCGGCGATCCTGAAGGCCTGGCTGGATCAGATTCTGATGCCGAATGTCACCTTCACGATTGGCGGGAACGGGGTCAAGGGATTGCATCACATCCGCAAGGTTGTCGCGCTGGTGTCGTCGGGCGGCACGTATGAGGTGGGGGACAGCCGTGACGGGATTCGAAACGGGCTCAAGGCGGCCCTTGGATTTGTCGGGATCACGGATATTGAAGTCGCCTGGTCCCAGGGACAGAACCCCTTCTTTTTTAAAGATTCCGTTGAGCGCCACAAGCGTGCGGTCTGGGACGCCATGCAACTGGGCGAAGCGGTCGCCACACTATAGGGGCAGGACCTCATGAACAAACCAGTCTGACCCTACTCCTTGAAAAAAAGAAGATTTACCACCCGCTTCGCTAGAGG
>CAZOZF010000404.1:0-1881 GCA_964584205.1 uncultured Verrucomicrobiota bacterium
GAATTGCTGCCCCGATTACCAGCAATTCGCATTATGACCTGAGGTCCGCGAGGCCGCGGACATCTTTCCCATGTCCGACGGATAATTGTTAGCCTTTCGTTCTTCAAATCAATACACGCGAATCCAATAACCCGGGCCGGGGGCCGTTTACCCCTCCAGAACGCTCATGATGCGGCTGATATCGTTGACGAACACAGGCAAGTAAGCCTCCGCGAGATAGCCCTTGTCATCCTCTATGGTGACGGGGATCCCGCTGCCTTGTAAATCGTCCCTGGCCACCTGCATCGCCTGTCTCATCTTCGACGAGAACACGTAGGCATCAGCGCGGGTGTCGTCCAACGCCCACGCCGCCCGCCAGAGGGTTGTCAGACCACGCGTCAGTGCCCGCCAGTTTGCCCATTGGGGAATACCCGACCGCTCAGACAACAGGACGGATTGCCACCTCTCGCGGTCAACCCGGTAGTGGTTGGTTCGTCCGACTGAATGCACGGTAGCCATGCCAGCCTCCGCCAGGCCAGCCAGCACTTCTGTAACACGCATGTGATTGTAGCCCAAAATCCCGGCAATACGGCGGGCATAGCCACCGTCCGTCGAGACGAGATACGCCATCACGTCCGCACGGATCCCGATGCCGAATACCGCACGACTCTTGAACATGACGCTCAGCGGATCCTTCATGTTCACCGCCCGGGTCATTTCCCGTGTGTGTATCGGTCCCCGCAGCAACCCATACCTCTCAAAGTGCGCTTCGGGCTCTCCGGCGATTCCCGCGGGAACTCCAGACTGCGCACCAAACAAAGCTTCATGGCGCTTCGGTTCGGTGGCGCCCATGCGGCGAGCCAGGCCCCGCCATTTCATGGACTTGTCCTTCTCGCACAGCCATGAGGCAATCGCGCCGATGGCGGCCATGTCACCGACTTTGTCCTGTTTCATAATAGTTGAAAGCCGCTGGGTGTTGACCCAACGCCCGTTCGTGACGAGCCAGTCAAGGACTTCATCGAACATGCGGGCATCGCGCCGAGCCACTTCGGTCGTAAACGCCAGAAGGGGTTCAGGATCGATCACCCATTGGCCTTTCCGGGTCACGGAACCAGCTACTCCGATCTGACACCACTGATCCCAGACAAAATTCAGTACTCTCTCTGAGAACTCATTCCGGAATGTCGTGACTGATGTTGTCATATCCCAATGCCTCCACTGCGCGCCTTACGTTACCTCGAAACCCAGGCGAAGTCTTGCGGTCAAGCAACCACGCTACAGCGGCTCGTACCTCCTCCGTCGTCGGCTTAATGCGGTTAAGCAAATCTTCCAGATGTCTGGGCTCAGCCTTTGGATCAGCGGCCGCCAATAGCTTGAGATGCACCTGATCCAGTCGGCTCACAAAAAAGACCGTCAGAGAGGGGCCGTACTCCCGACGTTCCCATCGCTCCGTCATCCCATGGGGCGCACCGTAGACCTCGAGCACATCCCTGGGTCCCATGTTGAGCCAATCCTCGTCCAGTCCAAGATCCCGTCCAACCTCTGCGACAACATTGAGGAACTCCTTCGACAATGGCTGATCATGCCGAAGCCTGATACCACCGACTGTCTCCTCAACCGTCGCCAGCACGTCGACGTCTCTCGTGGTTCGGCTGGAGATATTGAGTACATTCAATGCACTGCCTCCGCAGACAACCAGTGAGATCGGCTCGGCGTAGTCGTACAGGAGCCGCTTCCCCAGCCGTTGCAGAGCACCCTGGATATCATCTGCATTCCTGAATGTCATAGCTGCAATATAGCATACGTTTTGTATTCTACAAAGCAATTATTTTGGCGGCGTGTCAGTTGGGGTGCGATTGCAAAATATTGCAATCGTACCGAATCCAGAATCCAGAATTCAGA
>CAZOZF010000405.1:0-1867 GCA_964584205.1 uncultured Verrucomicrobiota bacterium
CAGTGGAAAAACGGCGACACCCTGGAGGTCCTGATGCCCATGACCCTGCATCTGGACGGGTTTAAAGATTACCCCAAGCGTGCGGCGGTCATGTATGGTCCCTTGGTTATGGCGGGCATGACCCCGCGGGGTAATTATTTCTCAGCACTGGTTGGCGAAAAGGAGGCGATTTTCAAGGAATTCAAGGCACTGGACGGCAAATCCCTGGAATTCTCCGCTCCGGCGGCAATCTGCCGCACCACGCTTGAGGCGGTGGCGGCAGAACCGGTGGTCTTCAAACCCCTATTCCGAGTCATTGACGAAACTTACTCGGTCTATTGGGATTGCCTGAGTTCACAGGAATTCGCCGCTTTGCCTGAAGTGTTTCAAGAGGAAATTGCGCGGCACAAAGCGCTCGAGCCCAAGACCGTCGATCTGGTGTTGAGCTTCGTCAATGCCAAAGAGTTCCGGGAAAACGGCCGGGAAACCATGCAGGGATATCTTCTTGGCCGGGGTGTTTTGCCCAGAACCCTCGAGCAGGTCAGTGAGGATGCCCATGGCGTGAAGGTCACCATCGGAGCCAAAGGCTGGCTGAACAAATCAGGCATCGATCATGACGACATGTATCCGAATGTGTTTCGCTTCCCCGGGGATCTGGCCTATCGCACCCGCTATCTGCCCGGCGGAGGGGGATATTCCTATCAGATGAAAGTCGAACCCGGAGCCAGCCAGAAATGCCAGATCCGGCTCTGGCATCCGGACTTCAATGAACACGGACGGTCCACCAAGGGTGTGGGGACTTTTGAAGTGCTCGTCGACGATCAGATCATCGGAACATGCAAGGCCGATGAGCTGCCTTTCAACACGTTCGTGGATGTCTCCTATCCGATTCCCGCGGCGCTGACGGCGGGAAAATCGACGGTGACCTTGAGCCTGCGGGCCAAAAAACACATACGCGGGATTTATGAAGTCCGGATTTTGAAAGATTGACCCAGTCCTTCCATCACTTAAAAAAACATCATGAAAACAATACCCCTCACATCACTGACACTCACCACCCTGATGTATATGACCGGCGCCAAAGCGGAGGAGCGCACGTTGCCGCCTCGGCCCGAGCCGGCCATCAAGCCGGCCATCACGCATGCAGCGGAGCCTTTCGATCTCGGCGATGTCCGCCTGCTGGACAGCGCCTTCCAGCAGGCGCTGGAGACGGACAAGGCCTATCTGCTGAATCTCGATCCGAACCGCTTGCTCTCCTTTATGCAGAAGCAGGCGGGCCTCTTCACCGGAACGGATGTCCTCCTCGGCTGGAAGGATGCAAGGATCGGTGCCGAGGGCGCGGATTGGACCCTCGGCCACTACCTGTCGGCCTGCGCGCAGATGTTCCGCGTAACACGAGATCCCCGGATGCTCGAACGCGTGAACCGCATCGTGGATGAGATGGCCGCGTGCCAGAAGGCGGAGGGCAACGCGGGACTGCTCAGCTCCCCCGGGCAGAAGAAGGCCTTCGAAGAGGTCCGCAGCGGCACGATCCGCGCCAACGGCGGCACACTCAACGGCACCTTTGTCCCCTTCTATGGCAAGCACATCGTGCTGACGGGGCTTCTGGACGCGTATTACCTCTGCGGAAACACCAAAGCACGCGAGGTCCTCGTGACCATGACAGGCTGGTATGGCGACGTCTTGAAGAATCTCTCCGAGGAGCAGATGCAACAGGTGCTGCTCACCGAGCATGGCGGCATGGCGGAGGCGCTGGCCAATGTGTATGCTGTCACAGGCGAACCGCGCCACCTGGCGCTGGCCAAAAAATTCCGGCACGATGAATTCTTCAAGCCGACCCTTGCGGGCGAGGACGTGCTGAGCACCCGTCACGCCAACACGCAGGTCC
>CAZOZF010000406.1:0-1843 GCA_964584205.1 uncultured Verrucomicrobiota bacterium
ACTTGAGAGTACCGAGTTCTGCTTGTCATGATTGCTCTGAATGCTTGCCCTGTAAAGTCTTGAGTTGAGAGAGTTTCAAGGCCAGGTCCACCCATCGATCCGTGAGTTTTCTGAACCGCTTAAAGTTGGCCGTCTCGCGTCGGACGGCTACCAGGTTCTCCGGCCTGAGATACTCCGAGCGGCTCTTCATCCGGTGGGTGTAACTGATCTGGTAAAACGGACGCTTCTTTTCCTTGGGGTTCCGGTACTGGCGACTGATGGCTCCGGGCCGCATGGGGCCAAGCGCCTGTAGCTGTTGTTTCACCCGCTCGATTTGTCCGACTATTTTCTCGCACGTTGTTGACATGGGTCCTCCTTTTTGGGATAAAGGGGTAGCATATATGAGCTACCCTGTCAACCTGAAAATGGAGAGTTTTTATGACGCTTTGGATCGCTTGGTGGAATCTCGTCCGTGAACTGCGCCCCGCCTTCAGGCGCAACCGCACGTTCCTCTGGTTTGCCGTCGCCCTGGCGGCCACCTGCACCCGTAACGACCTGCGCGGAGTCACCAGTCTGGTCCGCTCCTTGGGGTTGCGGGAAGCCTGTTATGATCGGCTCCTCGACTTCTTTCACAGCCGGGGCGTCGATCTTCCGCTGCTCACCCGGAGTTGGGTGGCGCTTATCCTCAAAACGCTTCGTCCGGCCCTCCTGATCGTCAATGGCCGCATCGTTCTGTTGGCCGACGGCATCAAAGTTCCCAAGACCGGGAAAAAGATGCCCGGCGTCAAGAAACTGCACCAGGAATCCCAGAACAACACCAAGCCCGAATACATCTTCGGCCATTCCTGCCAGGCGATCGCCATCGTCGTGAAGGCCGCCTCCAGCTTCTTCGCCCTGCCACTGGCTTGTCGCATCCATGAAGGCGTGGTCTTCAGCAATCGCGACCAGCGCACCCTGCTGGATAAACTGGTCGAGTTGCTCTCCTCGCTGGAAATCGCCATGCCTGCCTACTTGGTCGCGGATGCCTATTATGCATCAGCCAAAATCATCCAGCCCTTGCTCAAGGCTGGCCAGCATTTGGTCACCTCAGCCAAAACCAACTCCGTCGCTTATGAGCCCGCTGAAAAGCCGCGCTTTCCCCGCCGGGGCCGTCTCCGTTTCTACGGACGCAAGGTGAAACTCAAACGGCTTTTCGATGATGAAAGCCTGTTCTCCGAAGCGACCAGCCCCATCTACGGGGAGCGCAACGTCACCCTCCGTTACCGCGTCGTGGATCTCCTGTGGAGGCCGGTCGGCATTCGCGTCCGGTTCGTCCTGGTCATCCATCCTGAGCGGGGCCGCAAGATCCTGTTAAGCACGGATCTTTCTTTGGCGCCCCTCCAGATCATCCAACTCTACGGCGTGCGCTTCAAAATCGAAGTCTCTTTCAAGCAGGCGATCCACACCATTGGAACCTACAGCTATCATTTCTGGATGGCGGCCATGAAACCTCGGACACGCCGTTCCGGCAACCAGTATCCCCACCGGGAATCCGACTCCTATCGCGATCAACTGCGCCGTAAACTCGCCGCCTACCATTGCCACATCCAACTCGGGGTCATCGCCCAGGGACTTCTCCAGTGCCTTGCCGTCCTCAACTCTCGCGTCGTCTGGAGTCAATTTGGCTCTTGGCTTCGCACCATTCGTCCTGGAATCCTTCCCTCAGAGCAGGTCGTTGCTGTCGCCTTGCGCCACAGCCTCCCACTATTTCTCGCGGATTCGTCCCGAAACAATCCCCTTGTGAAATTCATCCGCCACCATCTTGACCTCGACAGAGCCGAAGGATTAAGGTTAGCCGCATGAGTCAGAACTCATGACTCTCAAG
>CAZOZF010000407.1:0-1836 GCA_964584205.1 uncultured Verrucomicrobiota bacterium
CAGGCACAGGGGGATCTGATTGGCTTTGTGGATGCCGATGGTTCCACGCCGCCGGAAGCCTTTCATGATCTCGTCGAGAATATCGGGCCGGCTGGGGGCATTATTGCTTCCCGCTGGGCCAGGGGGTCTCAGGTCAGTCCCCGCCAATCCTTTGATCGCCGACTGGCCTCCCGTATTTTTAATCTCATGACCCGGACCCTGTTCGGGTTACGGCTGACAGATACCCAATGCGGCGCCAAGCTGATGCGCCGCGAGGCGATTCAGGCCATTTTGCCACATCTGGGTATTACCCAGTGGGCATTTGATGTGGATTTGCTGTTTCAACTCAGGCGGGCAGGGTATGCCATCAAAGAAATTCCCACGACCTGGCATGATGTTGAAGGCTCCAAGATTCAGGTTGGAAAGGCGTCGACGGAGATGATGATGGCGCTTGCGCGATTACGGCTCATCTATTCGCCGTTCAGTTGGGTGGTCAAACTGTACGGACTCGTTGGCCCCTGGATTCATCCTGTGGGGGAAGTGCGGGATCATTTGATTACCCACAGTCTGGTTCTGTTTATAGGCGCTCAATTCGGCAATATTTGCAATATGCTCTTCCAGATTATCATGGCGCGAATGCTCGGTAATGCGGAATACGGGGTGCTGTTTGCGACCTTAAGTGCCCTGATGATGCTGAGCATGCCGCTGAGTGCTCTGAGCGGGGCGGTGACCCATTTCACAGCGCTCTTCACGGCGAAGGAAAAGCAGGACAAAATTATTGCCATGATGGTGGCGCTGTTTAGGGATTTGCTGCTGCCGGCGGTGCTGATTGTGCTGATGGTCGTGTTGTGGCGTCACGATCTGATGGTGGCGTTCAAGTTGGATTCGCCCGGGCCGGTCTATCTGGCGGCGGGAACCATTGTGCTGATGTTGCTGGGATCGGTGGCTTCAGGGGTATTGTCGGGGATGCAGGCCTTTGAGTGGGTGGCGTTGATTGGGAATGGGTGGACCCTGTTGCGGCTGGTTCTCGGGATTGTTCTGGCGTTGCTGGGACTCGGTGCGGTGGGCGGGCTGACGGCCAATATGGTCGGTATGTTGATTTCGGTTGTGTTGTCATTGGCGGTTTGCCTCTCCCTGCTGGGTCGGCATTGGAAGACCCTGGAGCGCCCGGCTGGCCTGTATTCCTATATGGGGGGGTACATGATGACGGTTACGGCATTTGGTGTCCTGACGAGTGCCGATGTCCTGCTGGTGAAATACTACTTCACGCCTGAGCAGGCGGGTGTTTTCTCGAAGGCAACGATGTGGGCGCGAATGGCCTTTTTCCTGCCTGGCCCCGTCTGTTCCGCTATGTTCCCCAAGGTGACGTCCGTGGGGGAATCCTCCCGAGCCAATCATAGGACCTTGATCAAGGCCATGATTATGACTGCTCTTCTTGGAGGGGGTATCGGGTTGGTTTGCCTGGCATTCCCGGAATTTCTTCTGGGGATTTTGTCCAAGGAAATTCATCCCGGCCAGGCGACTATCCTAAGGTGCATGGCGCTTGCTCTGGCGCCGTTGACGCTGTTGATGGTCCTGGTGAATTATGAACTCGCTCAGCGGCGGTTCCGGATCATGATCCCGTTGTATCTCTGTGCGGGCGGTTATGTGCTGGGCGTGATGCGTTGGCATGAGACGCTGTTTCAGGTGGTTGGCGTGCTGGGCGCGATGTCAGTTGCCGCGTTGTTGGGCGGTCTGCTGACTGTGCGGGGACGCGGAAAATAAATTATTGTGGTCTCCGCCGGTATCACCCCCATTCCATTGTAGGGCGAGCTTCCCCGCTGAAGGCGGGGAGCTTGCGGGAAGGCACCAGGTAGC
>CAZOZF010000408.1:0-1821 GCA_964584205.1 uncultured Verrucomicrobiota bacterium
CCGATCTGGCTGGTCATGGGATCGACGACGGCAATGATGTCGCAGCCGGCCTCGACAAAGTACCCGGACATGGCGCGACAGGTGGCCATGCAGGTGTCCATGAGTTGCTTTACGCTGGCGGGGTCGTCAAACATCTTCATGAAAATGTCGGTTCCCAGGAGATGCAGAGCGAGCGTGAATGGGCCGCACACCAAGCCGTACATCGCGAGGTCAGGGTGGGCCTTGCGCAAGGCCCGTGCGGTATTGAGTGTGGCCCGAATGCGGGGGGAATCGGCGGACGGCACGAGGATCCGGGCCAGCGGGACACCAAGCGCCAGAGGGTGCGTGGTCACGGCCGGGGGATTCTCGTCGGCCCACGTCAGTTCGCACCCCATGGCTTCCGCTTCGAGTTGGAGATCGAACGCCACGGGGATGCCATCGGGCATGTAGCGTGCGATAGCCGCTTCAAGCCCTTGGATCATGAGTGCTTCCGACTTCAGGTAATCACTGGCCTTGGCCCCGATCAGGGAGGCCGCGTGGCACCCCACGAAAGGGACCCAGGGAACCCGGTCAGTTTTCTCACTACGCAATGCGGCCAAAACGCGATCTCGAGAGGTCATACGGTGTCTACTCCTCAACACGCCGCCCATCCGGTCGTGTGCAGCCGTTGAAAGAACCATAAGGCGCGGTTACGTGCTAGAATAATCCGGCAAACAGGTGGAAGAAGCAGGCATCGTCTTTCGGGACTCGAATTCACCGGCCCAGGCCATCCGGCGCCTAACTCCGTCTCAGACTACTGCGGCGTACACGCTGCCGTCGTGATCCGGATACGCCTCATGGAAATGCTCGAATACTCACCCTGATAGGTTGCCGACGGGGCGATCTCGCGAAGATGGCAGTTGTAGCTTCCATTCGGTGACTTATCCCGACGGAAGGCCATCACGATACCGTTCCGCTCGCCCGTCAGGTGGTATTGCATAATACACCAATCGCGCGGGTTCCTTCAGGTGCCCGCCCGCTGCGGGCGGGTACCTGAGCAGTTACGCCCTGCGAACGAAGGCGGAAGAATGCCTCAACGCAAGGCCAGGTCCTCTAAGCGTTGTCCCCCCTTCTGAAAGTTGTCGTTGATCTGAAAGAGCCATTCCGGTTTCTCTGTCCAGATAAGATGCTCCGGACCAGAGTACGTTCCAGGCATGAAACCCCAGTAGTCGTGCTCGATGGCAAGATCGGCCATATATTCCAGCAAGGAGAGACCTTCCGGAGATATTTCGAAACGGGAAAGTCTGGGCGGGTAGAAATAGCCGCCCTCATCCAACACCAGAGGAAGGCCCCGCCGGTGTCCTTCTTCCGCATCCATATCCATCATGTTTTTTGCGGTGCCGCAGAATTTGTCCTTCCATTCGGGGAAGCTTGCCGCGAGCCACTCATCCCATTTGGTATTGTCGAGGTTTTCATACAGCCACATCATCGGACGCCAGAACGGCCTGATATTTTGCGCCGGTTTCATGAACTCGTCCCATGGCACGATGTCTTGTTTAAGAAGCGAATTCAGAGGTTCCTGTGCCCGCGGATTACGCGGATCGAAATTCCTGCTGAAGATTGTCTTCCCCCATAGTTCCTGGAAGTACCAGTCGGCGCCCGCATAAAGATGATAGTCGAAAACCTGGACGTTTTCAGGAAGGATTGAGTAGTCTCCATGGTTTGAGAAGTCGCCGCTTACAAGTATGTCAGGATGTTTCTGCCTTAGCATGGAAATTGCCTCGGTGTGAAGGCGTTTGCCTTCTGCCTTGCTTATGGATTGGCCTTCGCCTTCTCCCCCTGGAAGAATACTGTATTCTGGCT
>CAZOZF010000409.1:0-1821 GCA_964584205.1 uncultured Verrucomicrobiota bacterium
GGATGGCCACGAGCTGGCTCTCTCCGATGACGGCGTCCACTGGAAAGAGCAGGGCATCATGATCAAGCCCCGCGCGGGCGTGACGTGGATGGGAACCGGCCACATCTGGAAGTCGCCTGACTTTGGCCGGAACCACACCTGGGTGATCAACTACTCCGAGTGGTTTGGGGACAAGCAGGATATCATGTTCGCAACGTCCACGAATCTGCTCGACTGGACCAAGGTTGACGAGAAGCACAGGTTCGTCCAGGACAAGCGCTGGTACAAGGAGAAGGGGCGCTGGGATTGCATCGATACGGTCCTGCGTCCCGACGGCAGCTTGTACGGGTACTTCACGGCTGATCCGGACCCCGCCAAGGTGACGTACCGTCCCTGCGGGTTCGGTTTCGCCGAGAGCAAGGACGGTATCACCTGGACCGCGCTTCCGCCAATCGAGGGCGATATCAGCGGTGAATTCGGCGGGATCCAGAAGATGGGCGAAAAGTACTATATCATCATCAGTGAAGGGCGCGTGGCGGTGGGTGATCGGCCCGAAGGGCCTTTCTATTCACAGAAAAAGAATACAAATGTTTTTGGGCACGGCTGTGACATATATTTCCCCCGCTTCTTCCACAATGCGCCTGGAGGGCCGTTGGTGAATCATTTCTACCAGAACGGGACGGTCCACGCAGCGCCGCTGAAGGCGGTCGAGGTCGGCGTGGACGGCATGTTGCGGCTGAAGTGGTGGAGCGGCAACGACAAACTCAAGTCCACACTGGTGGAGACGAAGCTGGCTGGGGCGGGAACAAACTATGCGGCTTCCCTCAGGCTGTTCGACAAGAAACTGGATCTGGGTCGGGCCCATGTCATTGAGGGCGTGATCAGTGATGTGCTGCCGCAGGCCAGGGGTGAAGGCAAGTGCGGCCTGTTCTTCGACCAGGGGAATGGCACGGGGCATTGCCTGCTCTTTGCAAGTGATGCAGTGAGGTTTGGGGAAACCAAGGTGGATGGAAGTGGCCTGAAGGTGCTCCAGACCTCCAGCCGTGATATGGATTTCGGTTCATCCCTGTCGTTTCGTCTGGTGATCCAGGGTGACATGATGGAGCTGTACGTCAATGATTACCTCATGAATCTCAAGCGGGTGAAATGCAATGGGCAGATGGGGTTTATGGTTGACGACCGGCAGGGAGCTTTCAAGGATATCAGCGTGTGGCAGAGCAAGTAGGATGAACACGAGCATCGAACATTCAACATTGAACAGCGAACGTCCAATCTTGAATTTTCAATAAGGCAATGAGGCTCGTTGAAGCGAAGCGGAAACCATTCGGCGAATGCCGAAAACGAAGCGCTAATTCTCATTGAAGTTATAGGAAATGACATAATATGAAGCACATGACGATTGTAAAAAGACTGATGGTAATGGTTGCCTGTATGGCTACGGCTGTGACGGGGCAGGCGGGTGTGATGACCTGGAATCCGGAGTCCCGGTTGATGGCGTTCTCTGCCGGGGATGGCAAGACCTGGCTGAGCGGCGGCAGCGCGCAGGTTATACTGACCGGCGGCCAGGTGATTTCCACCAGCGACAAGCGTTACACGGTTACGCTTACCAAGCACCGTGACAGCTGGGTTCTGTCGGGTGTCGATGAGCAGAAGACGCTCGACTGGGAGATGCGGATTGCCTCTGTTGATCCGCAATCGGTTCGTGTTGACTTGACGGTTTACAACATCAGTACCCAGCCATTGAAGCTGGATCAGCTTGATATTCTTTCCGGCAAGCTGGAGGGCCAGGCTGATCCGGCGAAGAATAGAGTTATTATAAGCGGGAACAATTCGTGGACCGGC
>CAZOZF010000410.1:0-1797 GCA_964584205.1 uncultured Verrucomicrobiota bacterium
TGTCGGAAGCTGAGCACGATGCCGTGCGCAGCCATGTGGATGCGGAACTGGACGGTTTGTCGGCGATTCTGCGCGAAGCGATCATACTGCGCTACCTGCGCGGATTCAGCGAGCAGGCGGCCGCATCGGCGGCCGGGTGTCCGTTGGGCACGATGAAGCGTCGCGCCAGTGACGGCCTCGCCAAGCTGCGGCAACGGCTGGCCAAGCGCGGCGTCGCGCTCGGCGGCGTGGCCCTCGCCAGCCTGCTCACCTCCGAAGCCTCGGCAGCGGTGCCGGAAACACTCCTTCCTTCCATCCTGGCGACCGTGAAAACTGCCGTGGCGACAACCGCCACGGCCACGGGCGCCACAACAACAGCAGCAATGCTGGCGAAGGGAGCGATGAAGGCCATGTTCATAGCGAAAGTTCAGACAGCGGCGGTGATGACGGCGGCGGCACTGGTGGTTGCGGGCGGCGGCGCGATGGTGGCGCAGGAGGTGACGCAACGGAAGACGGCGGAGCAACTATCCCCCATTGTCGCGCCGGTTGTCGCGGGAAGCGCGGCGACAAACGCGCTGAAACCTGGCGACGAAATTGCCGTAGACCTCGGCAACGGCGTGAAACTGACCCTTTTCTGGTGTCCGGCCGGGAGCTTCGTCATGGGGTCCCCGACGAATGAATGGAATGAAGTCGGGCGTTTCACAAACGAGACGCAACACCGAGTGACCCTGACCAAAGGGTTCTGGATGGGCAAGTACGAGGTGACGCAGGAGCAGTGGGAGAAGGTGATGGGGAACAATCCGAGCCATTTCAAAGGGACAAACCTGCCCGTGGATAAGGTTTCCTGGAACGATTGCCAGGAGTTCGTGCGGAAGTTGAATGCGTTCGTGCCGGGCGGCGGTTTTCGTTTGCCGACGGAGGCTGAGTGGGAATACGCGTGCCGGGCGGGGACGACCAACGCCTATGCGGGCAATCTGGACGAAATGGCTTGGTACTATGGCAAGAGCACGCACGAGGTCGGAGGGAAGAAGCCGAATGCGTGGAACCTGTACGATATGCACGGCAACGTGTGGGAATTCTGTCAGGACTGGGGTGGCGAGTATCCCGGTGGCGCAGTGACTAATCCAGTGGGGCCGAGTTCGGGCGACAGCCGGGTGGGCCGCGGCGGGGGCTGGAATGTCTATGCCAAGAGATGCCGTTCAGCGAACCGCAGTTGGTGCGATCCGGACGATAGCGGGGACAATGTGGGCTTCCGTCTCGCGAGGACACCGTAGGCCCTTACCGCCCGGTGTGCTCTGGAGCGGCGGCGGTGGGGTGCAAGTGCCGCAGGCGACACGCTTGGCCGGTGAGCCGGGTGGGCCGTCACGCGCACTTGCACGAACGGATCCGGACGCCGGAGACGCCGCGACCTCGTGTCGCGGGTGAATGCGATTGGCGGGAAGAATGTGCTTCGTTCGGAAAAGAAGACAGCACTGCTCGGCTGGGTGCGCAATTCAGATTCGGACAGCGTAAAACATACGAATCCTTTTGTGGCGACAATCGGGGCCATGTATGGCAGGGAATGTTTGCTCGAAAAGCTGCTGAGGCCTCGCACATTGCTACCGCCATCCGTCCGCTGATCATCGCCGCCTGTTGCGCGGCGGCAACGCCGGAGGGCGCGCCATTGCCAGAGGTGACGAACCCGCACCCCGCTCGCCCAGCTATCTCTCCAGCGTCGCCTCGCTCAGACGACGGGCCTGGCCGATCAGGTAGGGCCCCGACAAGGGACGGGCCTTCCATCAGCCGCGCTCGCAATGCGGCCGGAGCGATGGATGGCCT
>CAZOZF010000411.1:0-1779 GCA_964584205.1 uncultured Verrucomicrobiota bacterium
TTCCGGTGACGCGGGCGTTGCGGAAGCCTGAAATTGAGCGGAATTATGAAAAGAGCCTGGGCGGCGCGATTGTCGAACGGTTCGCGCGCCTTAACCCCCTGGAAATTCCCGGTGTCCTCGTGGCTCACCACGGCGCGTTTACCTGGGGCCGGACGGTCAAGGACGCGGTTCTGAAAAGTGCTGCGCTTGAACGGGCCGCGCAGTTGGCTTTTGGCACACTGGTCTTGGCACCCCAGGCGCAGCCTGTTCCTAGTGCGCTGTCCGACAAGCATTTTTCCCGTGATTAATAATCCGGCCACTAAAAAGTTGCGGGAAACATGATTCACCACGGAGGTGCGGAGGGGGATGAGGGAGAGGGAAAAAAGTTTTGTTGGTCCGAAGGACAGCTGGAGTCTCGGCCCTCTTCTCCAAGAGAGAGTTGCGGCAATTTTCAAATGGGGTACTCGCCATTTAAAATTGCCGCAACATTATCTTTCCTCTCTCTCAATCTCATCCCCCTCCGTGGTGAATCTAATCCGTCTGGTGAGGAGCGCTACTATTTAATGGCCGGAGTAATAAGTTTACACGTAATTCGCGCCGAATTTTTCCGTCACCAATTTCTGGACTTCCTTGACGGCCTCTGCCTGGTCTGCGGGACAGATTAGCGTGGCTTCCGGGGTATGGATGACGATCAGGTTTTTGCAGCCGACGGTGACCACCAGATGGTTGGGATCATTGGAAGCGACAAGCATATTCTCGCTACGCAGCAGCAGTGACTTCCCTTCGCCCGTTGCATTCTGATGGTCATCCTGCGGACAGGTCATTGCAAAGGAGGGCCATGAACCCACATCCAGCCATTGGAGCGGCATGGGGACAGCGGCGACCTTGACGGTACTGTCGCGGGAGGCGGGCTCCATGACGGCGAAGTCCACGCTGATTTTCTTGAGGGTGGGATAGAGTGCGTTCAGCACTTCCGCTTGGCGGGGCGTGCCCCAGGCGGCGGCAATTTTCTCCAGGATGGCGAAATTTTCAGGTTGATAGCGACGGATACAATCGAGCAGGGTTTTGGCGCGCCAGACAAACATGCCGCTGTTCCAAAGATAACGGGAGGAACCGGCCTTGAAATACGTCTCGGCCGTATCCTGGGCCGGTTTTTCCTTGAACTGATCCACAACATGGGCACCACCGCCGAGATCCCGACCAAGCTGGAGATAACCATAGGCCGTGGTGGCATGAGTTGGGGCGATACCGAAAGTGACGAGCGTGTCGGGATTCTGTTCTGCAATCCGGTAGCCCTGGTCGACGATCTTCAGGAATTCCGGGATCGGCTCGATGATATGGTCGGCGGTAAACACGGCGATGACGGCATCAGGATCGGTCTTGGCCAGGATGGCGGCGCTGAAGCCGACAGCGTTGAGGGTATCCCGTCCACAAGGTTCGCCATGGAACTGGTTAGGGCCGAGTTCAGGCAGGGCCTTACGCATGAGCGCCTCCTGCTTGTTGGAGGCGCAGATATAACGCTGGGCGGCAGGCACAAGCCCCTCAAGCCGTTGCGCCGCGATTTGAACCAGGCTTTTCCCGCCAATGAAAGGAATCAATTGCTTAGGCTGACTTTCCCGACTCATCGGCCACAACCGGGTTCCCGCTCCCCCCGCCATAATCACCGCATATCGCATATCGCACTCCTCTTCATTCTTACGAGTCGCCATTCATACTTCATCATTCAACATTCACACTTTCCAAACTGGCACCCCCGGCAGGGTTCGAACCTGCGACCGCCGGATTAGAAATCCGATGCTC
>CAZOZF010000412.1:0-1755 GCA_964584205.1 uncultured Verrucomicrobiota bacterium
GGCAAAGCCCTGCGCGAGACGGGCGAAATTGCGCAGGTGCTCATGTGCGCGAGCTTCCCGGTTCCCACCTTGGAGGCAGGCGTTGAATGCCGCCTCATTGATCCCGCCGAGGGAAACCGCATCCGGGTGGAGGCAAAGTCTGCCGATAAACCGTGGAAAATCGTGGCCGCCAAGGATGCCAGGATTGATTTTGTGAGGGTTCCCTTCTCGGGACCGAAACAGAATGCGGTGGCCTATTTGAGTTTCTGGGTCGCCAGCACGCAGGATCTGGAAGATTTGCTGGTCAAGCCCGGCCTGCCGAACGTGGGCCTGGAGATTGCCGCGGATGATGCCGCGCAGGTGTGGCTCAACGGCAAGGAGGTCTTGAGGAACATCCGCAAGGGGCCCATTGCCGAAGGCAAAGCGACGGTCCAGGGACTCAAGCTCAAACAAGGCTGGAACCATGTTCTCATCAAGCTCATACAGGCCAGTGGCGGTTGGCACTGGAACTTTACCGGCCGCCTGACGTGCGACCAGCCCGACTTCCTCGCCAAATTGGGCTCAGCCCTGGAGAAACCCTGAACCGACAAACGAAAAGAAGAGCCATCATGAAAAACCGTTTTCTGTTTAATGCCCTTCTTAAACGGGAAAACCGCAGGCATCCTCTGGTGTCCGCCCTGGCGGTTGGAGATCACCCGGTTGCTGGCCGAGTGGAATAACGAGTATTTGGCCGCGACATGAAAGGGATCCATGTGGCAAGGCCGGTAGTAAACAGATCCCGTAATGAGAGGAGACAGATGATGAAGAAGCTATGGGTGAACGGAGTAATGGTTGCGTGTGGTCTTATGCTGTTGGCGAGCGTTGCTTTAGCCGATAAAGCCGAGATCGAAAAGAAAGCCCGGAAAACGACAGTTACATTGGAACTCAGGGAGATGCCGGTGGACAAGGCGCTGGACCTGATCGCCCGGAAGAGTGGTATCACGATCCGGAAAACAGATGTCCCGAAGGACATCCGGAATGTCACGGCGTCACTTAAGAATGTGTCGGTGCTGGATGGCGTCAAACTCGTAACAGTCATGGCTGGACTCACGTACACCATTGTTGAAGACGGCATTGAGGTTTCCTGCAAGAAGCCCTGAAATAATATGGACATCTAGCTATTCTCATTTTGGCCACCTGGATGGCGGATGTCCCCAGCCGCCGAAGTGCCGAGGATGCGCCTGGGATGAACTGCGGCGGTCGAGGACGCCCGCCCTCCAGGAAAGGTGGCCATTTTGCGAATGTTGGCGTCCAGTAGTAGATGTCTGAAGTATTATGGGAATGCTTGTATTGTGAAAAGCTAAGGAGACTTGTGCGTATACGGATCACAACACTGTTTATTAATGCGGCCCTGTCCGTCGGGGTGACCACCTTGGCTTTGGGCGGGACGGATCAGCCTGCCAACAATGGCGAATACGCGCTTCATGCGGACGGGGGTATCCTCTATAACCCGCTGTCGCGGGATGCCTTGAAGAAGGGGCAACTTGATAAGTTCAAGAGCGCCCCGAAAAAGAGCGGGACGCTGACGCTGGGGAACGTCACCCTCACGTACGAGGTGCCCGAAGCGGTGGAGGCCTACGATGTCGTTCCCGTCTCCTGCGTCCTGGATTGCACGGACGCCGTAACGAACCGGCCGCTGGCCATTGAATGCACGGCGTTCGAGGAGTTCGCCCGGTCGGGTGGCCGGCCGTTGTTCGACATGTCGCTGCCCGGTGACTTGAGCGCCAGGATCGAGTA
>CAZOZF010000413.1:0-1754 GCA_964584205.1 uncultured Verrucomicrobiota bacterium
TCACCGGTATGCCGTCCGTGTATCCACGGGCGAGGCATCCGAGTGAAACCGCAAAATGGCGGGTTTTGCGAAAAATAAACGATCGCCCTGCACCGGTCAGATTATGTCTTGCTGGATGGCCGATTATCCGGTAAACTCTCTGAACAAATTATCTTCGGGTATTGTGCCACTAGCGATGAAAGGGACCGCGATGCGCTCGTTTGTTTTTGGGATGGCTTTTTTTTTGCTCCAGTTTGCGGCCCGGGCCGATGGTTTGCTGGTTGAGTCGTTCAACGGCACGGGGCGGCTGACATTCAACGAGATTCCGACCGCGACGGAGTACCGGGTGGAATCGGCGCCAGCGCCTGACGGCTCGTGGACGGCCGCTTCGAACGGTGCCGCGGCGATTACGTTTGTGGCGACCGGATCGGGCAGCGTGACCTGTTCCGTGCCGATGGACGTCGCCCGGCGGTTCTACCGCGTGGTGGCGACCGTCGCGCCGCCTGTCGTCTTCCCTGGGCTGGCGCTGGTTCCGGCGGGAATCAACAGTGGGACTGATCCGGATGCGGGCGCGTATAGCCTGACGAACGTCTCGGTGTTCTACATGGACACCTGCGAGGTCACGAAGGCCCTCTGGGATGCGGTCAAAGACTGGAACGGCGGCAACGGGTACAGCTACGACAATGGCGGATCCGGGAAGGGTACCAACCATCCCGTGCAGGGCGTCAACTGGTACGACTGCGTGAAGTGGTGCAATGCGCGGTCGCAGCGGGACGGCCTGACGCCCGTTTACTACACGGACGCCGGTTTCACCCAGGTTTACAAGTCGGGGCAGGTCGATGCGCCGCACGTCAAGTCCTCGGCCAACGGCTACCGGCTGCCGACGGAAGTCGAATGGCAATACGCCGCCCGCGGCGGGGTGTCGGGTCAGCGGTTCCCCTGGGGCGGAACCAACACGATCCAGCACACCCGCGCGAACTATTGCAGCACTATTGTTGATCCCCCTGCTTACGACACGAGCGAGACGCGCAGTTTTCATCCGGATTACGCACCGCCGCTCACACCCGGTGCGATGCCTTACACCAGTCCCGTCGGGAGCTTTGCGCCGAACGCCTACGGCCTCTGCGACCTGGCGGGCAACGTCTCGGAATGGTGCTACGACGGGTATACCTACAATGAGAACCTGTACCGAACGGTGCGTGGCGGCAGTTGGGTCAGCGACGCCACAGCCTGTCGGATTGCCGAAAGCGGGTTGGCATCTCCGATTTCGGCCCCAGACAGTTATGGCTTTCGGACCGTGCGAAAGCCCTAGGTGTTTTTTTTAAGGCTGTTTTTTTAAGGCTTGCTTGCCGGTGAACGTATCAGGTAAACTTATGGGCCAAGTTATTTTGGGGTCGGGTGCTGGCGGTTGCGATTTCTCCGTTTGAAGCGAAGACTGGACCGGCGGGGTGGGCCGGGGAGGGGTGTTCATGCAGAATCGGTACTGGGTTCGGGTCATGCGCATGGCCCGCGGCGCATGCGCCGCGCTGGCGCTGATGTCGCTGCCGGCGGCCTTCGCTGAAGAAGCCGCGCGCGACGAGGTGAAGGCGCCCACGCTTGGCGAGATGAAGGTTGAGTTTGCCGCGCTGATGAACGAGCGGGCGGGTCTGGCGAAAAAGGTTCAGGAAAGCCAGGAAATCATCCGCGAGGCCCGCACCACGACGGTGCCGGGCGCAACACCTTCGGCGTATCGTGAAGCGGTGCAACGCGTTGAGCAGGCGCTTGACGAGCATCCC
>CAZOZF010000414.1:0-1744 GCA_964584205.1 uncultured Verrucomicrobiota bacterium
GTTGCGACGGCGATCCCAAGACCAGCGACCACCAGCTTTACACCACCGCGCGCCTCGCGCATGCCCAGGGCGCCGACGGGGTGAGCCTGTTCAACTTCGCGTATTACCGTTCCGGGTTGAGGCCCAAGGATATCCCTGAAACGGATCCTCCGTTTCACGTTCTGTCGCGGATCAACGATACGATGTTCCTCGCGCGACAGCACGCTTACTACTGGCTCGCGGCGACGTATTATTTCGGACAACTTCCCCGCACGATCGAGCCCGGCGCGGCGCAGACGTTCCAGATGGACATGCTGAAACCGAGCCTGTCGAACGAGGGGGCGTATCCGGTACGACTGCGCCTCCACCTGCGCGAGGCCTGCCCCGAAAGCCTGCAACTCGGGGTTGCGTTCAATGGCCGTGCGCTCGAACCGACCCCCGACGTGTCCCGGTTCTTCGGCAACCCGTTCGACGGCATGATCAGCCCCCCGTCGCACCGCCGCGCCTGGGTTCTGCCCCGGGCCGCCATCGCCGATGGCCGCAACGAGGTCGTCGTAACGACGGGCGAGGCCCGGGTGCAGGTGATCTATCTGGATTGCGGCGTTCCGCGGTAACCGCGGGCCATTCTTGGCAGCGGGAGCTGGATGTATGGCAGGAAAACGCATGTTAGTGCATGACTATTCACGGGTCGGGTTCTACATGATCACGATCGTGACGGCCGGCCGATGCCGGCTTTTCGGGGCCTGCCGCGACCACGCCACGCACCTCTCCGACGCTGGCACGCTTGTGCGGCAGCTCTGGCTGGCGATCCCCTCGCATCGTCCGGCCATCGAGACCAATACGCTGGTGGTCATGCCGGACCATCTGCACGGGATCATCTACGTCAAGGAGCCGCTTTCCAAACCCGTCGGTGAGACGCTTCGTGGCTTCAAGAGCGGCGTGACCTCAGAGTTGCGCAAACACTTCGGCGATTCCTCGCTCGCGGTCTGGGAAGCGGGTTACCACGACCGGGCCATCATGAACTCCGACATGCTGAGCGCCGAACGCCATTACATCCACGACAACCCCAGACGCTACTGTGTCCGAAAAGCGAACCCGGATCTGTTCGTTCGCGTTAACCGCCTGGACAGTCCCCGCCTTCCTGCCGACATGAACTGGGCGGGCTTTGGAAACCTGTTTCTTCTCGACAAGCCGGATCTGATGCCTGTCCAAATCTCGCGGCGCGCGACGGCTTCAGACCTCGCCGAAGTGAAGACCCAGGTCGCGGACCGAACGTGGCGCGGAACCGTTATGGTCTCCCCGTTCATATCGCCCGGCGAGAAGGAAATCGCGCGAATGGTCATGGAACAAGAGTATGGCAGCCTGATCCTGATCAAGCCGGATGGTTTCCCGCCGGTATACAAACCCTCAGGGGCCTACTTTGACCTCTGCGCGAAGGGGCGGCTGCTTGTGCTTTCACCTTTCCCCTGCACGGGGCGCAAGCAGCCCCTGACCCGGGAGCGATGTTCGCAGATGAACCAATGGGTGGCGGAGATGTGCGGCAAGAATGCCGCACCGCCGTAACAGCGAGCGGCCATTCTTGGCCGTCTAGTGAACGCAAAAGCCATGAGCACACTGAGAGAGCAAATGCGTGAAATCCCCGTCCGCGGCGAGTTCGACGTGATCGTCTGCGGCGGCGGGTTCGGCGGAACGGCCGCCGCGATCGCCGCCGCGCGGGCGGGGGCGAAAACCCTGCTGATCGAGCGCAATAACTTTCTCGGCGGCG
>CAZOZF010000415.1:0-1722 GCA_964584205.1 uncultured Verrucomicrobiota bacterium
CGACTCCTTCGGGTCGGGGAAGCTCGGCCTACAATGCGATTCCACCTTGTAGGGCTGGCTTCCCCGACTCGAAGAGGTCGGGGAGCCTGCGTCTTCATCCCCACCACCGTCAATGAACCACCACCCCTGTCTGCTCCATCCCTTCCACATCCTCCAGACAGATCGGACGACGGACGTCAGGCTTGTCGAACGTCGCCTCTAGATTCCGAACCGTAAGCCCGCTGACATGCCGCGCATAGAGGACACTGGACGAGGTGCCGAGCTTGACCGCGGCCGTATCACTACTGAGCTCACAACCGCGCACCACGATGTTGGAGCAAGACTGAGACGTCGTGCTCTTCAGGCAGAGGGCATCGTCCCCGGATTTGATCACACAATCCTCGACCAGCACGTCCACACATCCATCCAGATCAATTCCGTCATTGTTGGTGTTGTTATGCTTACTCTCCATCCGGATCCCCTCAAAATGCAAATTCCGGCACGAGACCATGTGAAGGCCCCAGGAAGCCGGATTCTTGAACGACAAATCCTTGAAGCTGACATTCTCACATTCGACAAACCTCATGAGCATCGGTCGTTCACCCAGTTTCTGGCCACTGTTTACCGGGAATGCCGCCGGGGTTCCCCGTGCGTCCACGAGGCCTTTTCCGGTAAAGCCGATATTCTTCGCCCTATACGCATAGATCAGGCAGCGGTTAAAGGCTGGCGCCTCAATGGCACCTCTGACAGTCGTGGCATAGTCCGCAAGGTTAGTGCTGCCCAGCAGCACGGCCCCCTGATCAACCTGCACCGTCACGTTATCCTTGAGGAAGATCGTGCCGGTCACAAAACGGCCTGCCGGTATCGTGACCCGCCCGCCGCCCGCCTTGCTGCACACGTCGATCGCAGATTGGATGGCCGTGGTATTGAGAAAGTCATCACCGACTTTTGCCCCATAATTGGTGATCGGGTACCCATACACCGCCGCCATCATGGCTTTCTGCCCCTTGAAGATGCCAATGCGGTAGCGGACCACCCGCAGCACCACGCCGTCCTCCTCCCATTCCTTGAGCACCTCGATCTCCAGTGGCTCCTGGCGGGGGTCATAGCCCGCCCACAGCTCCGTGACGGTCTGGGGCGCCTTGCCATCCTGCAGCGGAGCGAGCGATTCCTCCCCATGGACATTTACCAGGCAAGTCGCACCTACAACCAACACCGCCATGACTTTTCTCATCATTCCTTACCTCTCCTTTTCCTATGCAGTTATCATCTCAAATCCAGCCCGAATGTATGTCCTCATTTCATAGGACACCCTTCGTTCTGGAACACCTGCCTCATGGTCTTGGAGAATCGCTGCCAAGCTCGACATCAGCGCCACAACCGTGGTCACCTACATCGAACGGATCTACGAGAAGCTCAACGTCACCAACGCCCCGGCCGCCGTCAACAAGGCCCACCGGTTCGGATTATTCCAGCCCAACAGGGTGTGAACCGCGCCTCGATCCTGTAGGCGGGCTTCGTTCGATGTCAAAATACCACCGGCCGGGGACGGCCGGCTCCAGGGGCCTTCCTTGGAGCCGGCGGTCTCCGCCGGTATATCAGGCGGCATGCTTTAAAACACCAATGCTAAACCGGTTCAGCACGCTATATTGATTCTCAAATGTCACCCAGGATTCCTGTCCCAAAGTGGCCCTGATTCCCCGACGTCACCAGGCCTTCTTGATCTCAACTTCAGGCATCGGG
>CAZOZF010000416.1:0-1701 GCA_964584205.1 uncultured Verrucomicrobiota bacterium
ATCGTCTGACTGAACAAACAAGGAAACTTTAATGCGATGTGTCACGGGCGAAATACTATCTTCCTGTTATGTTGAGCTCAACATAAGAGACAAACAGATGGCGTTGCGGAAATTGGATGTGTATGGTAGATTTTAACCATGGGCAAAGACGAAAAACTGCTGGATCAAGTATTGAGCGGCAGAGCCGATGCGAATATTGGTTTTTCTGATTTGATCCGACTTTTGCACCGGATGGGTTTTGAGATGCGCGTCAGTGGTAGCCATCATATGTTCAGGATGGCTGGGGTTGAGGAGAAGATTAACCTTCAGCGGGACGGTAACAAAGCCAAGCCCTATCAGGTGAAGCAGGTTCGGAACGTGATTTTGAAGTATCGCCTGGGAGACTGACATGGATAAATATGAAGTCATCATCTATTGGAGCAAGGAAGATGCGGCCTATGTGGCCGAGATTCCTGAGCTCGCCGGTTGTATGGCCCATGGCAAGACGCAACGTGATGCCTTGACCAGTGTGCGGCAGGCGGCAGCATTGTGGATCAAAACATCCCGTGAGTTCGGCGATTTCATTCCAGAACCGAAGGGGCGCCGGTTGGCGTTTGCATAAGGTCACGGGAATGGGATCATTTCACCCCTTTTCAGGTTATTTTCACATTTTTTCAGTGTCACTCGGGATCATGCTGTTTGAAATGCTAAGGAGATTAACGAAGTGACTGAAGATGTGAAAATTCTTAATACCCTGACCATACACGAAATTTTGGAATGTCTGGATCGGCGCGAATGCCGATCCCAGGATGTGGTTCAATCCCTATTGGAGGCCATTCGTCAGAAAGATGACCTGCTTCATGGTTATCTAACGGTGGATGTCGAGGGAGCCTTAGCCCAGGCTAGGGCGGCTGATGAGGCGCGTGCCGCTGGCAACAAGGGCAGGTTGCTCGGCGTGCCGATTGCGATCAAGGATGTTCTTAATGTAAAAGGCCAGCCCTGTACCTGTGGTTCGAAAATCCTGAAGGGCTACACCTCCCCTTATGATGCCACCGCCATTTCCCGGCTCCGGGCGGAAGGGGCGGTGTTTCTGGGACGGACCAATATGGACGAGTTCGCTATGGGTTCTTCCACTGAAAACTCGGCCTATGGTGTCACCCGGAATCCCTGGAATCCGGACTGCGTTCCCGGCGGCTCCAGCGGCGGTTCTGCAGCCGTTGTGGCCGCAGATGAAGCCATTGCGGCGTTAGGGTCCGACACCGGCGGCTCGGTGCGTCAGCCAGCATCCTTTTGTGGCTGTGTCGGCCTGAAGCCGACCTATGGCCGGATATCCCGTTATGGGCTGACGGCGTATGCCTCGTCCCTGGACCAGATCGGGCCAATGACCAAGACGGTGGCCGATGCCGCGCTGTTGCTTCAGGTGATGGCGGGCGGTGATCCGGCGGATTCCAGTTCGCTGTCCGCGCCTGTTCCGGATTACAAGGCGGCCCTCCAGAAGGATCTGAAAGGGATGACGCTGGGCTTGCCGCGCGAGTATTTTGTCGGCGGGCTCCATGTGGATGTGGAGCGCCGGGTGCAGGAGGCTATTGAGGTGTGTCGAGGTCTGGGGGCCCGGATCGTTGAGGTGGCGTTGCCACGCTCCCGTGAGGCCATTGCCACTTACTACATCATTGCTCCGGCTGAGGCGTCGGCCAACCTGTCCCGGTTTGACGGGGTGCGCTA
>CAZOZF010000417.1:0-1675 GCA_964584205.1 uncultured Verrucomicrobiota bacterium
GCGAATTTATAGGGGACCTGAACTCCATCTTCCAGCATTATTTCGGATTGGCTATAACGACCTCTACAAGGCCGAAGGCTGCAATCTTTTTGCCAATGCGGTGGCCGAAGCCATTCGCCCGGCGCTAAGGGAGAAACCCTGAGGAACACGCAGTTCAATTATAGCAGTGCGGAATCGATGCACGGTCAGCAGTTCGCATTATGGCCGAAGACCGCCTGAAGGCGGTACACCAACGGGCTGAAATCATCATATTCCGGCGTTGGTGTACCGACTTTAGTCGGTCTTTGACCTCGCCCAGCGGCCATAATGCGAATTGCTGATGCACGGTTGTGAGCCCCTTGCGCCTGAAAGTTGATTATGGTAACGTGTTGTCAAACCCCGCAGGAGAAGGCCGAGGCCTATGAGCGAATCCACGAGTTGTGCCTTGTCTAGTCTGGTGACACAGAGGTTGCCCGTTGAGTTTGTGTTCGCCCCGGCGTGGTGGAACAATCGCGTGGGTATTACTTTCGATGAGGATTTCTTTTACCATCCGGCCAGGCGCGTGGAGGTTGAGCGCAGGATGGAGAAGGCCCTGTACGACCGGTGGGGCGGTTACGGCCTGGGGGCTGATCACCAGGCGGATCATCCGGTTGTCGGGCCGGTGCATCTTGCCGCGGGGTATCTCGTGTCGGAAATGCTCGGTTGTGAAGTGCACTACAAGGAAGCCGCGCCTCCGGAAGTGGTGTCAGCCGGCAAGACAGACCTGGCCATTGATGAAGAGTCAGCCTTCCGGAGTTCGTCCTATACGCGTTTCATTCGGATGATGGAAACGCTCAAGGCTCGTTTCGGGCGGCTTGAGGGCGACGTCAATTGGGGTGGAGTTCTGAATATAGCCATGGATCTGCGCGGGCAGCGGATCTTTGAGGATATGTATGACCAGCCCGAGGAAACCGGAGCCTTCTTTGCCGGAATCGGGCGTGTGATCGAGCGCTTTGTGGGGCAGGTGGAGCAGGAGACGGGGACGTCGAGTGTGGCCGTCAACCGTAGTGTGCGTTTTTTCAGAAAGCCGGTCTATCTTCATTCGGAATGTTCGCATACCATGATTTCCGTTGACGATTACGAGACATTCCTCATGCCGATTGACCAGGCGTGGAGCCGGAATCATGACGTGTTCGGCATCCACTACTGCGGAGCTGATCCCCATCGTTACGCCGGAGCGTTTGCGAAGATCCCGAAACTCGCGTTTCTCGATGTGGGGTGGGGCGGCAATTTAAGGTTGCTCAGGGAAACCCTTCCTGACACGTTCTTAAACATCCGGTTAAGCCCCGTGGAACTGGCCAGGCAGACGGTCGAGGAAATTCGCAACGATATCCGGCGATTGGTCGCCGATGCCGGTGATCCGGCATTGACGGGTTTGTGCTGTGTCAACATGGATGAGAAGGTGGCGGACGAGAAGATTACGGCAATTCTGGAGACGGCGTTTGAGTTGCGGGCGGATGTCCCCAGCAGCCAATGGACCCGGGATGCGCATGCGGCGGTCGAGGACTCCCGCCATTCTATGAAGGTGGCCCTATGAGAATGGCGGACGGATTGCATTTACTAAAGTTCCTGAAATAATCTGGACATCCACCAAAGGTGGACCGCGACCTCCGGGCGCG
Source organism: uncultured Verrucomicrobiota bacterium (assembly GCA_964584205.1). GTDB lineage: Bacteria > Verrucomicrobiota > Kiritimatiellia > CAIKKV01 > CAITUY01 > JAABPW01. The sequence continues at coordinate 1,638 of CAZOZF010000417.1, forward strand.
ATCAGCCGCCGCCCGGAGGTCGGCGGCCACCAGTGGAT
>CAZOZF010000418.1:0-1650 GCA_964584205.1 uncultured Verrucomicrobiota bacterium
ACATGTCCCTTTCAAAACGAGAATTTAAACCTGAAGGAGCGGCCGTGGTTTTTGATCCTGCGGCCCTTGGGGAGGCGCTTCGTGCGGAGTGTCCAGAGGTGGATTTTATTTTGCTCATGGGGTCTGGCCGGGATGGACGGATTCCGCCGGGCGGTGATCTGGATCTGGCGATCGGGTTGCGGGATCGCTTGACCTATGAACTACGGGGTCGGATCGCCCAGGTTGTTGGGCGGCTGGCGCCTGGAGTGGATGTGGATGTGGGGCGTTTTGACGGGACTGAGCCTGTGTACCGCTTTGAAGCACTGAAGGGGCGGCTCCTTTTTACTCGGGATCAGGAACGTTTCCAGGATGCCTTTTCCCTGGCCTGCCGGGAATACGAGAGTCAGATGCACGATTACGAGAGACAGGCCGCATACCGGCTTGAGCGAAAGACGGTGGCCGCATGAGCTTGAGATGGAATGGAATCATTCAGCGGAAATTGGCACTCATGGATCAGCACCTTGTGAAGTTGGAAAGCCACTTGAAGGCTGTCCCTCTGGAGCGATTTTGCGGCGATTGGGCCTTGAGGACGATTTCCGAGAGGACGATTCAGGTGTGCGCTGAAATTATGATTGATGTCTCGGAGCGAATCATTTCCCTGGCTGGGGGCGGCCCTATGGCAACCGCCGTCGAGGCCATTGAAAGACTTGTGGTGATGGGGATCTTGAAAGAGGCGGAGCCGTATCGATCCATGGTTCGTATGCGTAACCTGATTGTACATGGGTATGATGTGGTTGATCCTGAGATTCTTTTTGATGCCGCGACGAAGCGCCTGGGTGATTTTCGCCGGTTCCGTGATGAGATTGACTTGGCCAATGCCAAGCAGGAGTCCGACACGGGCGGTGCGCATCCGACTATTCCGCCCGTAGCAACGGAGGGGTGACGTTTTTTCGGTTACTTGACAGTTATCTGTCATTTGATAGATTTAAATCATGCAAACAACATTGCGAATTAATGATGTTATATTTCGTGAGGCAAAGGCTGAGGCCGCGCGGGAGGGGATGACGTTGACCCGGTTTCTTGAGGAAGCTCTGGCGTTCCGGGTGCGCGTTGGGCGGAATCAGGAGGCTTCTGTCGGCGCAGATCTGCCCGTGTTCGATAGCGGGAAGCGGTTGTCGGCGTCTTATGATCTGACTTCGGCTATTCGGGCGGTGGATCAAGAGCAGGATGGCAAGATCATGACGGGCTTGGGTATCAGGCGGAAGAAGTCGGGGGTCGTGGGGCGTCGCTCATGATGATTCCCGATGCCAATGTCTTGATCTATGCCTTTCGCAAGGAATTTCCCCAGCACGAGCGCGCGTCCGAGTGGTTGCGAGGGGCACTGGCGGGTAACGAGATGATCGGGCTCGTCGTGCCGGTTGAACTGGCCTTTCTCAGGTTGATGACCAAGCCGCTGGGGGAGTTACCTGCAGCCACTTGGAAGGCGGCCTGGGCGTTCATGGAAGCCTTAAGCATGGCAAAAAATGTTCGCCGGATCCATGCGGGGCCGAATCATGGCGCGCTGTTTTCAGGTCTTTGTTCAGGCGGAGGGGCAGGGGATGGTGTGACGGATTATTATATCGCGGCACTTGCACTTGAAAACCATGCCACCCTGGTGAGCGCCGACAAGGG
>CAZOZF010000419.1:0-1621 GCA_964584205.1 uncultured Verrucomicrobiota bacterium
GCCAAGGCAACGCCGGATCCGTTCAGGGTGTGCACGAAGTCCAGCTTGCCATCCTGGCGCCGGTAGCGGATGTTCGCGCGCCGCGCCTGGAAGGATTCGAAATTGCTGCAGGACGACACTTCCAGCCAGCCATTCTGGCCCGGCGCCCAAAGCTCGATATCGTAGCACTTGGCCGCCGCAAAACTGATGTCACCCGTGCAGAGCGACAACACGCGATAGGAGAGCCCCAACCGCTGCAACACAGTCTCGGCATTCACCACCAACGTCTCCAACTCGGCATAAGAGGTCGAGGGCTCCACAAATTTCACCATCTCCACTTTGTCGAACTGGTGCACCCGGATGATCCCCCGGGTCTCCTTGCCGGCGGCACCGGCCTCGCGCCGGAAACAGGGCGTATAGGCCGTCAGGTAAACCGGAAGCGGTTTGTCGATGATGTCGTCCCGGTAGAAATTTGTTACCGGCACCTCGGCCGTCGGGATCAACCACAGGTCATCGGTGGCGTGATACATATCCTCCGCCATTTTCGGAAGCTGACCGGTTCCGATCATTGAAGCGGTGTTGACCACGAACGGCGGCAACATTTCCGTGTAACCATGTTCGGTGGTGTGCAGGTCCAGCATGAACTGGATCAGGGCGCGCTGGAGTTTCGAACCCATTCCGAGAAACAGCGGAAATCCCGAGCCGGCTATCTTGGCACCGCGGGTAAAGTCAAAAATCCCCAACTTCTCGCCCACCTCCACATGGCCTTTCGGCTGGAAGGTGAACTGGCGCGGCGTGCCATAGCTGCGAACCACGACATTGGCCGAGGCATCGGTTCCAACGGGCAGGCTGCTGTGGGGGAGATTGGGAATGCGAAGCAGGTTATCCTTCAGACGCGCCTCAAGATCCCGGACCTCGTTGTCCTTTTGCGCAATCAGGTCACCCAGGTCACGCATGGATTTCTGGGTCGCCGCAGTATCCTGCCCCTTGCTTTTCAGCATGCCGATGTCCTTCGACACCACATTGCGCTGGTTCTTGAGAGTTTCGACTTCCGTCACCAATTTCCGGCGTTGAGTATCATCCGCCACAACGGCATCCAGAAATTCCAGGCTCGCATTACGGGCCTTCAGCCCCTGCCGAACCGTGTCCTCATGATCCCGAATTAATTTGATATCCAGCATAATTCACCCCACAGGTTGCTTCACAAAATGTGGTTTCATGCTAGCGAAGCTCCCGCCCGGATGCAATGCCGGACTCCCGAATAATGATTTACCACCCGCTTCGCTGGAGAAAACGGAGGGGATGGGAGAGAGAAAGAAAATGTTTCGCGATTTTTCAGAACGGAGAGTACCCCGTTTTGAAAAATCGCGAAACACCTCCTGGTGAAGAATAGTGGAGACCGACTCCTGTTGTGCTCCGCACGATTAAACCCTACTCCTGTCCTCCTCCGGGAATGGTGTTGCGGAATTTTTGGCTCGGGTACTCCCGAACGAAAATGCCGCAACATTTTCTCTTTCTTCTCTCCCCTGCTTCCCCTCCGTTTGCTCCAGCGAAGCGGGTGGTAAAATCTTCTCTTCACCCCTTCAGGGGCATTGGGGAGCGGAGGGTGATGCGGCGGGAATGGGCGCCGGGAAGGGTCTCG
>CAZOZF010000420.1:0-1616 GCA_964584205.1 uncultured Verrucomicrobiota bacterium
AGCACAGGCCCCCACCAGGGCGCCGGCGGACCCAGAAACATCATCATCCTCAGAATCCCGTAAATGCCGATTTTAATCATCACTCCGGACATCAGGGCGGAAACATGACTGGGCGCCGCCGGATGCGCTTCGGGAAGCCAGATGTGAAACGGAACGAAACCCGCCTTGGTTCCGAATCCTACAATCGCCATAAAAAATAGAATGGCGGAAAGGGAGGGCGCCAGCGGCCCGGCCGCCATGAACTGGTCAAAGTCAAGCGAGCCGGCATGCCGACCAAGCACCAGAAAGAAAGCCAGAAGAACCGCCGCCCCCACATGCGCGGCAATCAGGTAGATCCAGCCTGCCGGTCGCACCTCTTTTTTTTCATGCTCGAAAGTAACCAGAAAGAAGGCGGATAACGACATCACTTCCCACGCCACCAGAAACAGAAGGGCGTGACGGGCGAGTATCACCAGCGTCATCCCGAAAATAAACAGGTTGAAGAAAAGCCAATGGGATCGCAGTGATTTGCGTCCCGAAAAAGAGCGCATATAGTCCCCGCCATAGATCGCCGCCAGTGGCGTCAGGATGAATATGGGAAGCAGAAAAAATGCCGACAGGGCGTCGAGCTGGATATGAAACAGACCATTGGGAACATTCCAGGCAAAGCGAACGGATTCGACTCCGGCGCCACCCAGAGACTGCAGAACGGGCCAGAGGCCGATAACCGACCCCGCCACCGCCCCGCCTACCCCGAAGCGAGAGGAGAGATCAGGCAATCGTCCCCAAAAAAGCGACAAAAACCCGCCGCCTAAAAAACACGCCATGGAGATCAACAGCCACGTCAATGTTGGAAGTTCAATGCTCACTGGTCGGTTTGGGTACGGGAACGATCATGGCGCGCGCCGCCGCCAGTATTTCCTCGCGCGAACCCTGCCGGGCCACACAGTCCTTGAACCCGGGATCCCGCAAGGCATGGGCTAATCGGGAGAGCATATACAGATGAATCCGAACCGTCGGGCTCACCAATGTAAACAACGTATGAACCGGAAGATCATCAATCGCTCCGAACTCAATCGGTTTTTCAAGAAAACATAGGCAAATGGCCGGGTGGTTGACGGAGAGCACAATGGGGTTGCGCACATGGGGAATGGCGATGCCTTCACCGATTCCGGTTGAAGCCATCGATTCGCGGGCCAGCAAAACGCGAAGCAGCAGCTCCCGATCCATGTCCGGCGGTAGTTTCATCACACCCACAGCGGAGCGAAGGGCGGACTCCTTATCGTTTCCCTCCAAACGATAGAAAATTCCGCCTGCCTCCAGCGACTCGGCGAAATCCGGCATCAGTTCAGCCGCAGCATCCGGTTCGGAAAACATCTCGGATGAAACATTGATTTTCTGGGCATTAGCCCATTCCAGAAGCTCTGCCCGGTTAAAACGATACTGCTCGTTGACCTTATAGGCGGGAAGTTGTCCTTGCTGAATCCACCTGTAAATGGATTTTTCGGAAACATTCAAAATCCGCGCAACATCTCGTACACCCAATTGCATAATGTCACCATGAGAATTGATTTGGACAAATGAGGACATTACCTACAACGATGTCCCTGAAAAGTCAATCCGCGTCGTACTATTCT
>CAZOZF010000421.1:0-1552 GCA_964584205.1 uncultured Verrucomicrobiota bacterium
TTCGAGAACCAGGTCGAGCCGTGGACCGACCGCATTGTCCACGGGTTCCCGCCGCCGCACGCGTGGGGCGCCTCGAAGATCGCCGGATTCATCCGCAACATGTTCGTCATGGAATATGGCGGAGACTTGGGCCTGGAACCGGAAAAACGTGATTTGTATCTGTTCTCCGTCGTCTCGCCAGCCTGGGTCAAGCCCGGCCAGACGATCTCCGTGCGCAATGCCCTGACCGAGTTCGGCACGATTTCCGCTTCGATGCGCTTCGGGGAATCCGGTGCCGAGTTGAAATTCGAGAAACAGTTCCGCGCCCAGCCCGGCCATCTTGTGGTCCGGATTCCGTACTTCGTGAAGGACGTCTCCTTCACGACGGACGCCAAGTCGTCAGAACGAAAGGGGAATGCGGTTTATCTGAGTCCGGATGCAACGACCTTGTCGCTCACCTGGAAATTGGATCAGGGCGCCGATAAGAATGCCTATCAGGACATCCTGATGACCTATCGGCAGGAACAGGGCTTCTGGCCGGGGCAACGCCCCGAGATGCCAGCAACACGCCCAGCAGGCTTCCTGACCGATGAGGAAAAGGCGCATCCAGCGGAACCTCTGAGCTTCAAACTCGTCACCGAGGCCTACTCGCACGAATATGTGCGGCGTTACAATGCCGGGCTGAAATCGGGAAAATCGCCCCTGCCTCGCCTGATCGCCCCCCCCATGATCACGGATGAAAATGGACGTAAGAGCCTGCACGCGGCGAGCCAGGTTGAACGATCCTTGTCCACCGGGGGATATAATTCCACTGTCTCCCAGAACCGGAGCCTCCGCCGGTTTGTGACCGATGGCAAGCGGGGGAACACGCATGAATATTGGGAGGCCGATCCCTCCTGGTCTCCCGCGTTGGTCAATGTGGATTTGGGCAAGATTGTGGATGTGAGCCGGGTCATCGTGGTGCCCTATTATGGCGAGCCACGACAGGCCTATTGCTACATCCTGGAAGGCTCGGCTGACGGCAAGGATTGGACCTTGCTCCAGGATCAAAGCGAGAACAAGGAACTGGCCTCGAAGGAGGGCTATAGCTATGAGTTCCTGCCGGCCAAGATGAGGTATATCAAGGTGACCGCCGTCAAGAACGCGGCCAATCCGAAATTCAAGCTGGTGGAACTCATGGCCTATTGAAGCCAGGAATAATCGAATGGAAGGAAAGAATAATATGAAAAAGGGAATAGCGGGATTAATGATCGGCGTCTGTCTGTGTTCCGTCTTGCCGGGCGTGCGGGCCGCAGAGACGGTGGTGGCGAAAGAGTCACAACTGGCGAAACCGACACCGGTTCAATATGCCTGGCACGAGCAGGAGCGGATCATGTTTGTCCATCTCGCCCCCGGCGCCTGGCAGGGGAAAGAATATGACAATCACACCACGAAGCTTTCCGACATGAAGCTGGGCAAACTTGACGTGGATCAGTGGATGGCCGTCGCGGAGTCCTGGGGTGCGAAGGGGATCATCTTGGTGTGCAAACATGCCGGCGGGTTTTGCTGGTGGCCGACGGAGACGACGGATTAT
>CAZOZF010000422.1:0-1531 GCA_964584205.1 uncultured Verrucomicrobiota bacterium
CGACTACGGAATTGAGCTTGCGTGCGTTTGATTGGCCGTCCAACTTGAACTCCAAAACATTGAGATTCAGCCAGCAGGCGCCTCATTAGTACCGGCACAGCCTCGACCTCGCCATGACCTTCGACAATCGGATATATTTTCACTCCAGCGCCTCGAAAAGGTTTCCATTCTGAAGGTCATCTTCCCCCGCAAAAAGTTCATCGTGAGTCAGAGCATTGGATCGCAACAACTCACCGGCCCCCATGAGGTGTTGCTGCATGGCTTTGCGGGTCGCATCTGACGGAAGCACCACATGCGATGCACCCTCACTCCATGTGACGATGCGAAGATTTTTATCCTGAATCCATTTATCATCCAACAATTCAGGACTGTGGGTAGTAACAACAACCTGCATGGTTTTGGAGGCCTTGCGTATCAAATCAAGCACTGCGCCCAGCGCCCCGGGATGAATCGTGGCTTCGGGCTCTTCGATCACCAGAAGGCGCGGACTGGGCATTTGATAGACAGCCATGATCAACCCAAGCGAACGAAGCGTACCATCCGACATATTGTACGCGTCGAAGTTCAGCTTCTTTCCTTCGCCCCACTCCTGGGAAAATGCCATCGAGATTTTATTGCCGTGCTTCTTGGGAGCAACCGACTGCGTGGCTGGCACAATCGTTTCCAGGAGGCGATTGATTTCCGCCATTCTCTCCTTCGCGCCCTCCCCCCTCGACAATTCCTGGAGTACACTGGCGGCATTTCCTCCATCGGGTTTTAGCGCCACCCCGCTATCTGGATCCTGCATCTCACGCAGTTTTCCCGGCTCAATCGAGTAAACCCGCATGGCGCTCAAGGTCCGAAATATGGGCGCAAAACGTTCATCGCCACCAACAAGCGGCAGGCATATGGCAGAGTCTTCCAATGCCGGCGTAAGGCCTTCTGCATTTGTCCGCCAATTTTTTGACCGATCATACCACCAGCGTATCCCGTCTTTCTTACAAACAAGACACTGTTCACGGACAATCTGATAGCCGTAGTTGGGCAACGCCTTGACTTCGAACGCGAACCGGCCGCTTTTAACGCCATTTACAGAGCCAAATTCAAAGGCGATGCCCAAATTGGGAGGATAGCTTCTCCCCGAACTGCGGTTCCGAACCGACGAAATGCCGCCCCTTCTATCAAATACAGCCTGCAGGGGCGAAACCATCGCCTCGGACACAAAACTAAACACATCCGCCAAATTGCTCTTCCCGGAACCGTTTCGCCCTACCAGAAAGAGCGGGTTATCAAAAGAAAGAGACGCGGATGGAAAGCTCCTAAACCGCTTGACGACGACTTTGTTTATCCAGATTGCGCTCATAATTGCCCCTCTATTGGTGAAAGGACTCAAGTAAGGCATCACCGTACCGTAAATATCTCTTTTAGGGAAGTTTGCTGTTGGAGTTATTCGGAAGCCTTCTCTGGAGGCGATGACGGAATGGATTGGTCAGGTTGACCCGTTCCTTCCTCTTCGGGAACTGCGACTTCTCCTTTGGGTTCGGGATTCACC
>CAZOZF010000423.1:0-1522 GCA_964584205.1 uncultured Verrucomicrobiota bacterium
TGTCTTACCCTGATTCCGAAACGGTGAGGATCTGGTGCCTGTCCCTGACTAATCCTCCGCGCGGCGCGGTGTGGGAACCGGCTGAAACGGTGGAGGTCGACTTCGCGATCCTGGCCGCGATGCCAGGCATGCTGGGGTTCAGCGGCGACCTGGCCGGATTGCCTGCGGAAGCGAGCGGGCGAATCGCCCAATGGGTGCGTTTCTTCAAGCGGCACCGGCGGTTTCTGACGCGAGCGGTGGCGCACCTGTTGACCCCGCCAGAGTCGCTTGCTGCGCGCGAAGGTTGGGTCGGATTCCAACTGCAGGATACGGCAAGCACGGACAGCCTGGTCTTCGTTTGTCGCCTGGGGGTGGCCGGCGCCATGCGGCCGTGGGTCCTGAGGGATCTCGATCCTCGCCCTGTCTATGTCGTGACGGCGGGACCTGACGGCCCTGCGCGCCGGGCAACCGGCCGCGAACTGATGGAGCAGGGGGTGACGATTCCGGTTCCCGGTGGCGGCTTTGACCGGACGAATGCCGCCGCACTAGTCACGGTGCGGCGTGTGTAAGCGTTCTTTAAACGCCATCGGGGTCAAGCTGCAATAAGTGAGCCCGCATGAACGAAAGGCGAAAGGGCGCATCACAAAAGAAAAGATGAAATTGTGACGAAATCATGTTGCGTTTTGTCAGGGCCATGGTGTACTATATATGCGTAATCAATTATTAGTGCGCATGAATACGATCAGATCCAGAGTTCTACGACGGCCTCCGGTCAAGCGCGACCCGGTGGTGCGGCATTTGCGATCCCTGATTATCTCCGGTAAATTGGCGCCGGGAAGCCGTCTCCCCACGTTCGTGGAACTCAAGCGGCGGTTCGATGCCGAGACCCAGACGATTTCCGATGCGATTCGGGTGCTGGCCGAGGATGGGTTCATTGAGACCCGTTCGGGGAGGGGAACGTTTGTCGTGCCTCATCCGCCGCACTTGTCGCAGTTCGCCTTTGCCTATCCGTTCAATCCCGACGTCTTGCCCTCGCAGTTTTACCGCGCCATCCATGATGAGGCGGAGCGCTGGCAGAATCCCGAACGCCGTGTGCTGTCGTTCTACGATGTCGGTGCCCGTTGGGAGGAAGGATCGGACTACGATCGTCTCCTGCGGATGGCGCAGTCCCACCGGCTGGCCGGGTTGGTCTTTGCGGCCAGCCCCTTCGCGCTGCATTTCGCGAAATCGCCCCTTGTCGGCATTCCCGGCCTGCCGCGGGTGTCCATCGAGGCGGGGCGCAATCTTGACGGTTATCCGGCCATCTATCCCGATACAGAAGCCTTTCTCCCGAAGGCCTTCGAGCACCTGGCCTCACGCGGGTGCAAGCGGGTAGCCGTCGTGCAACTTCTGGGCACCGGCGGCCTCGGCCCCATGCTTGCCCGTGTGGTGGCGTTGGCCGGCCAGTACGGACTGCGGGTTGAACCCGAGTGGGTCCAGGCCGCTTCCGCCATCGCGGGAGTCTGGCTTGGCCAACTGGGGCGCCTGCTGCTGCGGGGCAAGC
>CAZOZF010000424.1:0-1517 GCA_964584205.1 uncultured Verrucomicrobiota bacterium
GTTCTGTTTGTGGCCAGCATTCCGATGATCGCCCTCGCGCAGGGCTTCGGGCCGCTTGTGATGGGGCGCCTGCTTCAGGGCATCAGCGCCGGCCTCATCGGCGTGACCGTTCCTCTCTATCTGGCTGAATGTCTCGGGGCGTCAAGCCGCGGCAAGGGTACCGGAATTTTCCAGTGGCTTCTTACGCTGGGTATCGTCGTGGCGGCTGTGATTGGATTTTACTTTAGCATCAGGGTCGAGGAGGTTGAAAAACTCCATGATGCCGCCAAGATTTTCGCGTTTAAGGATAATGCCTGGCGCAGCATCTTCTGGATGTCCCTGCCGCCGGGAATCTTGTTTATACTCGGGGGCTTTATGGTTTCAGAATCTCCGCGCTGGCTTTTCCGCCGGGGGAAAGTGGAGGCGGCCCGCACGGCGCTAAGTCGTTCCCGATCCCCTGAGCAAGTTGAGCTTGAACTTGTGGAAATGCAGAAGATTGCCAACGAGGAAATGACCAGAACCTCCACGGCCGGGGAAGTGATCCGGGAATCCCTGTTCCAGCGGCGTTATGTGATTCCGTTTCTTCTGGCCTGCGTCATTCTGGCCTGTAACCAGGCCACCGGGATCAACTCCATCATCGGCTATAACGCCACTATTCTCATTCAGGCGGGCTTGAGCGATAAGGAAGCCCACCTGGGGTATTTGTTCCTCACAGTGGTGAATTTTGTCATGACCATCGGGGCCATCATGCTGGTGGATCGCAAGGGACGCAAGTTTCTGCTGTCTCTGGGAAGTGCCGGTATCATCGTCGCGCTCTTGTGCGTGGGGTCTGTTTTCAATAAGACTGAGAAACTGCGGGTGGATTGCCGTGAGGCCGTCCAACAACGGGTTAACCCGGTTGAGCAGAGTGCTGTAATCCCCTACAGCGAGACCGCCGCTTCCGCGCTTCTGGCGACCGCTGGCGATGCCGGGAAGGCCATTGCCGGGCTCCCGACGACCCTGATTGTCATCTATTCCTACGGTGATTTCCGGGCGGCTACCAAGGTGGTTCGTTCCACCGATCTGGGTGCGGCCCTGACGATTGATCGTGGCAGTTGTGTGCCCACCAGTGCGGTCGAGGCGTTCTTCAAGAATCCCTTTGCGGATCTGAAGGTCGCGAAAACAGCCCCGCTGAAGATCGAGAACGCCCTGCTGACGCCGATCCCGTCATCAGGTAACGGTTGGCTCACCGCCATTTTCATCTTTGTCTTTATCGCCTTCTTTGCCATCGGGCCCGGAGTTTGTGTCTGGTTGGCATTGTCCGAACTCATGCCGACCCGCATTCGATCTAATGGCATGAGCATTGCCCTACTGATCAATCAGGCGGTCTCGACGACCATTGCCGCCGTTTTCCTACCCACGGTGGGGCGGTTCGGCTACTCGACGATGTTCTTCGCGTTCGCCGGGTTTACGGTGATCTATTTCATCACGGCCTTCTTCTTCCTGCCGGAGACCAAAGGTCGGACGCTGGAGGAGATCGGTGAACACTTCGAGGGGAA